>NZ_CP053538.1:1747500-2047500 GCF_013137895.1 Hymenobacter taeanensis
GTTGAAGGTCAGGGGTTGGCCTTTGCCGGTTACCTGCATGGTGCTGGAGGGCGTGCCGGTAATTTCTACTAGAGGTACGTTTTGGAAGTAAGAGCCATCGGGACCGGGTTTGAGGCCTAGCTTCTTGAACTCATCTGCCAAGTAGGTAGTGGCCTTTTCCTCGCCAGCCGTGAAGGGCTTGCGGCCCTGAAACTCATCAGAAGCCAGCACCTTGATATGGTTGCCGATATCCGCCGTCGTGATGCCATCGGGCGGAGAGGTGATGGTGGTGTCAGAGGGGGCAGTGGCCGCGTTGGAGCTGGCGGTAGTGGTTGTGGAGGAGTTGCCCTGGCAGCCGGCCAAGAGGCCGAGCAGCAGAGCCGGACCCGCCAAAGCGGCGGTAGAAAGAACGCGCATACGCAAGTAGGGGAGATGGTGGAACGAACTGAGTGGCCTAGGCGCCGATTTTCGGCAGCTAGGCTACTCTGGCTCAAGGTGCTGAAAATCCCTTGGATTTATATCTTACCCTATGAATACATTCAGGCACTGTAGCGCTGGTGGCTTGTTAGCTTGAATCAGTTTACCTCGGGCCCGCTGTAGTGACACCTACTCAGGTCTCCTCTATTAAACAACTGGCCTAGAACGACGCTGCTAAACAACAGTAGCGACGAGGATGCCTAAGTGAGTGTCTCCACAGTGGGCGCCGGTATCTTAAGCAACTCACACCAGACATTCTGCTTGTGCGTGGTATTTCGGCATGCTCCTTAGATCAGTTGGCTTGGCTTGGAATAAGCCTAGGCAATTACTTGCATCTTCCTGTTTTTTACTGTGTCTTTCACGGCGTAACTTCCGGGCTACTAAGCTTTCTTCATCCTCTATTTCCCCACTAATGACTCGTAATCATTTGCTCTTGCTCGGGCTTGGTGCCTCTTTGGCCCTCAACCCGGCAATGGCCCAACAAAAGTCTACTCCCAAGCCGGCCACAGTAAAAAAGGCTCCTACCTCTACCATGGGTGGTGCTAAGCTGGTGGAGAAAGTAACCCGCAAGGGCAATGAGCTGGTTATTCCCTACGAGAAGTATGTGCTGCCCAACGGCCTCACGCTCATCGTGACCGAGGACCACTCTGACCCGCTGGTGCACGTAGACGTGACCTACCACGTAGGCTCGGCCCGGGAGCAGATTGGGAAGTCGGGCTTTGCTCACTTCTTTGAGCACATGATGTTCCAGGGCTCCGACCACGTAGGCGACCAGCAGCACTTCAAGCTGGTAACCTCGGCCGGTGGTAGCCTCAACGGCTCTACCAACCTTGACCGTACCAACTACTACGAGACCCTGCCCAGCAACCAGCTGGAAACCGGACTGTGGCTGGAAGCCGACCGCATGGGCTTCCTGCTGGATGCCGTAAGTCAGAAGAAGTTTGAGATTCAGCGCTCTACGGTAAAGAATGAGCGTGGCCAGCGCGTGGATAACGCCCCTTACGGCCAGGCCAACGAGTACATCATCCGGACGCTCTACCCCTATGGCCACCCCTACTCGTGGTCGACGATTGGCTACCTCGAAGACCTGGACCGTTCCGACGTGAACGACCTCAAGAACTTCTTCCTGCGCTGGTACGGCCCCAACAACGCCACCCTCACCGTGGGCGGCGACGTGAAGACCGCCGAGGTGGTGAAGATGGTGGAGAAGTACTTCGGCCCCATCAACCGCGGCCCGGCCGTGGCGAGCCAGAAGCTGGCCCCCGTGAAGCTAACCCAGGACCGCTACGTAAGCTACCAGGACAACGTGCGCTTCCCGATGCTGCGCATGGTGTTCCCAACGGTACCCAACGGCCACCCCGACGAGGTGCCGCTGGCCGTGCTGGCCCAGATTATCGGGCAGGGCAAAAACTCCCTGATGTACAAGAACCTGACGAAGCCCCAAAAGGCCGTACAGGCTACTGCTTACAGCAGCACCAACGAGCTGGCCGGCGAGTTCTCGCTGATTGCGCTGCCCTTCCCCGGCAAAACCCTCGACTCTTTGGAGCTGACGGTGCGCAAGACCCTGAAGGAGTTTGAAACCCGCGGCGTAACCGACGAGGATATGCAGCGCTTTAAGGCTTCCGAAGAAGCTGACCTGATTAATGGCCTAAGCAGCGTAAACGGTAAGGTAAACCAGCTGGCTGCCAACCAAACGTACTTCGGCAACCCCAACCGTCTGCCGCTCGACCTGAAGAACATTCGGGCCGTGACCAAGGCCGATGTGCAGCGCGTGTACAACCAGTACCTGAAGGGCAAATCGGCGGTAATCCTGAGCGTGGTGCCCAAAACGGGCGGCGTGCAGCCAGCCAAAGCCGACAACTTCACAGTATCGAAAGCCGGCTACGTAGCGCCTAAGGACGAGTACGCGGGCCTGAAATACGTGAAGGCTACTGATACCTTCGACCGCAGCAAGCAGCCCGCTGCCGGGGCTAACCCGGTGGTGCAAGTGCCCACCATCTGGCAGTCATCCATGGATAACGGCCTGCGCATCATTGGCACCCGTAACCAGGAAATCCCGACGGTTACCATGCTGATGACCATCCGCGGGGGTCACCGCCTGGAGCAGACCATGCCGAACAAGGCCGGTATTGCTTCCCTCACGGCGGCCATGATGAATGAAGGCAGCCAGAAATACACCGGCGAGCAGTTCAGCTCTGAGCTCGATAAGCTGGGCAGCACCGTGCGCGTTTCGGCCGGCGACGACAACACGACGGTGTACGTGCAGAGCCTGACCAAAAACATTCCCGCCACCATGAAGCTGCTGGAAGAGCGCCTCCTGCACCCGCGCTTCGATCAGGCCGACTTCGACCGTATCAAGAAACAGACGCTGGAAGGTATTGCCAACCAGAACACGCAGCCCGTGCTTATTGCCGATAAGGCCTACTCACGCCTGCTCTACGGACCGAGCAATGTGCTGAACACGCCCCTGAGCGGTACCGCCGCCACGGTGTCGGCCCTCACGCTGGACGACGTGAAGCAGTTCTACCAGCAGTATTACGCGCCTAATGTGAGCTACCTGGTGGCCGTAGGCGACGTGGATCAGAACGCCCTCACGCCACAGCTGGCGTTTCTGAAGGCTTGGCCGCAGAAGAACATCAGCCTGCCCGCTGGTGAAAACGCGCCCAAGCCCGACAAGACCCGCATCTACTTCGTGAACAAGGAAGGCGCTGCGCAGTCGGAAATCCGGGTGGGTTACCTCACCCCCATCACCTACGATGCTACCGGTGACTATTACCGTGCTACCCTCTCTAACTACCTGCTGGGTGGCGCCTTCAACTCGCGCATCAACCTGAACCTGCGCGAGGACAAAGGCTACACCTACGGTGCCCGCTCGGGCTTCCAGAGCACTCGCTACGTAGGCCCTTACACCGCTTCGGCTGGTGTGCGTGCTGATGCTACGGCCGCTTCGGTGAAGGAATTCATGAAGGAAATTCAGAACTACCGCAACGGTATTTCGGATGAGGAGCTGCAGTTCCTGAAGTCGTCGGTGGGCCAGAACGATGCCCTGCGCTACGAGACCGGCCAGCAGAAGGCCGCCTTCCTCTCGCGCCTAGTGGAGTACGACCTGCCCCAGGACTACGTGAAGCAGCAGAGCCAGATTCTGAATAGCCTGACCAAGGAAGATGTGCAAGCCAGCGCGCAGAAGTACCTGCCCGCCGACAACATGTACATTCTGGTAGTAGGTGACCGTGCGAAGTCGTTCCCCGGCCTCTCGGAGCTGGGCTACGAAGTAGTAGAGCTGGACACCGAAGGCATGCCCATCGCAGCCTCCATGCCCGCTGCCGCTCCGGCTCCTGTCACCGTAACACCGCCCGCCGACAATGAGAAGATGAAAATCAAGACCAAAGACGCGAACGGTAAGAAAGAGAAGCGCAAGGCTAAAGCCAAAGATGAGGCTAAGGCCGAAGCTAAGACCAACTAGACTGGCCTAGGCCACTAGTGGAGTGCCTGCACGGCCCCGCCCGAATCATCGGGCGGGGCCGTTTTGTTTTCTGACCACCCGCCCGTACCATAGCCGTAAGGTATTAGGGGCACTTATTCGTCTAACTATTTCACCACTACCGGCGGAAGCTGATTCACCTGTATTTATGCGTAAACCATTGAGATTCCTCGGCCGGCTGGTTGGCAGTAGTGTAGTTGTGTTGCTAATGGTAAGCGTAGCCTTCTCTAACCTGAGCCCCGAGCTGGGTGGCAAGCCCACCAAGGAGCAGCGACTGGCCTACGCGAAGTCAGGCCACTATGAGGATGGCGAGTTCAGGAACCTAGTGCCCACGGAGATGATGACGGGCGGTAGCACCTTCTCGGCGCTGTGGAAATTCCTGTTCGGCAAAACGCCCCATGCCATGCCCGATGGCCCCCTGCCTACCCGGCCCCTCACGGCCACCAGCATTCAGCAGAAAACGCCGGAAACCGTGCGGGCTACCTGGTTTGGGCACTCAGCCAGCCTGGTGGAAATAGCCGGCAAGAACATCTTCCTCGACCCCATGCTGAGTGTGAAAATGGGCCCAATTCCGTGGATTACGCCCAAGCGCTACAACCCGCAGCTGGCCATTACCGCCGAGGAGCTGCCGGCCATCGACGCCGTACTGATTTCCCACGACCACTACGACCACCTCGACTACCAAACCATTCTGCGCCTCAAAGACAAAACCAGCAATTTCTACGTGCCACTGGGCGTGAGGGCCCACCTGCTGGCCTGGGGTGTAGCACCCACCAAAGTGCATGAGCTAGACTGGGGCGACTCGGTGAGGCTGCCCGGCCTGACCATCATTAGCACGCCGGCCCGCCACTTCTCCGGCCGCGGCCTCACCAACCGCAACTCCACCTCCTGGAGCTCCTGGGTACTGAAATCCGCCACCAAGCGCGTGTTCTACAGCGGCGACGGAGGCTATGGTCCGCACTTCCAGACCATCGGCCAGCAGCATGGCCCCTTTGATCTGGCCCTCATGGAGTGCGGCCAGTACGATGCCCAGTGGGCCAACATTCACATGCTGCCCGAGCAAACCGTGCAGGCCGCTCTTGATGTGCAGGCCCAAGTGCTGCTGCCCGTACACTGGGGCGCTTTCACTGAGGCCCACCACCCCTGGAACGACCCGGTAAAGCGCGCCTCCGCCGAAGCCGCCCGCCGCCACCTACCCATGACCACCCCCGAGCTAGGCCAACCCGTAACGCTAGGCCAGCCCCTGCCCCAGATGCAGTGGTGGCAGTAGGAACCCTACCCCCGGTCCCGCTGGCGTGATGCGCCACATCCTCCGGGAGAGGAGACGGGGCACTGAACACTACGTAATGAGCAGTGACCAATGATTTGTTCGTCATTCTTCATTGTCCATTGCTTCCAGAATGCCCCCCTCTCCCAGAGGAGAGGGGCCGGGGGTGAGGTCCTACCAAGTCATAATCAAAACCCTACCTCCTCCAAAACGGAACATTTTACCCCTTCTGGCGCGTCCTTCCTATAAGGATATGGGTTGGTGCATCCTGCGCCCCTAAATCCGTATCTTTCCCAGGCCTGAAACTGGCTGAAGACCTATGGTGGAGCGAGACCCTGCAACAACCCGGGCGCTAGACGATGTGCTGGCCCGGCTAGATGCCTTTAAGCGTAAATTTTATCTGAGTCTGCTGGTGCGGGGTGCGCTGGTGGCCGGCGGGCTGCTGCTTACCCTATTCCTGGTGGTTAACCTGCTTGAGTACTTCCTGTACCTGCCCACCTGGGTGCGGGCCGGCCTGCTGTTTGGGTTCGTAGGCCTGTCGGTGTATGCGTTTGGGCGCTGGATCTGGCAACCCCTGGCCGCGCTTACCAACCTGCGCCGCATGCTGACCGATGAGCAGGCTGCGCGCCGGGTGGGTGAGCTGTTCCCCGATGTGCAGGACCGCCTGCTCAATGCACTGCAGCTGCGGGGCCAGGCCCAGACCAACGCTCTGCTGGCCGCCAGCCTCGACCAGCGCGCCGCCCAGCTGCGCGGCGTGGAGTTCAGCCAGGGCATCAACATCAAGAGCCAGACCAGGCCACTCTGGAAATACGTAGCTGTGCCCGCCGCCGTGGTCATGCTGGTGCTCCTGATTTACCCCGCCTTGTTCGTGCAGGGCACCGAGCGGATTCTGCACTATAACAACAAGTACAGCCCGCCCGCACCGTTCCGGTTTGTGCTGGGCAATAAAGACCTCAAAGCCTTCAAGGGCGAAGATTTTACCTTGGATGTGGCCGTGGAAGGGGAGGCCCTGCCCAACGAAATCAGCATTGAGTATGGGGGGCGCACGCGCCGCCTCACCCGCAGCCAGGGCAACCGCTTCCAGTACCAGTTCCGGCAGCTGCAGCAGGATGTGAACTTCCAGCTTTCGGCCGCTAATGTTACCTCTACGGAGTACGACCTGAAAGTGCGGGAGCGGCCCAACCTCCGCGACTTTGCCGTGCGAGTGGCCTACCCGGCCTACATTGGCAAGCCCGCCGAAACCATCCGCAACTCTGGTAACCTCACCGTGCCCGAGGGTAGCACGGTGCAGTGGGAGTTCACTACCGCCGCCACTGATAAGCTGCAGCTGCAGTTCCGCAACCCCGACGAAACCGTGACGGCCGAGGCCAATGACGAGCTGTTTCGGGTGAGCCGCAAAGTAGTGCGCAGCCAGGACTACGCGGTGCAGCTGCAGAACAGCTTCAGCCCCAACCGCGACCCAATTCAGTACCAGCTCACCGTAATTCCGGACCAAGCGCCGGAGATTACGCTGGAGAGCTTTCAGGATACGACCTCACTTCGCTTCCTGGCTTTGGCCGGCAACGTGCGCGACGACTATGGCTTCTCGCGCCTGCAGCTGCACTACCGCGTGCTGAGCAAGGCCCGGCCTAACGCTGCTTACCAGACCCGCGCCCTGCCCCTGAGCAGCGGCCCCAATCAAAGCTACGCTCACCAGTGGGATATCCGGCCGCTAGGCCTCAAGCCCGGCGACCGGCTGGAGTACTTCGTGCAGGTGTGGGATAACGATGGCGTGCACGGGCCGAAGTCGGCGCGGAGCCGGGCGGCGGAGTTCCGGTTGCCCTCGCGCACGGAGATGCGCCAGCAGATGGCCTCACAGAGCCAAGCTGTGCAGAGCCAGCTGAGCCAGTCGAAGGAGCAGAGCAAGAAGATGGAACGCGAGCTGGCTAAGGCCGAGGATAAGCTCAAGGTGAAGCGCGACCTGAACTTCCAGGACCGCAAGCAGCTCAAGGACATGCTGGACCAGAAACAGCAGATGGACCAAGCCCTCGACGAGCTCAGAAAGCAGTTTGAGCAGCTCCAGGAGCAGCAAAACCAACTCAACCCCGAGAAAAACGACGAGCTGGCCGAGAAGGCCAAGGAGTTGCAGAAGCTGATGGAAACCCTGCTCGACCCCGAGACCAAGAAGCTCTACGAGGAGCTGCAGAAGCTCCTGGACCAGCAGAAGGACCAGAACCAGCCCGAAATGCAGAAACTGCTGCAACAGCTTGAAAACAAGGAAAACACTTTGCAAAAGGAGCTGGAGCGCGCCCTCGAAATGTTCAAGCAGCTGCAGTTTGAGCAGAAGCAGGACCAAGCCATTGAGAAGCTGCAAGAGCTGGCTAAGGAGCAGGAGAAGCTAGCCGAGGAAACCCAGAAGAACGATAAGAACAGCTCTGAGGCACCCAAGGACAAAGCTCAGCAGCAACAAAAGCAGCAGGAGCTGCAGCAAAAGCAGGCCGAGCAGAAGCAGCAGTTTGAGGAGCTGAAGCAGGACCTCAAAGACATGAAGGACCTGGACAAGCAGCTCGACGACCAGAACGGGGCCGACGAGATGAAGCAGGAGCAGCAGGACGTGGACCAGCAGCAGCAGGAAAGCCAGGAGCAACTCTCGAAAAACCAGAACCAGAAAGCAAGCCAGAGCCAGAAGCAAGCCGCTGACAAGATGAAGCAGATGGCCCAGAAGATGCAGCAACAGCAGGAAGAGGAGGAGTCAGATCAGCAGCAACAGAATATTGATGACCTGCGCGACATTCTGGAAAACCTACTCAAGCTGAGCTTCGATCAGGAAGGCCTGATGAAGCAGTTTCGCACCGTTGACCAGAGTGACCCCCGCTTTGTGCAGCTCGGCCAGACCCAGCGCAAGCTCAAGGACGATGCCCGCGTGGTGCAGGATTCCTTATATGCGCTGGCAAAAAAAGTCTTCCAGATTCAGAGTTTCGTGACCCGCGAGGTGGGCGAGATGAACGGCCGCATGGACGAGAGCCTCGACCACATCCGGCAGCGCAACGTGGGCCGCGCCACCAGCAGCCAGCAGCTGGCCATGACCAGCATGAACAACCTTGCCCTGATGCTGAATGATGCCCTGCAGCAAATGCAGGAGCAGCAGCGCCAGAGCCAGCAGCAACAGCAGGGTGGGGGAGGCAAAGGCAGCCGCAAAAAGAAAAAAGGCAGCGCCGCCGGTGAAGGGCAGCTGGGCCGCATGCAGCAGCAGCTTAATCAGCAGATTCAGCAGCTGCAGCAGAGCGGCAAGCAGGGCCGTGCCCTCAGCGAAGAGCTAGCCAAGCTAGCCGGGCAGCAGCAAATGCTACGGCAGGCCATGCAGGAGCTGGAGCGCATGCAGCAGAAAAGCGGCGGCAAGCCCGGCTCCAACAAAGATGGCAAAGGCCAGGACGGCGCCGGGGGTCTCGGCGACGTCAAAAAAATGATGGAACAAACCGAAACCGACCTCGTAAACAAGCGGCTGACGGAGCAAACTGTTATGCGCCAGCGCCAAATCCTGACTCGTTTGCTGGAAGCTGAGAAATCGGCCCGGGAGCGAGACCAGGATGACAAGCGCGAAGCGCAGACAGCACAGAACCGCCCGCCTGTTTTTCCGCCGGCATTTAATCAGTATAAACGCCAGCAAAACCGGCAAACGGAGTTGCTCCGGACTGTTCCGCCTGCCCTCACTCCGTACTATCAGCGCGAGGTGAGTGAATATTTTCAGAAAATGAAGTAGCGTTACGCTACTTTTACCGCCCCTACGCCGCTTTCCCTCTTTTTTCTTTTTATGAAGCAGGTTAAAATTCAGATTCCTTCGCTGGTCGAAAATATCCGCGTGGTGGAGAGTTTCATCGACAACTCGAAGGATACCTTTCACATTGAAGATGACATCTACGGTAACATCATGGTGGCCGTCACGGAAGCGGTAAACAACGCTATCCGGCACGGCAACAAGTTCGACAAGGACAAAAACGTGTTTCTGTCGTTGATAGTGGATACCGACCGCGTGAAGTTTGAAGTAGAAGACCAGGGCGAAGGTTTCGACTACACTAATCTTCTCGACCCTACCGCTCCCGAAAACATTGAGAACCCCGGTGGGCGTGGTATCTTCCTCATCCGCCACCTGGCCGACGAGGTGGAGTTCCAGAAAGATGGCCGCAACGTGCAGCTCACCTTTCTACTGCCTACTTCTCAGGAGCCCGCGCTGAACGGTGCTGAAAATGCTTCCGCTAGCAACTAAGTAGGGTATGAGCGACTTTCCGCACGACCACGACGAGTTTGAGGACGACGATACCACGCACGAGCACGAAGTACACGGTATTGAGTTTTTGGTGGAAGATGTCGAGTTTGAGCTAGGCGACGCTGAATCTCTGGTTTCCTGGATTGAGCAGGTAGCCAAAGTGCACGAGTACGAAATTGTGCAGCTCACCTATATCTTCTGCTCCGATGAGTACCTGCACAAGGTAAACATGGAGTACCTCGACCACGACACCTACACCGACGTCATCACCTTCGACAACGCCGATACATCGGATATCATCGAGGGCGACATCTTTATCTCGGTGGAGCGCGTGCGGGAAAATGCCGAAAAGCTGGGCGTGCCCTTCCGCGACGAGCTGCACCGCGTCATGATTCACGGCGTGCTGCACCTGCTAGGTTACGCCGACAAGGACCTGCTCAGCCAGACGGCCATGCGCAAGAAAGAGGACTACTGCCTGTCACTGCGCACCTTCTAGGCCTATTGATTTTACATTGACTCTTCTGATAGTACTGAAAACGCCCGCCGAAACGCGGGCGTTTTTGGTTTAGGTGACCTAGTATGTGTAGCTTGTTCTACGCTAACTATCGTCATGCTGAGCGAAGCCGAAGCATCTCTACCTCTGGCTAATCACTGGCCTAGGAATAACTCAACGAAGCGGTAGAGATGATTCGACAAGCGGACGCCAGATAAAGCATGACGGTCTTTATAAAGTGTATTACTATAGGCCACTTCTCCCTCACCGAACTACCCAAATACGCCGCATGTCTGCTACTCCTTCTTACTTCCCCATTATCAGAGGCGACGCGCTAGATTATTATTTGAGCCAGGGCTATTACCGGATGCACCAGGACCTGTTTACCTGCCGGTTCCTGCCCATCAACAACAACCTATACACTGTGCACTGGCTGCGGATAGTGCTTGCGGAAATGCACTACGGCCCGGAGCAGCGCCGCCTGCTGCGCCTCAATGAGCGGTTCACGACCACCATCCGGCACTTTCAACTCACCGACGAACTAGAGAATCTGTACGCCCAGTACCGTAGCTCCATCACCTTCGATGCACCCGAAACGGTGGAGGCCTTCATGCTGGCTGGCGCTACCCACAACGTGTTTAACTCACAAGTACTCGAGGTGCGCGATGGTGACCAGCTGGTTGCGGCGGGCATCTTCGACAGCGGGGCCCGCACGCTGGCCGGCATCATGAACTTCTATCACCCCAGCTACCGCAAGCACAGTTTGGGCAAGTACCTGATGCTGCTGAAAATAAAGCACGCCCTGGCCAAGCAACACGAATATTATTACCCCGGCTACCTGGTATACAACTATCCCAAGTTCGACTACAAGCTGTTTCCGTGCCTGGCGGCCACCGAGGCTTTTGACTGCGAGACTGGCCTATGGCTGCCGTTTTCCTGGGATACGGTGGCAGCTCAATCAACTCAGTTGATGAGGAATATGCCAGATGAGTACTTCGAGGAGTTCGACCTAGACTAGAGCATTTCTATAGGCAGTAAATAACAGAACGATGTAGAGACGCAATACTTTGCGTCTAGTCGTTGAACGACTGGCCTAGAACTCCCGCATTCTAAACAACGTCAGCAACAAAGAGACGCAAAATATTGCGCCTCTACATCGTTTCACTCTACCTAAAAGGCTCTTATGTAAGGAAGCCATTAGCTGCGTATCTTTGCGCACGTTTTGAGCGCGTTGCGTCCGGCTGCTGAACTTGTTTCTCTAGTAACGCCCGCCCAAACGCGGGCGTTTTTGTTGGTATGCACATAGCACGCGGCACTAGCGGCGCACTATGTTGAACGACTAAGCCCCCAAGTGCTGTTTACCCCGAACGAATTACCGTTAGCGACCCGCTAACTCAGAGTTCAACAACACGCGAAGCTCCCTGTTTCGCGCCTTTGCTACCCCGCCATGTTTCAGCAAGAAGAGTACGACGTTATTGTAGTAGGAGCCGGCCACGCCGGATGTGAGGCGGCCGCCGCGGCTGCCAACATGGGCTCGAAGGTCCTGCTCGTGACGATGAACATGAACACCATCGCGCAGATGTCGTGCAACCCGGCTATGGGCGGGGTGGCCAAAGGGCAGATTGTGCGCGAGGTAGATGCGCTGGGCGGGCAGTCGGGCATCATCACCGACAAAACCATGATTCAGTTCCGGATGCTGAACCGCTCGAAAGGCCCCGCCATGTGGAGCCCGCGCGCGCAAAGTGACCGAATGCGCTTTGCCGAGGAGTGGCGCATGACCCTGGAGCAAACCCTGAACGTGGATTTCTGGCAGGAGGCCGTGACTGGCCTAGTGGTAGAAAACGACACGGTGGTGGGCGTAAAGACCCAGCTCGGCATTGAGTTCCGGGGCAAGTCGGTGGTCCTGACCAACGGTACTTTCCTGAACGGCCTTATCCACATTGGCGAGAAGCAGTTTGGCGGTGGCCGCGCCGCCGAGAGCAAGAGCACCGGCATCACGGAGCAGTTGAAGGAGTTGGGCTTTGAAGCGGGCCGCATGAAAACCGGTACCCCGCCCCGCGTGGATGGCCGTAGCCTCGACTACTCTAAAATGGAAGAGCAGTCGGGCGACGCCGAGCCGAGCAAATTCTCTTACCTCGACACGCCTACGCTCACCAAGCAGCGCCCCTGCTACATCACCTACACTAACCCCGAGGTGCACGAAATCTTGAAGGAGGGCTTCGAGAAGTCGCCGATGTTCCAGGGCCGTATTAAGGGTCTGGGGCCGCGCTATTGCCCTTCGGTAGAGGATAAAATCAACCGCTTCGCCGACAAGGACCGCCACCAGATTTTTGTGGAGCCCGAAGGCTGGAGCACAGTAGAGGTGTACGTGAACGGCTTCAGCAGCAGCTTGCCCGAGGATGTGCAATACCGCGCCCTGCGCAAAATTGCCGGTTTCGAAAACGCGAAGATGTTCCGCCCGGGCTACGCCATTGAGTACGACTTCTTCCCGCCTACGCAGCTGCACCTGACGCTCGAAACCAAGCGCATCAAGAACCTCTACTTCGCGGGCCAGATCAACGGCACCACAGGCTACGAAGAAGCGGCGTGCCAGGGCCTGATGGCCGGCATCAACGCCCACAACCGAGTGCACGGCAAGGAGCCCTTCATCCTGAAGCGGAGCGAGGCCTACATCGGGGTGCTCATCGACGACCTCGTAAACAAAGGCACCGACGAGCCTTACCGCATGTTTACGAGCCGCGCCGAGCACCGCATCCTGCTCCGCCAGGACAACGCCGACCTGCGCCTCACGCCTCTAGGCCATTCCCTCGGTCTGGCGTCGGATGAGCGCATGGAGCGCGTGCGCGAAAAGCAGGAGCAAACCGCCGAAATCGTGAAGCTGCTGAAGAACTTCGGTATTGAGCCCGCGGAAATCAACGGCTGGCTAGAGGAAATTGGCTCGGCTACTATTCACGAGAAAACCCGCGCCGTGAACCTGCTGCGCCGCCCCAATGTGGAGCTGCCGGACCTCACGCGCGCCCTCCCCGCCCTCACGCTGGCCCTAGGCCAGTACCGCCCCGATGCCCTAGAGCAAGCCGTGATTCTGGTGAAATACGAGGCGTACCTGGAGAAGGAGCACCAACAAGCCGCCCGCGTGCAGGAGCTGGAAGACTTCACCATCCGGGGCCGTCTCGACTACAAAGCCATGCCCGCCCTCTCGCACGAAGCCCGCGAGAAGCTGCTCAAGATTCAGCCCGAAACCCTAGGCCAGGCCAGCCGCATTAGCGGCGTATCCCCCGCCGACGTATCGGTGCTGATGGTGTACCTGGGCCGGTAGATGGTCTGATTTTCAGGAACGAATTAATAAGAACGTCATGCTGAGCGCAGCCGAAGCATCTCTACCTCTGGCTACTCAACTAGCCTAGCTTCGCAACAAAGCGGTAGATATGCTGCGCTGCGCTCAGCATGATGGCTTTATAACTTGTTCCTATTCATTCAACAGCTGCCACAGATCCTTCCTGGAATTTGTGGCAGCTTCGTTTTGTACCTTCGCAACGAGGGCGGACTGGCCTAGGCCTACTTGTTCGTTCCGGCTTACAATAAATAAATTAGCACAACTCAGTGGTTTACGAACGTCTGGACAAATGCCCGGTGTGTGGCAAGACGGAGCTTCGCAACAAGCTCGTGGTGGAGGATAAATCGGTCAGCAAGGAAAGCTTCGCGATTCAGCAGTGCGCCGCCTGCTCGTTTCAGTTCACCAACCCGCGCCCCGATGCTGCCCACATTGGGCGGTATTATGAGTCGGAGGAGTACGTATCGCACAACAGTGGGGCAGGGGGGGTTATCAACCAGGCCTACAAAGTAGCCCGCTTCTTCACCATGCGCCGCAAGGTGGCGTTGCTCAATAAACAGGCGCCGCGCAAGGGCCGTTTGCTGGATTATGGCTGCGGCACGGGCCACTTTCTGGAGGCGGCCAAGTCTTCGGGCTGGAAGGTGAGTGGCCTAGAGCCCAACCCGCGGGCCCGCGAAGAAGCCAGCCAGCGCGTAGGCCAGCCCATCGGCTCCGACGACCTTACGGCCCTAGAGCCCGGCTCCTTCGATGCTATTACACTCTGGCACGTGCTGGAACACGTTCACACTCTGAACGAAACCCTGCAGCAGCTCATCAAGCTGTTGAAGCCTGATGGCGTGCTCATCATTGCCGTGCCTAACGTGGAGAGCCTCGACGCCCAGCACTACCGCCAGGACTGGGCCGCCTATGATGTGCCGCGCCACCTGTACCACTTCAGCGCCAAAACCATGACCCAGCTGCTTAAAAAGCACAAAATGGGCGTGCGTGAGGTATTGCCCATGGCGCTGGATGCCTATTACGTAAGCATGCTCAGCGAGAAGCACCGCGCCGAGCGGGGCGGCGGGCTGCTTACAGTGCTCAAGGCTGGTTATAAATCAAATCAATACGCGGCCCAGCATGAAGGCCAGTACTCCAGCTTAATCTACATTTCCACTCGGCGCTAACTTTCGGCTAGGCCAGTACTGTAATTTGGCAAGACCGTCTTTCTCAGCCATGCTCGGAGGGACGGTCTTCTGTTTTTTCCTGGAGCACCAAGTGCCTGCCAGGGTAGGGGAGAGGCTAGGTGCTAATGCTTCAGGGCAATACGTTTTTTACTCGTGGCCGCGGTGCGGCTATGCTGGTTCATTGGGCAGCATGCGGAGTAGGGTTGTACCTTCGCTTGGCAGTAGCGCCACCTACCGTTTCCTCACGCAATTGTTGTGGTTTGTCAGGCGTTGGTGGCCTGGCAGCTTCTGTTGCGCCTTTCTCGTTCTACCCGGCGGCGCTGCAAGTTGGTTGCGCTACTTTCCCCCTGACCTCAGTACTTCCTGTTGATGTTCGTTCGTGTTAGTTCTTTTCTATTGTTATCGGCAGTGGCTGGCCTGGCTGGATGCGCCGCGGTAAGCTCACCGGAAGGCGGCATCCGGGATACCACGCCCCCGAAGCTGGTGAGCAGCGTACCTGAGAACGAGGCCCGCAACGTGCGGGGGCAGTCGGTGCGGCTGGTGTTCTCGGAGTCGATTCAGGTAAAGGACCTCCAGAAGAACCTGATTATTGCACCCTACATCAGCGACGACAACAAGTACAAAGTGCGCGAAGACCGCAACGCCGTTACGCTTACCTTCGACAAGCCATTCGCCCCAAATACCACCTACTCCTTCAACTTCGGCAACGCCATTTCCGACATTACGGAAAGCAACCCGGCCCCCGATGCGCGGTTGAGCTTTAGTACCGGCGCGCAGCTAGACTCTGGTTCCGTGCGTGGCTCAGTTACGGAGCTGCTCTCGGGCAAGCCGGCGGCCGAAGCGGTGGTTATGCTGTATCAGGAAAGCGACACGGCCAATATTCGGCGCGGCCGGCCTTACTACTTGGCTCGCACCGATAAGCAAGGCCAGTTTTACCTGCAGTATCTTAAAGAGGGCCGCTACCAGCTCTATGCTCTGGCCGATAAAAACCAAAGTCTACGCTACGAGGAAGGGGAGCGAATTGCCTATCTGCCCACCTTGTACACGGTGCGGCCCAACGCCGACTCGCTGCAGCTTACCCTTACCCGGCCCGATAGCCGGCGCCCGAACGTAATCAGCCAGAAACCCGGCCCTACTGACTTCCAGGTAAGCTACAACGAGGGCCTGACCGCAGCTACCCTTTCGGCGCTGAGTGGCCCCACGCCGCCGGTGCTCAACGAGGCAGTGCAACTAACGGAGCGGGGCCGCAGCGTTGTGCTCTACCGCTTCCCTGATCTCACCGAAGGCCGCTACCTGCTGGCTGCCACTGACAGCGCCGGCAACGTGGGCCGCGACACCGTGAACGTGCGCTTCCAGGGTAACCCGCCCACCAAGCGCCCCGCTGCCTACACGGTAGAGGGTAGCCCCCGGGAGGTGTACCGCCAGGGCCAGGTGAGATTCAAATTCACGGAGCCTATTCGGCTGGTGGCCGGTAAACCCATCGGCACGTTGGTAGAAGACTCTCTGAAGCGCCGCCCGCTTCGGGTGCCCACCGACGCCGTGCTGAGCCCCGACCGCAGCACCCTCACGGTTACCCTGAATACGCAAGCCAAGAAAACCGTAGGGATAATTCTCGACAGCACCGTGGTGCAAAGCGTAACCGGACAACGCCTCGGCCTGAAGCCGCTACTGCGCCTCCGCGTAACTGACCAAGCTACCACCGGCACCCTCAGTGGCACCATTACCACGAAGTATACCAGCTATCAGGTACAACTACTTGATGCCAACAACCAGGTGGTAGCCACTTTGCTTAGCCCCAAAAACACTTACCGCTTCGACTATCTGGCACCCGCTACCTACACCCTGCGCGTGCTTATTGATACTAATAAGGACGGCCGCTGGCAGGGCGGCGACCCACAGCTACGGGTACCCCCTGAGCCTATCTACTTTTTCCCTAAAAGCATTCAGATACGCGCCAACTTCGACATTGTAGAGGCGCTGAGCTTCTAATCGCTTAGTAGGCTGTGTTTGAAAAGTCGTTTAAGGCTTGCTGCACGTCACGCTGAGCTTGCCGAAGCATCTCTACCGCTTACTTATACGAGCTTACATGAAGCGGTAGAGATGCTTCGGCAAGCTCAGCATGACCGTTTTGGAGTTTTCAGACACGGCCTAATTACACCAGAAATGCCCGGCTCTAACCAGCCGGGCATTTTGTTTTTGCTACGCTTTGACTACGGTAGTGTACTGACGCAAGACTTACCTGTGCCACCACTATGCGTTTCGTCTTTGTTGGTGCCGCAGGAATAGTGTCGTTTCAGGCTACTTTCCGTGTCACGAGATGCACGTCAGAGGCTGGTACAGCTCACTGCTGCACTTCGGCCCCCATTTACGGCCCGCCCATCAGATGCCACATGACCGTCCTCAACTGATTGCGCTGTGAAATGTGCCTGGCTTATCTCATTAGTCAGCCACTCGCTAAATCGAAACTACCTTCTGCCCTGGTCTCTTTAACTCTTCTTTACACAAGTGGGGTAGCTGGGTTGGGATAGTGCTATTTTCCTCTATATATAGAATAGCTCATGCAGCTATCCACATTCTATATCTGCGTTTCCAGCCCGATAGGCCAGATTTGCAGAGGTTCTCCTCACGCAATCCACAGAGTTTTCCACGCCTGTTTGCGCCCAGGGCATAATCTGTGGATAATGGTGGGGAAACCTGGGGATAACGCGTGGAGAAGTTGGGCACAAGTTTTTTTGGTTGCTACCTGACCGCTACAGCACAATTCAGCAGTGGATAAGGGTGGATAACTATCCCCCTTAAATTCTACAATCCACACACGACCCACCCTGTGAATTGTGGATTTGTTGACAAGGTATGTGGATTGTGAAAAACTGCATTAACCATCTAGTAATCTGTTGTTTACTATCCACACACCCTGTTGATACACGGTGCATAACTCTGTTCTTGTACACAAGTTATTAGTCGTGTTAATAACCCGTTCTTTTTATCCACTTATACACAGCCCCTATGACAGGGATTAAAAAGAGACTTTAAGAAAAAAATATTTTAAAAGTTATTAACCTGTGGAAAAGCGGACCGGGGTTTCGGTTTTGCAGAAAGGGTAGCCTAGCGGGTTGGGCTGCCTTGTAAACAGGAGACGTTGGTCAGGACATCGGGCAGGACGGGTTCTGGTGTAGTGCCCCGCGACACTTAACGGCTCATGCTGTTGCTGGGGAAACCTAGCGCTCTGTAAATGAACTGGCCTACAAATACGGGTATCACTTGTAGGCTTGATGCCCTTACCTGTTTTCTGTGCAACGCGGTAAAGCCCAAAGAATAGCGTAGTGTGTTTATAACTAGTTGGTTATCCACATAGTAAGCCGTTGTTATCCACTAACCGATGAGCCTTTTTATTTGAGGAGCAGCCAGGAAGTCGAAATGGGCGTATAGAGGCATCTAACCCATTTACTCACGCAGCGGTACTGGCCTAGCGCATATGCCCTTCAACTACGACCTCGATTTTCATTCTCTGGACTTCCGGAAGCATCCGGAGTACTACCGAGTGGGCAAAGGCGAGCAGGGGGTACTGTTGGTAGAGCCCTATAAAGGCGAGATTCTGCCCCACTGGCGCTTCCGGACCCCTGAGGTGGCCCGGGAGTCTAGCGAAACCATTTACGGCTTGTTTGAGGCCTACTTAAAAGCCCAGGACTTTGTTGGGGCCGACATGGCCCGGAAGTTTCTGCAAATGGGGTTTACCCGCGCCCGGCGCTACGCTAACCACCGCGGTGGTAAGAAGTATGATGGCCCGGTGCCCGACGATAAAAAAGGCCAAAGCGGTGCCCACGGCCGCGAAGAATTACCCCGCTCCCCCGAAGACCCACTGAAAGCAGAGGCAGCGGCCATCTTCAAGCGCAAGTGGGACCAGGCCAAGCAACACCCCGAGTATGTGCGCCAGCGAGCCGAGTTTGAGGCCCAATACGGCAAGTGAAGCACGAATACCTACCTTTAACCCTTCTACCATTTCCTGACACTCACCCTTACCAATATGGCTATGCAAACGCCCGCCAACCAATCGTCAAGCACTGAAGAAAACGAAATCACGCTCGGTGTCGGCATGGGGCCGCTCAAGTTCGGTGCCTCCATGGATGAAGTGCGCGCCCTGATGGGCGAGCCGGAAGAAATTGAAGAGTCGGAAGACGACGACGAATTTGAACACCAAGCCTGGAACTACTTGGAAGAAGGCTACTCCTTGTACTTCGACCGTGAGGACGACTACCGCCTGAGCTGCATTGAGACGGACCACCCCGGCATTCGTTTGTACGGCGAAGCCATTCATGGCAAATCCCCGGAGGAAATTCAGGACCTGATGCAGCGCCACGGCCACGAGCAAAGCGAGGTGGAGAAAATGGATACCGGCGAGATGCGCCTCTCCTACGAGAAGGAGATGATCGATATGTACTTCGATGAAGAGCAGCTGCAGTTCGTGAACTTCGGGGTCTTCATTAACGACGATTTAGAAGTGCAGTGGCCTGCCTAAACTGAGTTATCCACAAAATCACACGATTTCAGTGTTGATAAGTTGATAAGTATTTGATAAACCGGACTTTTCACGCCTCAGATTATCCTGATGAGCCATACGCTCCACATTGAGAAGCGACGCGGTGAGAAATGCCCATAAAAAAAGCCACCCCAAACCGGGGTGGCTTTTTTGTGTAATTCAAAGGTGACCTAAGAAGGCAGAATAGCCCGGAACAGCAGAAACAAGCCGCCGGCTAAGGCCATGGTTACGGGCAGGGTAAGTACCCAAGCCAAAGCAATATTGCGCACCATCTGAGGATTAAGGTTCTTGATACCCCGGTTAGCCACCATAGAGCCAGCAATAGCCGATGACAATACGTGCGTGGTGCTGCTAGGCAAGCCATAGGCCGTAGAGGCACCAATCATGGCTGCCGCTACCAACTCCGAGGAGGCACCCTGGGCGTAGGTCAGGTGCTCTTTACCAATACGCTCCCCAATGGTTTTCACAATGCGCTGCCAGCCAATCATGGTGCCTAAGCCCAGAGAAACGGACACGGCTACCAGCACCTGCCAAGGGGCGTAGTCAGTGAATTCCTTCATCTTGCTCAGGCTGGTTTTAAGCGTATCGCGGTCTTCGGTGCTCAGGCTTACCTTTTCGCTCGATTGAATTTTCTTGGCCTGGTTGCCCAGTAACAGAATGGCCTTGCGGATCTCAAAGCGGGCGTTCTGCGGTAACTGCTTTACTTCCGTTTTTCCGGCAAAGATGCTGTCGAGGGCATTAGTCTGCGATTTGATGTAGGCCACCGACTCGCGGTCCTGCACGCTCAAATCACCAACGTTAACCTTCTGCATCACCTGCTCCACCTTCGTTAACGAGTCACGCATATCAAGTGGGTTCTTGGCGTGGTCGAGGGCGAAGTATGAGGGCACGATGCCAATCAGAATCAGCATCATGAGGCCTACGCCCTTCTGCCCGTCGTTAGAGCCATGGAAGTAGCTTACCAGCGTACAGGTAGCAATCAGAATCAGACGAATCCAGAGGGGTGGGGGCTTACGCTTGTGCGGCTCCTTAAAGATGGCCTTGTTGCGCACGAAACGCTTGAGCAGGAACATCATCACAATAGTGAGCGAGAAGCCGAACAACGGGCCAACCAGTAGGGCTAGGCCAGTCTCTCCGGCCTTGCCCCAGTTAACCGCCGCATTGTTGGAGCCCGGCAGGAAACTGAATGCAATGCCTACACCCAGGATGGAACCAATGAGGGCGTGTGAGGAAGAGGAGGGCAGGCCATAATACCAGGTGCCTACGTTCCAGATGATGGCCCCAATAATCAGAGCGCCCACCATGGCAATGCCGTGGTACACGTTCTGGTCGACGAGGCTCTCTACGGGGAGCAAGTACACGATGCCCATAGCCACGGCAATGCCACCCGTTAGAACTCCGATGAAGTTCCAGAACGCCGACCAGATGACGGCTACCCACGGGCGCAGGGTGTTGGTGTAAATGACCGTGGCCACGGCGTTGGCCGTGTCATGGAAACCATTTACGAATTCAAAGGCGCAGGCTGCCACCAAACAGGCAATCAGCAGCAACAGCACATGAGGCTCTAAGCCAAACATAAGGGGGGGATTGGTGAGTATTCAGGTTTAGGCAACCAAAGGTAGGGCTGCCGTAAAGGGGCACAAGATTATGAAATTGTTACCGCTCTTGCAGAATAGGCTCCAGCTTGAGGCGCTTAACGTAGGTCAGCCCGCCGGGTTGGCCAGACCAGGAGCAAGTGTAGTAAATTGCTAATAAACAAAGGGCCAGCTGCATTTTAGCCGGAGGGTGTAGCCGACTAGCTAAAGCTTTGGCTACTTTTGCCCGTACTTTAGAACTGAGAGCTTAAAAGCGAGAGATAAGACCTGCTTTGGACATTAGAACCCCAAAGCAGGTATTCATCCGAGTTCTAAGCTCTACCTTCTCACCTCTCCTTTCATATGAGCAACGAGCAGAAAGCCGCCGCCACGGCCGAAAACACCCTGGCTGATATCGTGTCGCACGCCAAAGAATACGGATTCGTATTCCCTTCTTCGGAAATTTACGACGGCTTGGCCGCCGTGTACGACTACGGCCCCAACGGCGTGGAGCTCAAAAACAACCTGAAGCAGCTCTGGTGGAAGGCCATGACCCAGCTCAACCAGAATGTGGTGGGTATTGACGCGGCCATTTTCATGCACCCGCTCACCTGGAAAGCCTCCGGCCACGTAGATGGCTTTTCTGACCCGATGATTGACAACCTCGACAGCAAGAAGCGCTACCGCGCCGACGTGCTGCTCGAAGACAAGGCTGCCGAGTACGAAAACGCCGGCGACAATACCCGCGCCGACGCTCTGCTGGCCGAAATGGGCCGCCTGCTGACCGCCGAAGACCTGGCCGGCGTAAAGCAGCTCATCCTTGACGAGAAAATTATCTGCCCCGTAAGCAAAACTGGCAACTGGACGGATGTGCGCCAGTTTAACCTGATGTTCTCAACGCAGGTGGGCGCCGTAGCCGACGACTCCAGCAAGATTTACCTGCGCCCCGAAACGGCCCAGGGCATCTTTGTGAACTTCCTGAACGTGCAGAAGTCGGCGCGCCAGAAGGTGCCGTTTGGTATTGCCCAGATTGGTAAGGCCTTCCGCAACGAGATTGTGGCCCGTCAGTTCATCTTCCGCATGCGGGAGTTTGAGCAGATGGAAATGCAATTCTTTGTGCGCCCTGGCACCGAAGGCGAGTGGTACAACCAGTGGAAAGAAACGCGCCGCCGCTGGCACGAGGCCCTAGGCCTGCCCGCCGACAAGCTCCGCTTCCACGACCACGACAAGCTGGCCCACTACGCGAAGGCTGCGGTAGACATCGAGTATGAATTCCCCTTTGGCTTCAAGGAAATTGAGGGTATTCACTCCCGCTCCGACTTCGACCTCATGCAGCACCAAGCGTTAAGCCGGAAGAAGCAGCAGTACTTCGACAACGACATCAACCCCGAGACGGGCAAGCCTTATGGCAACTACGTGCCCTACGTGGTAGAAACCTCCGTGGGCGCCGACCGCCTGTTCCTGGCCACGCTTTGCCAGGCCTATCAGGAAGAAACCATTACGGAAGGCGAAGGCGAGAAGCAGCAAACCAAAACCCGCAAGCTGCTGCGCCTGCACCCGGCCGTGGCACCCATTAAGGCCGCCATTTTCCCGCTGGTGAAGAAGGATGGCCTGCCCGACAAAGCCAACGAAATCTACAACTCCCTGCGCCACGATTTCCGGTTGGTAGTAGAGGAGAAGGACTCCATTGGTACGCGCTACACCCGCCAGGACCTCATCGGCACCCCCTTCTGCATTGCCGTCGACCACCAGACCCTGGAGGATAACACCGTGACCGTGCGCCACCGCGACTCCCGCGAGCAGACCCGCATGCCCATTTCGGAGCTGCGCAGCTACATTGGCGAGGCCGTGAGCCTGTCGCGCGTTTTTGAAAAGCTCTAGGCCACTGAGCGGCTAAGGCTACAGGCCTAGAACGTAAAAACGCCCCCGGAGGAATCCGGGGGCGTTTTTATTTCGGAATAGGTGAAAAAGCAGGAATGGCGCTAAAAAAGTGCCGGATGCTTAGTTCTCGCTGAGCCAGGCAGTGGCGTCGCGGCGGGAGGTGAAGTAGTTGAACTCTATGTGGGCCGGTGGCACGGTTTGGCTGGCCGCCGAAGAGTAAGAAGCAATCTGGTACTGGTACTGTCCTTCTGAAACCACCGCTGCAATAAAGAGTGGCCGACTGTGGTGCGCGGGCAGTGCCGTAATCAACGGCTGCAGCAAATGCTCCGTTTCGTCTTCAGTAGGGGGGGCATTCCGTTTAAGGTCTAAAAGCAGCTTATCGACGTTGTGCTCCAGCATTTCCTCTAGTGCCCGCTGGTAGGCCTGCCCGAAGGAGACCGACAATCGAGTGGCACTGTAGCTAAGATGCAGAGTCTGAGAAGCTGAGTTGAAAGTGAGGGTAGCTTCCGGGGATGAAAAGAGTGTCATTAAGTCAAAATAAAACAACCAACACGCCTCAAAGTGCAATTTGTTGAACCCGCAACGTATTGATGTGCGGCTGTTTACGCTGTAAGCTACATAAGTTGTTGCCTATATTCTAAAAAATAGTAGAAACAGCTGGGTAAGCCGTTCAGTTAGACTATAGTTGAGCTAAAGGTTTAATGACCACGCCCAAGGAGTAGTTGCGTACCTTTGCTGCATTTTAGCAGCCTATGTGGAGAAACCTCGCTCTGTTTGTCATTAAGAACCGCCGCTTGCTTATCGGGCTGCTGGCTGTCATCACGGCGTTTATGGCCTGGGAAGCGCGTAAGGTGCAGATGACCTACGACTTTGCGCAGGTGGTGTCGCCCAACGACCCCGACATGGTGTACTTCCAGAAGTTCAAGCGCACGTTTGGGGAAGATGGCAACGTGCTCGTACTGGGCATGCAGGACAGCTCCGTGTATAAGCTTGGTAATTTCAATGAGCTGCGTATGCTCACGGATACGCTCAGCAAGGTGGAAGGCGTAAACGGCATACTGGGTGTAACCCGCCTGCCGAAGCTGGAGAAAGATACCAGCAACCAAACCTTCCGGGCTGTTCCTATTTTCCGCCACTTCCCCCAAACCCAGCCCGAGCTCGATTCGCTGATGCGGGTAGTAAACGCGCAGGAGTTTTATAAGGGTCAGCTGATTTCTCCCACTACCGGGGCCACGCTCCTGGCCCTCACCATGGACCCCAAGTATTTGAATTCTAGCCGGAGAGAGGCTGTGATGCAAAAGATACTGGGCCACGCAGAGCGCTTTCAGAAGAAGACGGGCATCAGGATGCACTACGCCGGCCTGCCCTACGTGCGGGCCACCATGACCACCAAGGTAGCCTCCGAGATGAAGCTATTTGTAGGCCTCACCATTGTGATGATGGCCCTCACGCTGCTCATGTTCTTCCGGACGTGGTCGGCGGTGGTGTTCCCGCTGCTGATTGTGCTGATTGTAGTAACGTGGTGCATTGGCTCCATGGTACTGCTGGGCTATAAAATCAACCTGCTTACCGGTCTGATTCCCAGTATTATCATTGTTATTGGCATTCCAAACTGCACCTACCTGCTCTCGCGCTACCACTACGACTACCGCAAATCGGGTAACCAGGTGCTGGCCATGGCACGGGTGGTGCGCAAGATTGGCCTAGTGACCCTGATGAATAACACCACCACGGCCATTGGTTTTGTGGTGTTCTGCTTCACTAACATTGCCATTCTGTACCAGTTCGGGCTGGTGGCTACCCTCAATATTTTTGTGGCGTTTGTGGTGTCATTTATTCTGATGCCCATCATCTTCACCATTCTGCCTCCGCCTACCGCCAAGCAGCTGGAGCACCTGGAGGCTAAGCCCCTAACCAAGCTGCTGGAATTCTTCGACTACCTGGTGCTGGAGCGCCGCGGTACTGTGTACCTGGCGGCGTTGGCCTTTGTGGTGCTGGCCGCGTTTGGGGTTACGAAGGTGAAATCAGTGTCGTACATGGTCGATGACCTGCCCAAGGATTCGTCGGTAAACTCCGACCTGAAGTTTTTTGAGCAGCACTTCAACGGGGTTATGCCCCTGGAAATGGTAGTGGATACCGGCAAGCCCAAAGGCCTGCTGAAGCTCAAGAACCTGGAGCGGATTGACCGCTTGGAGAACTTCCTGCGCACCCAGCCCGTGCTAACTACGCCCGTGAGTGTGGTTACCTTCCTGAAGGCCTCTACCCAGGCCTTTTATAACGGTAGCCCCGAGTATTATCGCCTCCCCGATAACTCTGAGAAGAACTACATTTTCAGCTACCTGGCCCACTCGCAGTCTACGAAAGGCAACGAGGGCCAGCTCACCAGTAAGCTGCTGCGCTCTTTCACCGACAGCACCATGCAGCGGGCGCGCATCTCCCTGAAGATTGCCGACATCGGCTCGCGC
Organism: Hymenobacter taeanensis; assembly: GCF_013137895.1. Lineage (NCBI taxonomy): Bacteria > Pseudomonadati > Bacteroidota > Cytophagia > Cytophagales > Hymenobacteraceae > Hymenobacter > Hymenobacter taeanensis. Next base: position 1,772,392 of record NZ_CP053538.1, read on the forward strand.
AACCTCGATACGCTGCTTAGCAACCAGATTCAACCCCAGATTCAGAAGATTTTCAACGGCACGGGCATGGATGTAAAGCTGACCGGCACTACCGTCATCTTCACCAAAGGCAACGAGTACCTCATTGGCACGCTCAAGGAAAGCCTGATTATTGCCTTCGTACTCGTAGGCTTGGTAGTGCTGATCCTGTTCCGCAGCATCCGGGCGGTGTTCTTTACGCTGCTGCCTAACTTCTTCACCCTGCTGCTCACGGGCGGTATTATGGGCTACTTTGGCATTCCGCTTAAGCCCAGCACGGCGCTTATTTTCAGCATTGCGCTGGGTATTGATGGCGACAACTCCATTCACCTGCTGGCCAAGTTCCGGCAGGAAATGGCCGCTAACGGCCGCCGCGTGAAGGCGGCCATCAGCACCACGCTTTCGGAGGCCGGCACCAGCATGATTTACACCAGCATTGTACTGTTTCTGGGCTTTTCGGTGTTTGCCTTCTCAGAGTTTGGTGGCACCAAGGCCCTGGGCCTGTTAATGTCGGCCAGCTTGTTAATAACCAACTTCTCCAACCTGATTCTGCTGCCCTGCCTGCTGGTTACCTTTGAGCACGGCAAGGACGAGGATGTCATCGACCAGTCCAGTATTCGTCATTACGACGACAACTACCACGAGGAAGACGACGACCTGGAACTGAATCTGAACCGTATTCAGGTGCAGCCTAAATTGAACGGCTAAACCACTATTCTTACCACCGTCATGCTGAGCTTGCCGAAGCATCTCTCCCGCTTCGTTGAGTTGGTCCTAGGCCACTTAAATAGCTAGCCGTAGAGATGCTTCGGCAGGCGCAGCATGACGTTCTGATACAACGACCCCCACTCAATGAACTACCCCGAATACAAGCAGCCGCTCAACTACGGCCAGGTCGGCACCGATATCCTGGCGTGGTGGAAGCAGAACGGCATCTTTGAGAAGAGCGTAAGCACCCGCGAAGGGCAGCCTACGTTCGTGTTTTATGAAGGCCCACCTTCGGCTAACGGTGCCCCCGGCATTCACCACGTGATGGCCCGGACGGTGAAGGACATCTTCTGTCGGTACCAGACCCTGCTGGGCAAGCAGGTGAACCGCAAAGGCGGCTGGGACACCCACGGCCTGCCCATTGAGCTGCAGGTAGAGAAGGAGCTGGGTATCACGAAGGAGGATATCGGCAAGAAAATCAGCATTGAGGACTACAACCAGCGCTGCCGCGAAACCGTGATGCGCTTCAAAGCCCAGTGGGACGACCTCACCGAGAAAATGGGCTATTGGGTTGACCTCGATGACCCCTACATCACCTTCGAGCCCGAGTACATTGAGAGCTGCTGGGCCCTGCTCAAGAAGCTCTACGACAAGGGCCTGCTCTACAAAGGCTACACCATCCAGCCCTACTCTCCCGCTGCTGGTACTGGCCTAAGCTCGCACGAGCTGAACCAGCCCGGCACCTACCGCGACGTGAAGGACACGACCATCGTGGCCCAGTTCAAGGTAAAGCGCGACGAGAAATCGGAGCAGTTGTTCAGCAATGTACAGGTAGACGAAGTGCCGTTGGCTGCCTTGTATGGCGATAGTGCCGCCGAACCAGACGTGTACATCCTGGCCTGGACGACTACACCCTGGACCTTGCCCGCCAACACTGGCCTAGCAGTCGGGAAAAACATTCCGTACGTGCTGGTAAGCACCTTCAACCCCTACACCTACGCCCCCATTCGGGTGGTGCTGGCGGAAGCATTGGTAGGTCGCTACTTCTCGGAGAAAGGCAAAAACGCTTCGTTTGAAGACTTCAAGCCCGGCGACAAAGTGTTGCCCTGGCGCATCGAGAATACCTTCAAAGGCGCTGACTTAGTTGGCATCCGCTACGAACGTCTGTTTGGCCACGATAAAGGCTTCCCGGCGTTTGAAGGGGAGGAGCGCGCCTTCCGCGTAATTCCTGGCGACTTCGTGACTACCGAAGACGGTACCGGCATCGTGCACATCTCGCCTACGTTTGGCGCCGATGACTTCCGGGCTGCCCAGCAGGCTGATGTGCCTGCGCTGATGGTAGCCGACGATGAGGGCAAGCTAGGCCCCATCGTGGACCGCACCGGCCGCTACGTGCAGCAAATGGGCGAGTTTGGCGGCCGTTGGGTGAAAAACTACGACGGCCACGACCAGAGCGGCGCCGACTACAAAACCCTCGACGAAAGCATTGCCATCCGCATGAAAGGCGACGGTACGGCCTTCAAAGTGGAGAAGTACGAGCACACCTACCCGCACTGCTGGCGCACCGATAAGCCCGTACTCTATTACCCCCTGGACTCTTGGTTTATCAAGACCACGGCGGTAAAAGACCGGCTCATCGAGCTCAACAAAACCATTAACTGGCAGCCCGCCAGCACCGGTACCGGCCGCTTCGGCAACTGGCTCGAAAACCTGGTGGACTGGAACCTGAGCCGCTCGCGCTACTGGGGCACGCCCCTGCCCATCTGGCGCACCCAGGACGGTACGGAGGAAATCTGCATCGGCTCGGTAGAGCAGCTAAAGCAGGAGATTGACAAGGCCGTAGCGGCTGAGGTTATGACCCACAACCCTTACGCCAACGGGGAGAAGATGGATCTGCACCGCCCCTACGTAGACGATATCTTCCTGGTATCGCCTTCGGGCCAGCCTATGTACCGCGAAACCGACCTCATCGACGTGTGGTTTGATAGCGGCGCCATGCCCTACGCCCAGTGGCACTACCCCCTGGAGAACAAAGAGAAGTTTGAGAAGAACTTCCCGGCTGATTTTATTGCCGAAGGCGTGGATCAGACCCGCGGCTGGTTCTTCACCCTGCACGCGCTGGCCGTAATGCTGGAGGATTCAGTGGCCTACAAGAACGTGATGGCCAACGGCTTGGTGCTGGATAAGAACGGCAACAAGATGAGCAAGCGCCTCGGCAACGCCGTGGATCCGTTTGCCACTATCCAGCAGTTCGGCCCCGACGCTACGCGCTGGTACATGATTGCCAACGCCCAGCCCTGGGACAACCTCAAGTTCGACTTGGCCGGCATTACGGAGGTGCAGCGCCGCTTCTTCGGCACGCTGTTCAACACCTACTCGTTCTACGCCCTCTACGCCAACCTCGACGGCTTCCAGGCCCGCGAGTTTGACCGCGTGCCCTACACGGAGCTAAGCGAGCTGGACCGCTGGATTCTGAGCAAGCTGCAGTCGCTGATTGTGGAAGTGCGCGGCCACTACGATGGCTACGACCCCACGAAGGCCGCCCGCGCCATCCAGGATTTCGTTACCGATCAGCTCTCCAACTGGCACGTGCGCCTCTCGCGCCGCCGTTTCTGGAAAGGCGAGCTGACCCAGGACAAGCGTGCCGCCTACGAAACCCTGCAGGAATGCCTGGTGGTGGTTTCGCAGCTCATGGCTCCTATTGCGCCCTTCTTCGCGGAGTGGCTCTATAAGAACATGACCGACGGCATGCGCGAGGAAGCCGTAGCGAAGAATACGCCGCTAGCCCCTGAATCGGTGCACCTCACGCTGCTGGTGCAGGCCGATGAAACCCGCATCGACAAGGCTCTGGAGGAGCGCATGGAGCTAGCCCAGCGCATTTCTTCGCTCACGCACTCCCTGCGGAAGAAGTCGGTGCTGAAGGTGCGTCAGCCCCTGCAGCGCATCCTGGTGCCGGTATTCAACGAAAGCACGCGCGAGCAGGTAGGCAAGGTGGAAGACCTGATCTGCGCCGAGGTGAACGTGAAGCACGTGGAGTTCCTCGATGATACCAGCGGTGTGCTGGTGAAGTCGGTGAAGCCCAATTTCAAGCGCCTGGGCCAGCAGTACGGTGCCAAGCTGAAAGCCGTGGGTGCCCGCATCCAGCAGATGACCCCCGAGGAAATCAGCACCCTCGAAAAAACCGGTCAGCTGGCCGTAGAAGTAGATGGTGAAGCCCTCACGCTGGCCCCCGACGATGTGGAAATCCGCACCCAGGACCTGCCCGGCTGGCTCGTAGCCACCGACGGCCCCCTCACGGTAGCCCTCGACGTGACCCTGACCGACGAGCTGCGCCAGGAAGGGGTAGCTCGCGAATTGGTGAACCGCCTCCAGAACCTGCGCAAAGACAGCGGCCTGGAAGTGCAGGACAAAATCCGGGTGACGCTGGGCCAGCAGCCCGAGCTACAAGCCGCCGTGCAGTCGTTCGGCGACTACATCCGCGAAGAAGTGCAGGCCCTGGCCCTGAACTTTGCCCCGGATTTGAATGGCGGTTCTGTCTTGGAGTTCGATGAGTACACCGTGCCTGTGCAGTTGGAAGTAGCCAACAGCTAGTGGCCTAGGCCACTATTGGAGCTAAAAAGGGCCGCGAAACATACGTTTCGCGGCCCTTTTGTTTGTGCATAAATAGCTCAGCATGGCTCACCCGGAAAAACGTTTGTTTAGAGTAAGTTTGCCGTTGAAGGAGCGTTTGGCATAACACCGCACAAATCCTCAAAAAACGGGTTTATATCGGCACAAAAGCCGCCTCCGAACATATACTAACGACGCAGAGGCTGTAGTGGGGCGCCACGCAGCGGAGTCAAAAATTCTGCGTCACTTTGTGCTTATGAAGTATTGGAAGTATTACTTGGTGGCCCTGCTGGTCATCCTCATTGATCAGCTCTCAAAGTGGGCCGTGCACACCTACATGGACCGCTTCGATGAAATTCACCTCATCGGCGACTGGTTTAAGCTGCACTACACCCTGAATCCCGGCATGGCTTTCGGGGTGGAGCTGCCGCCTCCTTACGGTAAAATTCTTCTTACCAGCTTCCGGCTAGTAGCCGTAACAGGTATTGCTTACTACATCTACAAGCTCTGGCAGCGCCACGCGCCCAAAGGCCTTATCACCTGCGTTTCCCTAATTCTGGGCGGGGCCATCGGCAACCTGATCGACTCTATTTTCTACGGCATCATCTACGACAACGCCCCCATTACGGCGCCCACGCCATGGTTTCATGGGCAGGTGATTGATATGCTCTACGTGGATATCTACGAAGGCATCTTGCCCGCTTCCTGGCCCTTAGTTGGTGGTTCCCATGTATCCTTATGGCCCATTTTCAACATTGCTGACTCCGCTATCTTCATAGGTGTAGCCCTGATTCTAATCTTCCAGAACCGCTTTTTCAGCCACGACGAAGACGACGACCACCCCGTAGCCGCCGACGATGCCGCCGCGGCCCAAGCCCGCCTCGATGCCGAAGCCTCAGAAGTGGCCTAGACAAGCTTAAAAACCATAAAAAAGGCCCGCTGGAACTGTTCCAGCGGGCCTTTTTTATGCTTAAAAAGCAAACCAAGAGAACGTCATGCTGAGCGCAGTCGAAGCATCTCTACCGCTTCGTTGCTGATGTTCTAGGCCAGTTGAATAGCCAGAGGTAGAGATGCTTCGACTGCGCTCAGCATGACGTTCTGGTTTGGTCGTTCTAGGCCACTCTTCTTACCACAGATTATGCACCAGCGGCTTGATGCGTTGCTCATATATGCTGCGGACGGCGTCCATTTGCTCACCTGACAGCGCGGGTAGCTCCGCGGCGTTGAGGTTGGACTCGAGCTGGCTAGGCTTGGAAGCGCCAGGAATTACGCAGCTCACTTCATCGAACATCAGCACCCAGCGCAGAGCAATGGGAGCGAGGTTGGGCTGATCGGGGAATACTTTTTTCAGCTCTTCCACGGCGGCTAGGCCAGTCTCGTAGTCAACGCCCGCGAAGGTTTCGCCTTTATCAAAAGCGGCGCCGTCGCGGTTGAATTGGCGGTGGTCGTCGGGGGAGAAGGTGGTTTGGGGGGAGAACTTGCCGGTAAGCAGGCCACTAGCCAGCGGCACGCGCACAATCAGGCCCACATCGTGGCGCTTGGCCTCGCGGAATAGCAGCTCCGTGGGGCGCTGCCGAAACATGTTGAAGATGAGTTGAATAGTGGTGACGTTGGAAAACGTGAGGGCTTTGAGTCCTTCTTCCACCTTTTCTACGCTCACGCCCAGGTTCAGAATCTTGCCCTCGTCCTTGAGCCGGTCGAACACCTCGAAGATTTCGGGGCGGTAGTACACCTCCGTGGGCGGGCAGTGCAGCTGAATCAGATCGAGGGTTTCTAGCTGCATGTTGCGCAGGCTGGCCTCCACAAACTTCCGAATTGCCTCAGGCTGGTAGGCCTCATTCACGTGGGGCTGCAGCTGCCGGCCGCATTTGGTGGCCACGTACACGCGCTCAGAACGGCTACGGACTAAGCGGCCCACGGCCTTTTCGCTTTCACCGTCGCCGTACACGTCGGCGGTGTCAATGAAGTTGATGCCGCTATCCACGGCTTTGTTCAGGATGGAGTCGGCGGTTTCGTGGCTGAATGGGTCGCCCCACTTGCCACCTACCTGCCAGGTGCCAAGGCTGATTTCGGAAACGTTGAAGCCGGTTTTGCCCAGTTTGCGGTAGTGCATATGTGTTGGTTGAGTTGGGTTTGGGTTGTCATTTCGAGAGCCGCGAGGAATCTGGGGAGTGACCTAGAGGTTGCTCATGCTCCTACAGGCCGTCATGCTGAGCTTGTCGAACCGAAGGTCGCCGTAGGCAAGCATCTCTACTGCTTCGTGCTTTCACTAGCCCAAGGTGTAAACCTTGGGTTATGGAGCGGGTACTGTTCTAGGCCAGTAGTTAGTCAGAGGTAGAGATGCTTCGGCTCCGCTCAGCATGACGTTCTAGAGAAATTCAAACAATGCCTAGGCCGGTCCCGAGATTCCTCGCGCCTCTCAGAATGACATACGGGAGACTTGCGCCGCAAGCTACTGCCTGCCTGCCTATCTTTACTTTTTTCCGCTTCCTCCTTCGTCGCCGCCGTGTCCCAGCCCATTCTTTCCGTTCGTAACCTGACCATCGACTTCTCCAGCCACCGCGGCGATACGCGGGCCGTGGAGAACATTTCGTTTGATCTGCGGCGGGGCGAGACGCTAGCCATCGTGGGCGAGTCAGGCTCGGGCAAGTCCGTGACGTCGTTGGCCCTGATGGGACTGATTCCGCTGCCGCCCGGCCGCATCACATCGGGGGAGGCACAGTTTCAATCGGAAGCACTAGGGGAGGTGGACCTGCTGAAGCTTTCCGAGGAACAGCTGCAGCGCGTGCGCGGCAACGACATCGGGATGATTTTTCAGGAGCCCATGACCTCGCTGAACCCGGTGTACACCTGCGGCAGTCAGGTGGTGGAAGCCCTGCGCCTGCACACCACCCTCAGCGCGAAGGAAGCGGAGGCGCGCACCGTGGAGCTGTTCCGCATGGCCCAGCTGCCGCGCCCCGAAAAGATATTCAGCAGCTACCCCCACGAAATCAGTGGGGGCCAGAAGCAGCGCGTGATGATTGCCATGGCCATGGCCTGCAACCCCGCCATCCTCATCGCCGACGAGCCCACCACCGCCCTCGACGTGACGGTGCAGGCCCGCATGCTGCACCTCATCGACGACCTCCGTCGCCAGCACAACACGGCCGTCATCTTCATCACCCACGACCTGGGCGTGGTAGCCGAAATAGCCGACCGCATTATGGTGATGTACCGCGGCCGGGTAGTGGAGCAAGGCCCGGTGCTCGACATATTCACCAACCCCCAGCACCCCTATACCAAGGGCTTGCTGGCTTGCCGCCCAAAATTATCAGTTGGCAAAAAAAGATTGCCCGTAGTAGCCGATTTCATGCGTGAAACGGCCGATGGAAGCTTTGTTGCCACTGAAACTGTCCCTACACAACTCGTTGCTAATGAAATTGGTGAACAAGATGGCCTAGCCTCTCACAACAATAGTGAAATCACCAAAACGTTCCCCGTGGAACATCCTGTTTCACGCCCCGATGAACCGTTTTTCGGGCTAGAAACGGCTCCCAGCCTAGAATCTGGCCAGCCCTTACTGGATACTCCGGTGGTTGGGGTAAATGCGGTGTCGGAAATAGACGTGCCAACTACGGTAGCCTCGGAGTCGGCAGTGGTTTACGAAGCAGCGGAAGTACCAACAGAGCTCGTTGTCGGCGCTAGGCCACTACTAGAAGTCCGCGACTTGAACGTACACTTTCCCATTCGCAAAGGCTTCTTCAACCGCACCACCGAATACGTGCGGGCCGTGGATGGCGTGAGCTTCGACATCTACCCCGGCGAGACGGTGGGACTGGTAGGAGAATCGGGCTGCGGCAAGACTACGCTAGGCCGGACGCTCTTGCGACTGGTGGAACCAACCTCGGGCAGTATCCTGTTTGAAGGGGTGGATTTGGCCAAGCTCCCAGCCGGGGAACTCCGCCGCCGCCGCCGTGAGTTTCAGATGATTTTCCAGGATCCGTACGCTGCCCTCAACCCGATGTTGACAGTGGGCGAGGCCATCCAGGAGCCCATGCAAGTGCACGGCGTAGGCGGTACCCGCCAACAGCAGAAAGCCCGCGTGATGGAGCTCCTCCGGACCGTAGGCCTCAAGGAAGAACACTACCTCCGCTACCCGCACGAGTTCAGCGGTGGCCAGCGCCAGCGCATTTGTATTGCGCGGGCCCTGGCGCTCCAGCCCAAGTGCATCATCTGCGACGAGTCGGTTTCAGCTCTCGACGTATCGGTGCAGGCTCAGGTGCTCAACCTGCTTAACGACCTCAAGCGCGAGTTCGGCATTACCTACCTCTTCATCACCCACGACCTCTCCGTGGCCCGCTTCATGTCGGACCGCTTGTTGGTTATGCGCCAGGGGCAGATCGTAGAAAGTGGCCTAGCGGCTGAGGTCTATGCCAACCCCCAGCACGAGTACACCCAGCAGCTGCTGGCCGCTATCCCGAAGGACGAACCCTCCGACATCCGGGCGGCCGTAGCCAGCCGGGCGTAGAGGCACAATATTTTGCGTCTCATCGGTGTTGATGTTGTTTGCGCCGGACCGTTCTGGGCTACTTGTTCTGATAGGACTGTTCAACGACGAGACGCAAAATATTGCGCCTCTACAACCGGGTGCCCGTTCTTTTTAACCACCCGCGTAACGCAACCGTAACCTTCCCGCTACCGGCGGAAATAGTTATTTGCCGATATATTCCGTATCATCTCTCAGAAGCGTCGATTAGCGCTTCCAGTACCTTACTTCGGAAGGCCTCGTATTGCTACTAGCCTTCCTCATATCAACCCCGCCGCCTGCGAAAAAGACAACCACTGGCGGCTCTTATTTTCTGATGAAAAGAAAAGACGATTCCGCCGCCCCCCGCGCACCTCGCGCGAAGGCGGCCCGTGGCGAAGAAGCCACCGCTGCCGCATCGGTATCCAAAGACCTCGTGTTTCGGATCTTCCGCGACAACCCCACCAAAGTACTGGCCTACCGCCAGCTCTCCCGCCGCCTCGGTGTCACTACCAAGCAGCAGCGCGAGGAGATATTCGACCACCTCAAAGCCCTCAAGAAAGCGGGCTTGATTACCCTCCTCCAGAACGACGAGTACCGCCTCACAGACCCCGGCATCACCGAATTTGCCACCGCTCCGGCTAGCAGCCGGCGGGCCCGCAACCCCGAGAATACGCCGGTGCCTGCGCGCCGCAGTGGCCGCCCCATCGAAACGGAATTTGGCCAAGACCCCGTGGTGCACCGTCGTCGCGAGGCGGGTTTCGACTTCCCCGATGCCGACGAGCCAGACACGCGCCGCCGGCCCGGTCGGGAGCACGATGCCCAGACTATCACGGGTACCGTTTCCCTGGCCACCGATCAGTTTGCTTTCGTCATCAGTGAGGAGAGCGAAACCGATGTGCGCGTGTTCACCGACCGCCTGAAGTTTGCCATGCACGGCGACACCGTGCGCTTGCGCCTGCGTGGCTCCCGCGACGGCCGCCCCGTGGGCGACGTGGTGGAGGTAATAAATCGGGTGCGCCCCGAGGTAGTGGGCCGCCTGTTTGTGCAGGGCGGCATCGGCTTCGTGAAGCCCGATAGCCGCAAGCTCTACTTCGATGTATTCGTGCCCTTCGAGAACCTACACGGCGCCAACCACGGCGAGAAAGTGCTGGTGCGCATCACCGAGTTTCCGGAGGGTGGTGAAGGCCGCTCACCAGTTGGAGAAGTGGTGCGGAGCTTCGGACAGGCCGGCGAAAACGAGGCCGAGATCAACGCCATCATGGCCGAGTTCGGGCTCCCCTTCGAGTTCCCCACGGACGTAGAAGCCGAGTCCGAATCCATCTCCGACGTCATCCCGCAGAGCGAGATTGAGCGCCGCCGCGACTTCCGCGACGTGACCACGTTCACCATTGACCCCGCCGATGCCAAGGACTTCGACGATGCCCTGTCCATCCGGAAGCTGGAGAACGACCACTGGGAGATTGGCGTGCACATTGCCGACGTGACCCACTACGTGCGGCCCGGCACCGAGTTGGAGCGCGAAGCCAAGTACCGGGCTACCTCAGTGTACCTCGTAGACCGGGTGATTCCCATGCTGCCCGAACGCCTCTCCAACGGTCTCTGCTCCTTGCGCCCCAACGAGGACAAGCTGACTTTCTCAGCGGTGTTTGAGCTCGACGAAAACGGCAAGCTCTACAACTCCTGGTTCGGTAAAACCATCATTCACTCCGACCGTCGCTTCGCCTATGAAGAGGCCCAGGAGCGCATTGAAGGGTTGGACTCCGACTACACCGCCGAGATTCAGCTGATGAACAGCATCGCCAAGAAGCTGTGCGCGGCCCGCTTTAAGCAGGGCGCTATCAGCTTCGAAACGCAGGAGGTGAAGTTCAAGCTGGATGAAAATGGCAAGCCTCAGGGGGTGTATGTGAAGGAGCGCAAGGACGCCCATAAGATGATTGAGGAGTTCATGCTGCTGGCCAACCGTAAGGTGGCTGAGTTCGTGTTCAAGCTCAAGAACCGCAAGCCGCGCCTCACCATGGTGTACCGCGTGCACGAAGCCCCGGACCCCGACCGTTTGCAGAACTTCGCCCTCTTCGCAAAGAAGTTCGGCCACAACCTCGACCTCACCAACCCCAAAAAGCTGAGCACCGAGCTCAACGATTTGTCGGAGACGGTGATGGGCCGCCCGGAGCAGAACGTCATCCAGACGCTGGCCGTGCGCACCATGTCGAAGGCCATTTACACCACCGAGCCCCTAGGCCACTTCGGTCTGGCGTTCGAGCACTATTCGCACTTCACCTCACCCATCCGGCGCTACCCCGACATGATGGCGCACCGCCTCCTGGAGCACTATTTGGAGGGTGGCAAGAATGTGGAGGTCGGCCCCGTGGAAGAAGAGTGCAAGCACTCCTCCGAGCGGGAAAAATTAGCCGCCACCGCCGAGCGTGCCAGCATCAAATACAAGCAGGTAGAGTTCATGTCGGAGGTTATCGGCGAGACCTTCACCGGCGTGGTGTCGGGCCTTACGGAGCGTGGGCTGTACGTGGAAATCGAGGAGAACAAGTGCGAAGGCATGGTTCGCCTCAACGAAATTCCTGGCGACTTCTTCGAGCTGGACCGCGACAACTACCGCATCGTGGGCCGCAACACCAAGCGCATTATCCAGTTCGGTGACGAGATGCAGGTGGTGGTAAAAGCCGCCAACCTGCTCGACCGCACCATCGACTTTGAACTGGTAGACGAGCGCCCCGACCACGTGAAGCGTCGCGAGCAGGAGGACCGCCGCCAAGGCAGCAAGCCCCGCGGCTACCGCCCCGAGCGCAGCAGCGGAGGAGGCCGCCCCGGCGGCAAAGGCGGCAAGCGCCGCTAGGCCAGTACCAGCAAGTGGCCTAGGACAACCTGTCATTGCGAGGAGGCACGACGAAGCAACCGCAGGACAGCGTAGCTAATCCTTCCTTGATTGTGCGCAAACCATTGACCTATTCAAAAGCCCTTACTTCCACTTGGGAGGTAAGGGCTTTTCTTTTGTTTAAGGCTTCACATGCTGAAATCGAAGGCTTGTTTCGCTCGCAATGACAGTTTAAGCGGGCACGTTGTAGCCTGCCACCTGGCCTAGGCCACCCATCCATCCCAACCGACTCCTCCGTACCTTTCCCCTTCGAACCATATCCGTTTCTGTGGACCTGTCCCAACTCACCGACCGCCTCACTACTGGCCTAGGCCAGCTACGCTACGGCGAAGCGCCCGACGCGCTCTACGAGCCCATTCGCTACATCATGGCCCTCGGGGGCAAGCGCATCCGCCCTCTGCTCACGCTGCTAGGTGCCCATCTGTTTACCGATGACCTAGACCCCGTACTGAAGCCGGCTTTGGCTACCGAGGTCTTTCATAACTTCACCCTCCTCCACGACGACCTGATGGACCAGGCGCCCCTGCGCCGGGGCAAGGCCACCGTGCACGAGAAGTGGAACCCCAACGTGGCTATCCTGAGCGGCGACGTGATGCTGGTGCGGGCCTATGAGCTGTTCCTGGACGTGAAGCCCGAGCTACTGGCCTACGTGCTGCGCCGCTTCTCCCAAACCGCCGCTGAGGTCTGCGAAGGCCAGCAGTGGGATATGAGCTTCGAGACAGAAACGCAGGTCAGCATTGACCAGTATCTCGACATGATCCGCCTGAAAACGGCCGTGCTCCTGGGCTTTGCCCTGGAGCTGGGTGCCCTGCTCGGCGGCGCTTCCCGTGAGGATGCCGACCACCTCCGCCAGTTCGGGGTAGGGATTGGCGTGGCCTTCCAGCTGCGCGACGATCTGCTGGACGTGTACGGCGACGCCGCCACCTTCGGCAAGCGTGTGGGCGGCGACATCGTATCCGACAAAAAGACTTTCCTACTGCTCACTGCCCAGGCTCAGGCCACGCCGGCCCAGCAAGCCACGCTAGCCCACCACGTAGGCCAGCCCGTGATAGATGCCGATGCTAAGGTGCAGGCGGTGCGGGCAATCTACGATGAGCTCGGAATACGCCCTCAGACGGAAGCTCTCATCAATACCTACTTCCTAGATGCCTTGCAGCACTTGGAGCGCGTGGCGGCCTCCGCAGAGCGTAAAAAGCCCCTGCATCAGCTGGCCCTCCAACTCATGGACCGCGAGCAGTAGACATTCTCGGCCAGAAGCGGTTTCAGAAACCAGCTTCTGGCTCTCTTTTTCATCTCGCCTTTCTCTATGCTCAATCTTAGCCCCACGCTGGTACTGGTTGCCCTTACCTGCGGTATCTCCATGTATGCCTGGTCTAGCCAGGAACTGATGGACAGCTGGATTCTCAGCCCCTACGAAGTGCGCCGCCGCAATGAGTGGTACCGGTTCGTCACCTCTGGTTTCCTGCACGCCGACTTCGGTCACTTGCTCTTCAATATGCTGGCGTTTTACTCCTTCAGCCAGATTGTGGAACAGGTCTTTGTGAACTTCTTCGGCACCACTACCGGTATCCTGTATTTCCTGCTGCTCTATATCGGGGGCATCATCGTCTCCGATATTCCCACCTACCTCCGCCACCGCGACGACCCTGGCTACCGCAGTTTGGGCGCTTCGGGTGGAGTAGCATCGGTTATCTTCTCAGCCATACTGTTTGCCCCCACCAACAAGATTGGCATATTCCCTCTGCCTCCCAGCCTCGGCATACCGGGCTTCATCTTCGGCTTCTTGTACTTGGCCTATTCCTACTATATGGGTCGCCGCCGTGGCGACAACATTAACCACGATGCACACTTCTATGGCGCTCTGTATGGCTTAGTAGTGACCTTGATACTTATCCCTAAAGCTGGCCCATTTTTCTGGGATCAAATCAGAGGGTTTTTGAGTTAAGTGATTGATTATTAACAGTATAAACAAAAATATATCAATGGCTGAATATCTATTTGCCAGAATGCGCGTAAAGAGTGTCTGAAATCCCTTTTCACTTACTCTCTTCCATCATGAACAAGCTTGCTCCCTATATCAATCGACTTTCGTTTGCAGCACCTCTACTGGCACTGTCACTGATTGTGTCTTCTTGTAGCCGCCCTAATTTGTATAAGAACAATGGTGCAGTAAGCCTATTTGGCGTCATTTATTACATATTAGCCGCTCTGACCATTCTAGATATTTTCAAACAGCCTTGGGGCATAATTAAAAAGTTGATCTGGACGTTGGTTGTATTGGTACCCTTTGGACTGATATTGTATTATCTGATTTCAGGTAGAAATAAGAAATCTTAACAGGAAGTGTTCCTCTTTTGTAGAAGCAAAAAGGCCCGTCGCAGAAATGCGACGGGCCTTTTTGCTTCTATAAGCATGCTGGGAAATCTATTTACTTCCCACCAGCCGCTGCTTCTCAAGGCGGGCTACATTCTTGATCAGAGCTCCGGCATTGGCAATCTCGGTAGCCTGCCAATGGTCGCCGCGTTTCCGCATTTTCACTTCTACTACCAGCGTAGTATCGTACCGGGGCTGGCTTATCTCCAGCCCGATGCTAGCCTGTTCGCCTTCCTCCCGGGTGTACTTGATGCCCTTGAACTGGCTACCAGGTCCGGCTACTGTTCCTACCATACCCCCTAGCACAGACAAGTTCAAGGAGCCCATCGATTGAGCATTGAGTGGGGTTTCGATGGAGCCGGTCTCAATATAGCGCTGTATTTCCTTCCGGACGGCTTGCGTGAGCTGAGGTTTCAACAGCGGCAATGTTTGCTTAAAGGCGAAGCCACGAGGAATTACGTTGTCCAGTGTTTCGCTCTGATCAGCAACCTGATCAATCAGATTGCCCACTACGCTTTTGATATCTACATAGCGCTCAAACTCCGTCATGCTGTGCGTTTGAGTGGCCTTTGCAGCCTGCATCAGAGAATACGTAGGGCCGGCACTCAGGCTGCGGTAATAGAAGTAGCCACCTACAGCCAGGCTAAGTAGCAGCAAAAGAAGAATGATTCTTTTCATCAGGTAGGTAAAGGTGATGTAGCGAGTAAAAGTACCTCGATTTATAGGCTCTGCACGCCTTTGGGTGCGCTAGGCCAGTCTTTGCACGTATAGTTGGGAAATAAGTCCAACACACATGCCTCAGAACTCATTCCCCGCCATTCATGGCCACCGTGGCTGCCGTGGCCTACGCCCCGAAAATACGTTGCCTGCCTTCCGCCATGCCCTTGCCCTGGGCGTAGATGTGCTGGAGCTCGACGTAGTTGTTTCTGCAGATCGGCAAGTGGTAGTCTCCCACGAGCCGTGGTTTTCCGGTACTATTTGTCGTACTCCGGCGGGGTTACCTATAGAGTTGGCAACGGAGCGCCAGCACAACCTGTATGAGCTCCCGTACGACGTAATTCGGCAATATGACTGCGGCCTCACGCGCCACCCAGGCTTCCCTGAGCAGCACTCTGAACGTGCATACAAGCCCCTGCTGAGCGAGGTGTTTCAGGACGCTGAAAGCTATGCAGAATCACTGGGCCGCTCCCCCGTGGGGTACAGCATAGAAGTGAAAAGCTCAGTCCTTGGTGATGGAGTTTTTCACCCTGCCCCACCTGAGTTTCTTGCTTTGGTTCTGGCTGAGATTTCTGCTGCGGAGGTAGGGGAGAGGGTTACGCTTTTGAGCTTTGATAAACGCATTCTGCAGGTAGCCCGAGAGCTGTTTCCGCAACTGCCGCTGTGCCTCCTGGTGGAGGATGAGCGCCCCGCCGAAGAGCACCTGCAGGAGCTTGGTTTTTTACCCACGGTATATGGCATGCACCACCCGTTACTCACTTCACAGTTGGCCAAATTTCTCCGTGACCGAGGAGTAGCCAGCGTGCCCTGGACCGTGAATGAACTCACCGACATGCACCGCATTCTTACCCTTGAGCCGGCCGGTATAACCACCGACTACCCGGACCGTTTGCTTGCCTTGCGGCATTAGCTCAGCAGCTAGAACAGGGCACACTCAGTTCTTAGGTCACCCCTGATAAGAACACTACCAAGTTCATAAGGGAGAGCTACCACCTGCCCCTTCCTTTACTAAGCCTCTTTACGGCTGAAATGGCTTTTCTGAGCTATTTCAGCCGTTTTCTATTGTATCTGTTACACCTTCTGTACATGTTTTTCATTTGTGTATCGTTACATAGTGTTGTATGTAACATGCAATTAATGTATCATTTTTGCATTGTTACAGTGTTACACTTGTATATTGTTACGTAAAGGTGTTTGGTTGTTTGGAACACTTTTTACATATTTACACTACGAATAGTAACACCCTCCCTGAATGCCAAACCAAGGCGAAATCCTGCAAGAAGCTATTAAAAACAGCGGTATTTCCATCACTAGGATAGTGGAGGAGCTGGGTATTACACGTCCTACCATATACCGTAAATTCAAAGAAGATACACTTGATTACGCATTTGTAAAGCGAGTTGGTGATGTAATTGGTCACGATTTTTCTCAGGACTTTACATCGTTACAACAAGCTGCTTTGCCTTTTGTAACATCAGTTGTAACACCGTTCGCGTCTCACAGTGTATCATCAAAGAGTGTTACACCCCAAACGCCTGAAGTAGACTGCACAAAGCAACTTCTGGCCCTACAGGCTAAGTATATCTCCCTGCTAGAGGCCTACAATGAACTGCTGTTACGGGTGTATGGTCCTAAGTGACAAATTTGTTCCACGTGAAACATTTTTGTTCTTATCTAGGTAGCGGCCACGAAACATTGACAGCTGTAAAGGCTGCTTAGAAGAAGCTACAGTAAGGGTAGGTAACGCCCTGAAAGCGCACAGAGGTAATAGAGCGAGCATAAGAGTCTGCCCCTCAAATAGAGGTCGGTGACCAGCCCACAGCCAAGCAAAACACCACCCTTTATAAGCAGTAATAATGGCGTCGCAACTGGCCCCTGAATTTCGATCCGTCTCCTATTCCAGAGTCACGCTCACTGAGCTGATGATACCTTCCTATGCCAACTTTGGGGGTAAGATTCACGGCGGAATTCTTCTCTCCTTAATGGACAAAGTGGCCTACGCAGCAGCCTCCAAACATGCCGGAAATTACTGCGTGACAGTAAGCGTGGATGGAGTCAATTTCCTGCAGCCAGTAGAGGTGGGCGAGCTGGTTTCCTTGCTTGCTTCCGTGAACTATGTCGGGCGTACTTCGCTGCTCGTCGGCATCAAAGTAATAGCCGAAGATGTACGTACCGGACTGGTAAAGCATACCAACACATCTTACTTCACAATGGTGGCAAAAGACGATGCGGGTAAGCCCACGCTGGTACCAGGCCTACGCCTGGAAAATGAAGAAGACACGAGGCGCTTTCTAGAAGCCATAAAGCGCCGAGAGTTCAATGCCCAGTACCGGAAAGAGTTTGATAATGCCCGGACCGAACTAGCCGTTGATGGACAATTGCACCTGCTACAAGAGGAGCGATGCGAGATTGGGTATTAAGCTGAGTCTGTCTACTACTTTGCTCAGTCTGGAAGAGGGAATTGGGTAAGGCTATAGCAGGTGAAATGAATACTAAGCTGCTACACCAAAAAAGCCAATTGTAGATGCTGAGCTTACCCAGAGAACCGGAACTGCTGTCAAACGCCAAAAGACACCTGGGCAAGCAGCCCAAAGATATGAGCACGGATATGTGAGCCTATTAAAAAACAGCTAAGTGACCTAACGCGCAGAAAGGCGGAGGAAAGGTTGAGCGAGGCAGGCCTAGAGGAACACTACCTCTTTAATCACTTCCTCACCCACCTCCGCGTTGATGATTTCCAGAACGCGAGTCTTAGCCATAAAGAGCTCATGCTTTAGTGGAGCCGAGGATAGACGTACGAAGAGCTTGCCATGACTAACGTATACTTCCTGCGTCTTCATGGCAACGGCCTTGCCCATCACCCGCTCCCAGCTAGCTACCACTACTACCTCATTGAGCTTTCCCTGAAGCCGGTATGCTTTCAACAAAGCCTTAATACCATCCTTCAGCGGCACTATGTCCGACTGACGGGAATTTTCAGGTGAATAAGGTTTTTTAAAAGCCATTTTGGTATAATAACGCGCGAGAAAAAGCAACTAACCTAGGGCCAGCAAGCTCATGACAAAGATAGCCTGAAGGTGGCCTACAGTAGCGTTACCTTACCCGAATCAACACTAAAACGACGGATGTCATCAGAAAGGGAGGAGAGTATTCGGTCGGTGCGTTCGAGATGGGTATCGGTAAGAAAGATTTGCCCAAAGGTTTGATTCGCGACAAGCTGCATAAGCCGGGTTATGCGCTTTTCATCTAAGCGGTCAAAAATATCGTCAAGTAGGAGTAAAGGCTTGTGCTGCTTACGAGCAGCAAGTACTTCAAACTGGGCTAGCTTAAGCGCAATAGCGAACGACTTCTGTTGCCCCTGGGAGCCGTAGCCTTTCACGGCTAGGCCATCCATCAGAAAGGTAACATCGTCGCGGTGGGGGCCAAGAGTGGTGCGCTGTAGGGTAATATCCTTGCGCTCCTGAAGGCGGAGGAGCTTAAGAAAATCGGCACCGGGAAGCTCACTCTTATAGGTAAGCGTGACTACCTCGCGGGCATCAGCCAGCTGCTCATAATGGCGCTGAAACACGGGCTCAAACTCCTGAAGAAACACCTGCCGGCGCTGAGCTAACTGCTCACCTAATGGGGCCAACTGTTCGTCCAGTACTAATAGGTAGTCGCGGTCGTAGCCACCCTGCCGGTCGGCGGCCAGCTTAAGGAGGGAGTTGCGCTGCTTAAGAAGGTGCGAGTACTTAATCAGAACTTCCAGGTACTCGTGGTCGAGCTGGGAGATGAGACTATCAAAGTACTTGCGCCGTTCCTCACTGCCCTGCCGAATGAGGTCAGTATCGTACGGGGAGATAAGTACTACCGGGAAGCGCCCAATGTGGTCAGATATTCTATCGTAAGCCTGCTTGTCGTGCAGCACTGATTTCTTCTGACTGGTGCGCAGGCTGCACTGAATAATCTCGCCCTTGTCATCAGCTGAAAGTTTAAAACGGCCTCTCACCACAAAGAACTCTTCTCCTTGTTTTATGCTTTGTGCATCAGAAGATGTGAAGGCACTTTTAGTAAGCGATAGGTAATGGATGGCATCCAGCAGGTTAGTCTTGCCACTACCATTATCGCCTACAAAGCAATTGATGTGAGGGGAGAGTAAAAGGTTTGCCTCGTCGTAGTTCTTGAAGAACAATAAATGCAGGTTTTCTAGAATCATGCGCGGTTCGGAATTGCAATCCTTTTACGTACTTTCGCATCCCAAACGCGAACAACCGAGAGCAAGATGGCGGAGACGAAAGTAAAGGCTGCCTCCAAGGCTTCCAATTCGACGAAAAAATCGTCGACCCCTAAAGCTGCATCCTCTAAGGACACCAAAACGGTGAAGCAGCCCGATTCGGTATTGCCCCCAGCGAATGCTGAGGCAAAAGCCGCAACCGGCGCCCCCAAGGCTACCACGCCGGCTACCCCTGAGTTTCCGAAGGAGACTTACCTGCAGTGGTATGAGCAAATGCAGCTCATGCGCAAATTCGAAGAGAAGGCAGGTCAGCTCTACGGTCAGCAAAAGATCAAGGGCTTCTGCCACCTCTACATTGGCCAGGAGGCCTGCGTAGCGGGTGCCGTATCGGCCCTGACCAAAGATGACAAGTGGATTACGGCTTACCGTGACCACGCACATCCGCTGGCCCTGGGTACTTCTCCTAACGCTATTATGGCGGAGTTGTTTGCGAAAGCTACCGGTTGCTCAAAAGGCAAGGGTGGCTCTATGCACATCTTTGACAAAAACGTAAACTTCATCGGCGGCCACGGTATTGTGGGCGGCCAGGTTCCGCTGGGAGCTGGTATTGCCTTCGCTGAGAAGTACAACAAGACCGGCAACCTCTGCATTTGCTACATGGGTGATGGCGCCGTGCGTCAGGGTGCCCTGCACGAGGCTTTCAACATGGCTATGCTATGGAAGCTGCCCGTGATCTTCGTAGTAGAGAACAACGGTTACGCAATGGGTACCTCAGTGCAGCGTTCTTCCAACGTAACGGAACTCTACACCATGGGTGAGAGCTACGACATGCCATCGGAGCCAGTGAATGCCATGAACGTTGAGGACGTGCACAATGCTGTAGCTCGCGCTGCGGAGCGTGCTCGCGCTGGCGAAGGCCCTACGTTCTTGGAGTTCAAAACCTACCGCTACAAAGGCCACTCCATGAGTGACCCCGCTAAGTACCGCACCAAAGAGGAGCTGGAAGATTATCGTTCCCGCGACTCCATCGAGTCAGTACGCCACACCATCCTAACCAATAATATGGCTACGGAAGAGGAGCTGGCTGCTATCGATGAGAACATTAAAGCCCAGGTTCAGGAGTCAGTGGAGTTTGCAGAAACTTCCCCTTACCCTACCGCCGACGAGCTGTACAAAGACGTGTACGTGCAGCAGGACTATCCTTACATCCGCGACTAGTCAGCGGAAACTAACCAGCCTCACGTAGCTGCCTTTTTGAGCTAAACCCATGTCGAAGATTCCTTTTACGGGCAAGAGTCCCCAGGCTCGCCAGCAGCAGCAAGTAGTGTCCTCGGACCCCTTGCAGCCGGCCGAAGCCTATAACCCGGAGCATCCGCTCCTGGAAGACCCAGACGCGCTGGCTATTCGCCTGGCTGAGTCAGAGGACTTCCTGCGTCGTAATAAGAATGTATTGCTGGGCTTGGCTGCTGTGGTAATACTAGCCGTTGCGGGTGCCTTTGGGTACTACCTGTGGCGCTCATCTCAGGATGAAAAAGGGCAGGCTGCCATGTTCCGGGCTGTTAGCTATTGGGAGGCCGACTCACTGCAGAAGGCAATGAAAGGCGACGGCCGCAACTTGGGGCTGGAGCGCGTAGCTTCAGAGTACAGTGGTACGGCGGCAGGTAACCTAGCTAACTTCTACGCGGGCGTAGGTGCTCTCAAGGAAGGCAAGTACCAGCAAGCAGTAGATTACCTGGAGGACTTCAGTTCCGATGATTTGCTGGTGCAGGCTCGGGCATACGCCCTGCTCGGGGATGCTCACTTGGAGCTCAACCAGCCGAAGGAAGCCGCCGACTTCTATAGCAAAGCTGCTAACCACAATGCCAACGAGTACTTCTCGCCCGGCTACCTGCTGAAAGAGGCCATGGCCCGTGAGTTAACGAAGGACTACACCGGTGCGGTGACAGCTTACGACAAGATCTTAACTGACTACCCCACTGCTGCTGAAGCCAGCGAGGCAAAGCAATACAAAGCACGTGATGAGGCTATGGCTGGTAACTAGCTGTACCTCCTCATCAGGAACAGAAAAGGTGGCCTAGGCCACCTTTTCTGTTTATAAATAGCCTTCAAAAAAACAAAGCGAAGCTAAAATAGTAGGTAGGCAAACTACTACATACCTCCGGCGCACTGCTATACGCGCTAGGCCACCTCGTACCAAATACCAAAAACCACATGGCAACCGCACTAAAAAATCTCAGCGACTACACCTCCGATAACTTCATTGATATTTCTGACAAGCGCTTTGGATTAGTAGTAGCCGAGTGGAACCGCGAAATAACCGACACCTTAGCGCGCGGGGCGTATGAAACGCTACTTAAGCACGGAGCCAAGCCCGAGAATATCTTCCGCAATACGGTACCTGGCAGCTTTGAGCTTACCCTAGGAGCGCAACTGCTAGCCCAGCACGAGGAAATAGATGCGGTAATCTGTTTAGGTGTAGTAATCAAAGGGGAAACCAAGCACGATGATTATATCTGCCATGCTGTGGCCAGTGGCATCACTAACGTAGGACTGAAGTTTAACAAGCCCGTGATATTTGGATTAGTGACTACCAACACGTTAGAGCAGGCCTGGGACCGGGCAGGCGGAAAGCACGGCAACAAGGGGGTAGAAGGAGCAGTTGCCGCCATCCACATGCTCGGTTTTTAAGAGCTATTGCAGATAAGCAAACTGGCTTAGCTAAAGAAACTGGTGTCAGCTAGGCTAATCAAGCTGAAGTATAGCTCAATAAGCTACAAAACCGTAGCTTTGCGGCCAGAAATACTGCGCCGGAAGCCACTGCGAAACCTGGTAATCCTACAGCCTCAGAAAATCCTAAACTAATTTTCTGAGCATACTGTTGGGATGCATAACGAGTTGAGTTGCTCTCTAGCAGTAGTAGCTGCCAACTTTTTTTAATATCCCCCCCTTAATCTCCCTGCACCAACATGAGTGACGAATCCCTACGCTATTCCAGGGAAGAACTGGCCGAGTTTGAGCAAATCATTCAGGATAAGCTCACGGCTGCCCGCAAGGAAGTAGCGTTTATCAAAGAAACGCTGAGCCGCAAAAACGATTCAGGTACCGATAACACTGCTTCTTCCTCGAAAGTATTAGAAGATGGTGCGGATACAGCTGAGAAAGAAAGCCTGAACCAGCTGGCCTCGCGTCAGATGAAGTTCATCCAGCAGCTGGAAAATGCCTTGGTGCGCATCAAGAATGGTACCTATGGGGTTTGCATCGGTACTGGTAAACTGATTCCCAAAGAACGCCTGCGCGCTGTGCCCCACACGCAGCACTCAATTGAGGCTAAAATGGCCCGTCGCGACTAAACCCGCGATAGATGATATTTCTGCCCGGACCCACGGCCGGGGCTCTTGCCAGAGCCGCGCCGCTGGTCCGGGCACTGTTTTCTGCCGCCTGTGGTTTCCATGGTTCGGCAGCATTAATTGAATTTTCACTCGTACCGTAGCGATACGGAACACATGCTTTTACTCATGGGTAAGCAACACAACTCCGGCGAAACGCCAGGCCGCAGCGGCCGCTCAAGTTATCGTCCTTCGGGCAGCTCCAGCAGCCCTGAGGGCTTCCGCAAATCTGGTGGCGCGGGTCGCAACCGCGACGACCGCCCCACCGGCGGTAACCCACGCTTTGGCGACGCCCCCCGTGGCAACAGCTACGGCGGCCCCAAGAAATTTGGCAACAGTGGCTCTGGCTTTGGCGGGCCCAAGAAGTTTAACTCAACGGGAGGCAATGGGGGCTTTAACCGCGGCGGCGAAGGCCGGCCCAGCGGTGGCGGCTCTCGCCCATATGGTAACCGTGAGTACGGCAACGACCGCCCCCAACGGTCTTTTGACCGCGATGCCCCGCGCCGTTTTGATGACCGCCGCGAAGGTCGCTTTGAGCGTGATAATGACCGCCGTGATGAGCGGCCGGCCCGCGCCTATGAGCCCAAGGCTAACTGGCCTGGCCAGCCTTACCGCCAGGAAGGCAAGCCCACCGTACCCCGTGGCGGAGCTGGGGAGCGTAACCGCAAGTTTAACAAGAAAAGCCCCTTCGAGCAGGATGCCCCGCAGGCTGACCGCTTCCAGCCGCGTGAAGAGCCAGCGGCTCCTACCCGCGACTATGGCAGTGGCCCTGACCGGGAGATACGTCCTGCTCGTCCGTTCGATTTCCGTGGCCGCCCCGATGAGCTAGACTCGGAAGAGCGGGCACCCCGCCGCGAAGGCTTTGCTCCGCGGGAAGAGCGCTCGGAGCCGCGCCGCGAGGGCGGCTTTAGCCAGCGCCCTTACGGTGAGCGGAAAGAAGGTGGCTTTGGTGGTGGCAGCTTCGGAGAGAAGCGCACCGCCCGCCCCAGCAGCTTCAACGCTGACCGCCGCGATGAACGGCCCGCTAGGCCAGGTAGCTTCGGTGACCGGGACAACCGCGGGGCCGGTGAGAAGCGTTTCAACGACCGTCGGGAAGAACGCCCAGCCCGGCCTTATGGCGACCGTTCGGAGCGCACGACCAACAAGCGTACCGGCCGCGAGTTAGACTCGAACCAGGCTGGCAAGCGCAAGTGGGGAGAGGTAGCCGGCCAGGCTCCCGACTATAAGAATCTGAAGTTCTATGAGGAAGACAAAACCCGCGGCAACAAGCGCCGTCGGGAAGAGGACGACTCGCAGAATGATGAGACGCGCCTGAACCGCTACATCGCCAATGCAGGCATCTGCTCGCGCCGGGAAGCCGACTCGCTGATTGCAGCCGGTGAGATTAAAGTGAACGGAGAAGTAATAACCGAGATGGGTTACAAAGTGAAGCCCACCGATACGGTGCAGTATGGCAAGACCAACCTCAACCGTGAGAAATTGGTATACGTGCTGCTCAATAAGCCCAAAGACTTTATCACCACCACGGAGGATCCAGAAGGCCGCCGGACGGTGATGGAGCTGGTGGCAGGTGCTTCCAAAGAGCGTATTTTCCCCGTAGGCCGCCTTGACCGCAACACCACGGGCCTGATCCTCTTCACCAATGATGGTGAGGTGGCGCAGAAGCTTTCGCACCCATCGCACCGCAACAAGAAAATTTACCAGGTAGAGCTCGATAAGCCTTTGACCGAAGAGCACCTTGGGCAGATTGCTGCTGGCTTGGAGCTGGAAGATGGGAGAGTAGAGGTAGATGACGTAGCTGTAGTAGCCGGCAATCCACACTTCGTGGGCATTGAAATCCACATTGGCCGGAACCGCATTGTGCGCCGCATCTTTGAGCACTTAGGATACGATGTAGTTTCTCTGGACCGGGTGCAGTACGCTGGCCTGACCAAGAAAGACCTGCCCCGTGGTAAATGGCGCTTCCTTTCTGAGAAAGAAGTAATTCGTCTGAAGTATTTTATGTAAGCACGCAACCACCCGCTCAGCGGGTGGCTCTAAATGGTGAAGTTGTGAAGTATGGTAGGAGAGAAGTTGTAGTTCAGCCTGAACGCCACCTTTCTCCTGCCGTGCATCATAGCTTCACCATTTTTGTGAATTAGCCTAATCCAACCCACACCACTCCTCCTTGCGTACCTTTTCCCTAGATATTGGCAACACGGCTGTGAAGTATGGATGCTTCCAGGAGGATGTGCTGGTGGAAACGGCCACGCATCAAACGCCAGATCAGGTGCGGGCAGCACTTAAGCGTTTGCAGCCCGAACACGCCATTGTGGCCTCGGTGGCAGAACCTACTGCTGCTTGGGCAGCTGAGTTGCAAGCATTGCTACCTGGCCTAGCACTGGAGTTTCTCCCGGCTACCACCCCGCTTCCCATCCAGAATGGGTATGCCACGCCGCAGACGCTGGGCGCCGACCGGCTGGCGGCGGCCGTAGGCGCGGCGTGGCTGTTACCAGGCCGCAACGTGCTCATTGTGGATGCTGGCACCGCCATTAAGTGCGACTTAGTGGAAGCGGCGGGTATTTTCCGGGGTGGAAGCATCTCGCCGGGTTTGGCCATGCGGTTTCAGGCCTTGCACACGTTTACCGGCCGCCTGCCGTTAGTAGAGCGGCCCGCTGACCCTACATTACCTATTACCCTCACCGGCGACGACACTTTGTCGGCGATACGAAGCGGCGTGCTGAACGGCGCGGCGGCAGAAGTCAGGGGAATGGTGGAGGAATATCGAGCTCACTACCCGGGCCTGGCGGTGGTCTTGGCCGGGGGCGATGCGGCTTTTTTCCATGCCCGGCTGAAAGGCTCTATCTTTGTCATACCGGAGCTCGTGCTAATGGGGCTTCACCGAATTTTAGTACACCATGTCTCAACCTAATTTCGCCGGCCTCGCTGGTGGTCTTTCGCTGCTCGGCCTCCTGGCAGCTTCGTCGGTACACGGGCAGGGCCTCGGGAACTCGCCGTATTCACGCCTCGGCCTCGGCGATGCGAACAGCAACCTGGGCGGCGTCCGGCAGCTGAGCATGGGCGGAGTAGGTATTGCCGCTCCCAACAATGTTAACGTCAACGAGCTAAACCCAGCCCTGCTGTTCTATACTTCTCGTACTACGTTTGAGGCAGGCTACTCGGCTCAGGTAAAAACCCTGCGCAACGCAGTTAGCTCCCAGCGAACAGGCTCTGCCAACTTAGGCTACCTGGCATTATCACTACCAATTAACAGCCGGTGGGCTGGTGCTGTAGGCCTCAAACCCTACAGCACCGTTGATTACGAATCGAACACTACGGCCACGGTAGAGGGTGAGCCGACTGCATTAGCGCAGAACCAGTACAAGGGCAGCGGTGGCCTGGCAGAAGCATATACCAGCCACGCGGTTAAGATTGCCAAGGGGCTTACCCTGGGGGCCTCAGCAGGCTATGTTTTTGGCAGCATTGATCAGCAGGCAGGCACCGTAATCCTTAGCTCAACTTCTACTACCTCAAACACCGACCGCAACATTTATCTGCAGCATGTGCATTACTCCGACTTTACGTTTCGGGGGGCGGCGCACTACCGGGGCAAGATTACGGATAAAGTGAATTTCAACTTAGGTGGGGTATATAGCTTCCAGTCTAACATCGATGGCGAGCGGACTATTTCGCTGAACCGTGAGACCATAGAAGGAGTGGCGGTTTCTTCGCTGCAGGTTGAGACCGAAAAGAAGGGCAAAGCTACCGTGCCTGCTCTAACGCAGGTAGGCATCAGCCTCGACAACAACAAAAATTGGAGCGTGAACCTCGATGGCTCACGGCAGGAGTGGTCGAAGTTCCGGGCCTTCAACGAGGCCGGCGGCTCTTCGGGCGTGCTGCTCAGCGACACCTACCGGGTAGGCCTGGGCGGTGAGCTAACCCCCGATGCCACCGCGGTAGACAATTACTTTAGCCGGGTAACCTACCGCATGGGCCTGAACATGGCTCAACTGCCTTACCGGCCCGGTGGCAAAACACTCTATGATCGTTCCGTGAGCTGGGGGTTTGCCTTACCGCTGCCTACTGCCACTCCGCTTGAGGCTACAACTATCAGTCTGGGCTTCCAGTATGGGCAGCGCGGCAACACCGACTCTCGTACGCTGGCCGATGGCAACGTAGAGCGTAACGTAAAGGAAAACTACGTGAAGATGCAGTTGGGCGTAACGCTCAACAACCGCTGGTTCCTGAAGCGCAAGATTGAGTAACCGAGGTATGAAACGGCTGGGAAAACAACTACTGGCCTACAGTCTGGTAGTTGGCGGACTGATGAGCTGTCAGAAGCAGGAGGAGGAAATTCAGAAGAAAAAGGTCAAGTATGAAGGGCCCATGTTGGAAACAACCAACGTGCTCACCCTCATGAGCGACTCAGCCCAACTGCGCCTGCGGCTGAAGGCCCCGCTGGAGCAGATTTTTGAGAATGGCGACCAGGTGTATCCTAAAGGGGTAAACCTCACTTTTCTCGCTAAGGATGGCAGCACAGTAGTAAACACCATCAAGGGCAACTACGGCAAGCTGGATAAAACCAAAAACCTCTACATCGTGCGGGGTGATGTGCAGGTCACCAACGTAGAGAAGCAGCAGCGGATGAACACCGAAGAAGCGTTCTACGACAAAAACAGAGCACTGATTTACACGGAGAAAGAAACGGAAGTGCGCGTTACGACGCCCACAGAAAGGCTTACTGGCCGCGGCCTGACTGCCAACCAGGATTTTTCACGCTACACTATCATGACTCCTACGGGGGTATTTGCCGTTGACCCTACCGCAACTGCCCCGGCTACCAAAGCCCCTGAATCAAACCGTTAACTCTGCTGCATGAAACGTTTCTGGGACCCCGGCATTGAGCGTACGCTACTGTTTACGGTGGCCATCTTTACCTTCGTAATAGCCACCTACCAAACACTGGTAGAAGGGAAGATGGATGGGCTGTATCACAACTACTGGCTCTACATGATTTCCTTCGGGGCCATTATTTACTACCGCTACCTTAAGCAACGGCACAAAGAGGCAGTAGCCGAAGCCGAAGCCGAAGCCGCCGCTAAAGCAGCAGCAAAGGCTGAGGCAAAGTCAAAAAAGAAAAATAAAAAATAGCGGGGGTGGCACCCGGCTGCCTTTAACCAACAAACGACCTCATTGCGTTGGAGCCTCTGCTAACCAGCGAAATGAGGTCGTTTGATTTGCCTGAACCGGCAATTATTTCCAGATTCTTCTTGTCTGCTTCTCAGTGGCTTCCGTTTCGGGGCTTCGCCAGGCCACTCGTTCGGAGCTCAGCTTTGAATGTCCGCGGTATTCTGGTTATTTTGCACCTCAATCACCTTTCTACCTGTGCTTTTTTTCAAGTAAATGGCATTAATTAACACGATTCGCGAAAAATCGGGCTGGGCAGTCGGGGCCATTATCATTGGCCTACTGCTCTTCATGCTGGGGGGAGACTTCCTTTATGGTCGCAACAGTCTTTTTGGTGGCAATGACCGCGTAGTAGGCGAAGTAGCCGGTGAGAAGGTGGAGTACGAAGACTTCAATGCTGCCTTGGAGCAGGCCAAGCAGGGGTTCATTGCCCAGCAAGGCCGCCAGCCCGACGAAAATGCCATGGGCTACCTGCGGGACCAGGCTTGGAACCAGATCCTGTACCGGATTGCCTTTCAGAAAGAGTTTGATAAGCTAGGCCTGAAGGTTTCAGATGAGGAACTCACCGATATGGTGCAGGGCGAAAATCCTCACCCCAGCATTCGTCAGGCTTTCACCGATCCGCAGACTGGTCAGTTTGATCGGATGAAGGTTATCGAGTACCTGCGCAACCTCGACAAGATGCCCCCCCAGAACCAGGATGCCTTCCGCTCGTTTGAAGCCAACCTGAGCCCCGAGCGTCTGGCTATCAAGTATAATAACCTGATCAAGCAGAGCACCTACGTAACCTCCGCCGAAGCCAAGCGCTTTGATGAGGCTCAGAACACTAAGGCTAGCCTGCGTTACCTGCTGGTGCCGTACTTCACCGTTTCGGACTCGAGCGTGAAAGTGACTGATGAGCAAATTCAGGCCTACATCGACAAAAACAAAGGCCGCTACAAAGTGGAGGATGGCCGCGACATTGAGTACGTAACCATTCCCGTTTCCGCTTCAGTAGAGGACAGCGCCGCCGTACGCAAAAACATCGATGAGCTGGCTACCCAGTTCACTACGGCTCCTAATGACTCGCTATTCGTTAAGCTGAACTCTGACCAGCCCTTCAATGGTGCTTACCTCTCACCGGCCGATATGCCCGAGAAGCTGCGCAACCAGCTGCCTCTGCAGGTAGGTAAAGTATATGGCCCCTTCGCTGAGAATGGCACCTATTCGCTGTTCAAGGTTATGAATCAAAAAGCAGGGGCGCAGGCCGCTGCCCGCGCCAGCCACATCCTCATCAAGCCCGAGGGTACTACGCCCGAGGCTGATGCTGCTGCCAAAGCCAAAGCCACCGATATTCTGAACAAAATCAAAGGAGGTGCTGACTTTGCCGCCATGGCTCGCCAGTACGGTACCGATGGCACCACCGCTACCGGCGGCGACCTGGGCTGGTTCCAGGAAGGCCGCATGGTGCCTGAGTTTGAGAAGGCCGTATTTGGCGCTACTTCAACGGGCCTGCTGCCCGCTCCGGTAAAGACCTCGTTCGGCTACCACATCATCAAGATCACGGCTCCTAAAACCACGCAGACCTACCAAGTGGCTGCCGTGCAGAAGTCCATTCAGCCCACCGACGCTACACGTGACGCCGCTTACCAGAAGGCGCAGCAGCTGAAAGGGGAAGCGGCCGATATCAAGTCGTTCCGTGATGCAGTTGCCAAAGACAAGAGCGTGCAGAAAGTTGAGGCCAAAGGCATCGGCCGCGGCGACCAGTCAGTGAACAACCTACAGGGTGCTCGTCAGCTGGTACGTTGGGCCTACGGTGTGAACCCCGAGGGTGGCGCTGAAACCAAAATCGGCGACGTATCGGAGGTGTTCGAAATCGGTGACCAGTACGTAATTGCCGTATTAACCGGTGAGCGTAACAAAGGCACCGCCGACGTTGCCAGCGTAAAACCTGAAGTATCGGCGCTAGTGCGCAACGACCTCAAGGCCGAGCAGATCATTAAGAAGCTGAATGCTTCGAAGGGCACACTGGAGCAAATTGCTCAGGCCTACGGCAGCAATGCCCAGGTAAAAACCGCCGATAACGTAACGCTGGGAACGGGTCTATTGCCCGGCCTCGGCAACGAGCCCCTGGCAGTAGGTAAAGCCTTCGGCCTGAAGCCCGGCCAGAAATCGGCTCCTTTCCAGGGCGAGCAGGGGGTACTCATTGTAGAGCCCGTGAGCGTGCAGAAGCCAACCACCAATACCGATGTGAAAGCAGTTCGTCAGCAGCTGACGGCTCAGCGCACCGCTCGGGCAGATGGCTTGATCTATGAGGCTGTGAAGGCTCACGCCAACGTGAAAGACAACCGCACCAAATTCTTCTAGGCCACTCTTTAAGTCAAGCCTGGATAAGCAAAAGGGCCGCACCAGAAGGTGCGGCTCTTTTTTTATGCGTGGGGTACCATGCCTGTGCGCCTGATGCAGCTATTGATTGGCCTGGCCCGTTGTTGTGGATCAGAGGCCGGGCTGAACCAGCCAGGGGGAGGAGGTTTTGTAACCAAGCCCCATAGATTTCCTGCGTATCTTGAAATGAATCTGGGCTGCGGCCCGTTGCTGCTGAATATCTTCTTTGTATGCGCTGCCTTCGTCCTGTTCTGCTTTCCGTTGTTCTCTTAACCGCCGCCGCTCCGTTGCACGCTCAGCAGGAGCCGGAGGGAAGTGCCATTAGCCTGGCCCGCGAGTATGTGCGCAAAGGGGAAAATGAGAAAGCGGTATACCTGTTCGGGCGGCTACGCAACGATGAGCAGACGGCCGCTAACGTGCTGCCCGACTACCTGTCCTCGCTGCAGGCATTGAAGCGCTATAAGGATGCCGAGAAGCTAATTAAGCGCGCCCAGCGCCAGCGCCCCGACGACCCGTTGCTGGGCGTGGCGCTGGGCCTGGGATATATGAAAGCCGGGGATGAAGCCGCCAGCCAGAAGCAGTTTGAGCGGGTGGTAGGCCAGTTGACTACCGCGCAGGTAGTGCCAGTGGCGGCGGAGTTTCAGCGAGCCAGTCAGCCGGAGTGGGCAGTGCGCGCCTACCTGCGCGGCCGCGAGCTAGCTAACAACGAAACGGAATATGCCCCCCAGCTCATTCAGCTTTACACCCAAGCCGGCCAGCAGAGCAAGGTTATGGTGGAAACCCTGCGCCTAGTGCAGGATGATGAGCGGCAGTTGCCCTTCGTGCGCAACATGCTCCAGAACAGTATTCAGGATGACAAAGACTTTGCGGCCCTGGAAAAGGAGTTGCTAGGCCTAGTGCAGAAAAACCCCGACCGTACCGTGTACAGCGAGTTGCTGCTGTGGCTGCAGGTGCAGCGCCACGACTTCACAGGGGCTCTGGTACAAGCCAAAGCCTTGGACCGCCGCAGCCACACCGATGGCCAGCGTGTGCTGGACGTGGCCGAAATTGCCCGCCGCAACAAAGACTACGAAAGCGCTATTCAGGGCTACGAGTATGTGGTGCAGGAGTATAAGGCGCCGCCGTGGTATGCTATTGCCCGCCAGCGCCTCGTGCAAACCCGGGAAGAGCAGGTTCGCAACACGTACCCCATTAATCAGGCCCAGCTGCAGAGCCTGCTGCAAGAGTACCAGCAGGTACTCACCGACCTGGGCCGCACTCCCGAAACGGCCCCTGTGCTGCGCAGTATGGCCTCCTTACTGGCCTTTCAACTAGATCAGAAACCGAAGGCAATCGAGCTTCTTAACGAGGTGATTAACATGCCCCGGGCCAGTCTGGATGTGGTAGATCAGGCCAAAATAGACCTAGCCGATATCTTCCTGCTGCAGGGAGAGCCCTGGGAGGCTACGCTGCTCTACTCGCAGGTAGAGAAGTCGCACAAGGATACGCCGCTGGGCTATGATGCCAAGTTGCGCAATGCTCGCCTAAGCTACTTTGCCGGAGACTTTAAGCTGGCTCAAAGCCATCTTGATATTCTAAAGCAGGCCACCAGTCGCGAAATTGCCAATGATGCTATGCAGCTCAGCCTGCTCATTACGGATAATACGGCTATGGACACCGCCGGCGTGGCTCTGCGTGACTATGCTTCTGTAGAGCAGCTGGTATTTCAGAACAAGATTCCGGAGGCCCTCCGTGGTCTTGATGCGCTGCTGCAGAAGTATCCAGGTCACGCACTGCAGGATGAATCGTGGTATCTGAAGGCCCAGCTGCAGCGCCGCACCGGCGACTATCCTGGCGCCCTGGCTACCCTGGAGAAGATTACCGCCAACCCTAAGAATGATGTGCTCAGCGATGACGCTCTGTTCTTGGCGGCTAGTATTCTGGAGGATAATGTGCAGGACCGGGAGAAGGCCCAGCAGCTCTACAACCAGGTGTTGGTGAAATTCCCCGGCAGCATCTATGTGGCTGAGGCCCGCAAGCGCTTCCGTAAGCTGCGCGGCGACGCCCTCTAGGCCACTTCATCCCTGCTTATTGCAAATGAGGCGAGGGTTCTGGGTTAGCAGCTAGGTCACTGCCCAGATTTACCGCGTTGCTCGCACTGACAAAAGCGGCTTACGAAAAGAACAGGAACATCAGGCCTAAAATCACGAAGAACGCCAGATACATCAGCCCGTCAGTGAGGA
Organism: Hymenobacter taeanensis; assembly: GCF_013137895.1. Classification (NCBI taxonomy): domain Bacteria; kingdom Pseudomonadati; phylum Bacteroidota; class Cytophagia; order Cytophagales; family Hymenobacteraceae; genus Hymenobacter; species Hymenobacter taeanensis. The sequence continues at coordinate 1,804,562 of NZ_CP053538.1, forward strand.
TATACTGGCGGTATTGCTGAAAGAATTCGTGGAGTTTCTTCATGATGAGATAGAGGCAATTAGCAGCGGCGAAATTACGGAAACTAGATTTCGCAGAGAGAAATAGGCGCGGCAGGCGCCGTTTTTCTTTGTACTTTTGAAGATACAGCCCTCAGTTGGCTCTCGGCAGAATATGGAAAAAAGATGGATTCGCAAGCCCGCGCCCGACCCCGATAAAGTCCGGCACCTGGCCGACGCTCTCCGCGTCAACGAGGCTATCATTTCCCTGCTGTGTCAGCGTAAGGTGTGTACGTTTGAGGAGGCCCGCGCTTACTTCCGCCCGTCTCTCGACTCCCTGCCCGACCCCCTACTGATGCGCGACATGGACCGCGCCGTTGACCGCCTTGTGCGGGCCCTGCATATGGGGGAGAAGGTGCTGGTTTTTGGCGACTACGACGTAGATGGTACCACCTCAGTAGCACTAGTATACAGCTACCTGCGCTCCTTCTTCGGGCCAGAGCGTATTGACTACTACATTCCTGACCGTTACAAGGAAGGGTATGGCGTATCAGATGCCGGTATTGATTTTGCCGCCGACCATGACTACGAACTGATTATTGCCCTCGATTGCGGCGTGAAAGCCGTGGAGAAGGTGGCCTACGCCAACCAGCGGGGTGTTGATTTTATCATCTGCGACCACCACTTACCTGGCACTGAGCTGCCCGCTGCCGTAGCCGTGCTGGACCCCAAGCGTGCCGACTGCCCGTATCCGTTCAAAGAGCTATCGGGGTGCGGCGTGGGTTTCAAGCTGATGCAGGCGTTCACCCAAAACCAAGGGTTCCCGGAAGAGCCGCTGCATGAGCTGCTAGACTTGGTAGCGGTAAGTATTGCCGCCGACATTGTGCCCATTGTGGGGGAGAATCGTACCCTGGCCTACCACGGCCTGCGCCTGCTCAATGACCGCCTACACCCTCAGCGGGCCGGGCTGGACGCCTTGCGGGAGTTGGCTGGTATTCAGAACGCTGAGCTCAACATCAGCAGCTTGGTATTCGGCTTTTCGCCGCGCATTAATGCTGCCGGTCGCATGGGCGACGCCAAGCGCTCGGTGGCCATGCTGCTGGCTGAGAGCACCGAGGAAGCCAAGGAAAAAGCAGGCGTGGTAGACAAAACCAACCAAGAGCGCCGCGGCTTTGATACCAGCATCACCAAAGAGGCGCTGGAGATGATTGAACAGGATGCCATGCTGCGCACCGCCAGTACCACCGTGCTGTTTAAGCAGGACTGGCACAAGGGCGTGGTAGGTATTGTGGCCTCGCGCTGCCTGGATAAGTATTACCGCCCTACCATCATCCTGACGGAGAGCAACGGCAAAGCCACTGGCTCGGCCCGCTCAGTAATTGGCTTTGATGTGCACCAAGCCATTGAAGAGTGCTCTGAGCTGCTTGATCAGTTTGGAGGGCACATGTACGCCGCCGGCCTCACGCTGCCTGTAGAGAATGTGCCGGCCTTCCGCGAGAAGTTTGAGCGTATTGTGGCCGGCCGCATTCTGCCCGAGCAGATGATTCCGCCGGTAGAAATTGACCAGAAGATACAGCTCAGCGACATTACCCCCAGCTTCTTCAATTTGCTCCGGCAGATGGAGCCCTTCGGCCCCGGTAATTCCAACCCAGTATTTGAGTCGGAGAAGGTGTATGTGACGCCTGACTCAGCTCGTATTGTGGGTAACTCTCACCTCAAGCTCACGCTCACCCAGGATGGCCGTCACACCGTGGATGCCATTGGTTTTGGGCTGGGCGAGTACTTAGAGGAAATCCAGCGGGGCCAGCCATTTAGCGTGTGCTACACCGTGGAAATGAATGAGTACCGCGGCGTAAAAACGCTGCAGCTCAGGGTAAAAGACATTCGTTGGGAGTAGAGGCTGTTGCGGCCTAGCTCAACGGCGCAAGGTTGGCCGAGTACTCCACCACACCCACGCAAGCAGTACTAGCTGCAGTGGTAGCCGCACCCATAGGGCCCATACGGGCACCGCCATGCCCGCTCCTTGTGCCTGCAGCATGTAAACGTTGGCCGGAAATACAGCTATTAGCAGGGCAATAAGTCCGTAACCAGCTACCCGCCGCGTAGCGGGCAATAAGAGGCCTAGGCCACCGGCCAGTTCTGCCAGGCCGCTCACATACACGAGTAAGAGAGGGGCTGGCAAATAAGGAGGCACAATGCGTGCAAAAGGAGCGGGGTTAACAAAGTGCAGAACCCCCGCACCAATGAATAAGAAGGCTAATACGGCGCGACTGATTTTCCTGTAATTCATAGCGGTTACCTGATGAGTTGCGCCGGCTTTGAGTTGCCAGACAACAAGCTAGCATAAACTACCACACCCAAGAGCAGCGAAAGTCTGGAAAGCCCGCCAGGCCACTAGCCAGCCACAATGTGTACCTTGCACTAGGCGTTATAGCTCCTCATTCATTACCTACAACTACTTGATGAAAACGTTCTATCTGGCCTTGGGGCTAGGCTTGGCCGTGGCTAGTACGGCGCAGGCCCAGCAGCCAGCCGGTTATCAGATTTCTCTCGACCTTCAGAATATTCAGAACGACCGCGTGAAGGTGGTCGTGAATACGCCGCCGGTGAAAGAGGCGCAGGTTACCTACGTGATGCCTTCGGTGGTGCCCGGCTCGTACTCCAAGAAGGATTATGGCCGCTTTGTTACCAGCTTCAAGGCCTTCGATAGCAAGGGCAAGCAGCTCAAGGTGAAGAATAATGGCCCCAACCTCTTCGTCATCGATAACGCTAAGAACCTGGTGCGCCTGGAGTACTTGGTAGATGATACCTGGGACGCCAAGCAAGACGATTCCTTCATCTTCCAGCCCGGCGGCACTAACATTGATGCCGGCCGCAACGTGACCATTAACCACTATGGTTTTTATGGCTACCTGGAGGGCTACAAGATGCAGCCCTACCAGGTAAGCGTGCAAAAGCCCGCTGATTTCTACGGCGCTTCTGCCCTTGATGTGCGACACGAGTCGCCCACCAAGGACGTATTTACGGCTAACAGCTACGTGACCTTAGCCGACGGCCCGGTGCTCTACAACAAGCCCGATACGGCCAGCTTTAGCACGGGCGGTGCCCGCATTTCGGTGGCTGTGCTGTCAGAGGGTGGCCTAGTGAAGGCCGCGCAGGTGAGCGAAATGCTACGGCCCATGTCGGAGGCGCTGACCAAGTTTTTTGGCAAGATGCCGGTGCCGAAGTACCAGTTTCTGATGTATTTCCCCGGCCTCAACTCCCCGCTAAACAGCAAAAACGGTGGCTACGGGGCCATGGAGCACAGCTATTCCTCGCTCTACTTCTTGCCCGAGATTCCGGACCCGGACCGTATGCGGAGCATGGTGCTGGAAGTGGCCTCGCATGAGTTTCTGCACATGCTAGCTCCCCTCAACATCCACAGCAAGGAAATTGGAGAGTTTGACTTCCAGAACCCCAAAATGTCGCAGCACCTGTGGCTGTATGAGGGCGTGACGGAGTACGTGTCGCAGCTGGTACAGGTGCGCGGGGGCTTGATTACGCCCGACGAGTTCCGGGAGCGGATGAAGGACAAAATTGACAAGGCTCAGAAATTCCAGGATGTGTCGTTCACGGAAATGAGCCGCAAGATTCTGGAGACGCCCTACAAAGACATGTACAACAACGTGTATGAGAAGGGTGCCCTAATAGGCCTACTGCTGGATATCCGCATCCGGGAGCTTAGCCAGGGCCGCCAGACCCTGCGCGACGTACTGCTGGCCCTGCGCGAAAAATACGGCCCCGACCGTTCTTTTGAGGACAGCCAGCTTATTCCGGAGGTAGTAGCCCTCACCAACCCGCAGGTGCAGCAGTTCTTTGACCGCTACGTGATAGGCGCCGAACCGCTGCCGCTCACGGAGTATCTTGGTAAAATTGGCTGGGTATACGCCCCCGTAGGCCAGGCCAAGGTGAAAGCCTTCGGCAACATTGGCTTCGGGTACGATCAGGAAAAAGACCAGTTCCGGGCCATGAAGACCAAGGCCGACGAAAATGCCTTTGGCCTGAAAGAAGGTGACGTAATAGTAGCCGTAAACGGGCAGGCCGTAAACATGCAAACCGCCGAGAAGCTGCTGCGCCCCTTGGTGGAGCCTAAAACGGCTGAGCCAGTGCGAGTGAAATTTCGCAGTGGCGCCAGCGGCCCTGAGCAAGAGCGACAGGCCACTCCGCGCGAGTTTGATGTGGAGGTGAAAAACATAGTAGAAGCCGTTCCAACCCCCACACCCACCCAGCAAGCCCTGCAGGACGGGTTATTGAAAGGGTAATGAAGTAAGGCAGTGATGAAGTGATAAGGTGAGAAGTGGTACAGGCGTCGCTTTTTACCCCCCTCGTCTAGTTACTACGTCACCTCTTCGCTACTCACCTCATCACCTCATTTATCTTTGCGCTACGATGATTTTACGAGCCGAACACCTGGTTAAGAAATACAAGTCGCGCACAGTGGTGAACGATATGTCGCTGCACGTAGAGCAGGGCGAAATCGTAGGCCTATTGGGGCCCAACGGGGCCGGTAAAACCACATCGTTCTACATGACGGTGGGTATGGTGAAGCCCAACGAGGGCCGGATTTTTCTTGATGACCAGGAAATTACCCATCTGCCCATCTATAAGCGGGCTCGTTTAGGCATTGGCTACCTGGCTCAGGAGGCCAGCGTGTTTCGTGACCTAAGCGTAGAGGAAAACATCCTCTCAGTGCTGGAAATGACAGACCTCTCAAAGCAGGCCCAGCGCGATAAAACCGAAGAGCTGCTCAACGAGTTTAGCCTGACCCACGTGCGCAAAAACCTGGGCCGGGTGCTCTCAGGAGGTGAGCGGCGGCGCACTGAAATTGCCCGTGCCCTGGCCGTAGACCCCAAATTTGTGCTCTTAGATGAACCCTTTGCTGGCGTTGACCCCATTGCCGTGGAGGAAATCCAGGGCATTGTGGCCAAGCTCAAGCACAAGAACATCGGTATCCTTATCACCGACCACAACGTGAACGAGACGCTTAGCATCGTAGACCGGGCGTACCTGCTCTTCGAGGGCAAACTTCTAAAAGCAGGCACGGCCGAGGAGCTGGCCGCCGATGAGATGGTACGCCGAGTATATCTGGGCAAACATTTTGAGCTGAAGCGCAAGATTTAGGGTTGCTTATAGGCCTAGAACGATTGTTCCGGACGAAACGAGCAAGTGGAGCCACTCACTAGTAGTCACCCACATGGCTTGTTCCGCCCGGAACGTCTGTTCTAGGCCTATGGCATTTATAGTAACTTTCTGCCCCTACCTGCGGTAGAGAACCCTACTCTCGCCCTCCTTCCTATGTCCTACCTATTCCCGCCGCTGTGATTAGTACCGTTCTTACGTGGGCCGTGCAGCGCCGCCTGGATGATATTGAACACTTCCGCCAGCACCCGCATGAGGTGCAGCAAGCCCTGCTGACAAGCCTGCTGCGCACCGCCCGCGACACAGAGTGGGGCCAGCGGTATGGCTACGCAGAGGCACCTTCGGTGCGGGAGTTTGCCCAGCGCGTGCCCGTTAGCAGCTACGAAGACTTGTATCCGCACCTGGAGCGTGTACTGCAGGGAGAAGCGGATGTATTGTGGCCTGGCACAGTGCAGTGGTTTGCCAAGAGTAGCGGCACCACAAATGCCCGCAGCAAGTACATTCCCGTCACGCGCGAGTCGTTGCAGGATGGGCATTACCGCGCCGGTCGGGATATGTCGGCGGTGGCTACATCATTGTACCCGGGGGTAGATATTTTCGGGGGCAAAACCCTCTCTCTCGGCGGTACGCATCAGCCCAACCCCTTCCGAGCACAAGGCTCTGGCTCCCGGATAGGCGACGTCTCGGCACTTATCATGCAGAACCTGCCCGCCTGGGCTGAGTTTGTGCGCACCCCACCTTTGGAGTTGGCTCTGCTTGACGAGTGGGAAGAGAAGATTGAGCGCATTGCCCAGCACGTGCGCCATGTAGATGTGCGTACGCTGGCCGGCGTACCCACCTGGATGATTGTGCTGATCAGAAGGGTAGTAGAGCTGGCCGGCGCGCAGAACATACGCGAAGTGTGGCCCAACCTGGGCCTCTTCCTGCACGGCGCCGTTGCCTTCGGGCCGTATCGTGAGCTGTTCCGGCAGATGATTCCGGGAGAGCAAATGCACTACCTTGAAATCTATAATGCTTCTGAAGGCTACCTAGCGTTCCAGGATGAGCCTAACTCCGAGGACATGCTCCTGCTGCTTAACCACGGGATTTATTACGAGTTTCTGCCCGCCGATCAGTGGAATGAGCCCGAGCCGCAAGCCATAGGCCTAGAAGACGTAGAGCTTGGCCGCAGCTACGCCGTCATCATCAGCACCAACGCGGGCCTGTGGCGCTACAAAATCGGCGACACGGTACGCTTCACCAGTCTGGCGCCCTACCGCATCCGGATTTCGGGCCGAACGAAGCACTTCTTAAACGCCTTCGGGGAAGAGGTTGTGGTAGAAAATGCCGAAGCCGCCGTTGCTGCTGCCTGCCAGGCCACGGGCGCTACCATCCGCGACTTTACGGCGGCGCCCATCTATTTCGCAGCTGATAATGGTACTTCCCGCGGCGGCCACCAGTGGGTGCTGGAGTTTGTGCAAGCTCCCACCGATGCTACCCATTTCGCCGAAATTCTGGATCAAACCCTTCGCCAGCTCAACTCCGACTACGATGCCAAACGGCACCGCGATATTGCCCTCACGCCCCCATACCTGACTATTGCCCCAGCCGGTACGTTTGAGCGGTGGCTGGCCCACAAAGGAAAGCTTGGGGGGCAGCACAAAGTACCACGCCTCAGTAACTCACGAGAGTTCATGGAGGAGATTCTGTTAGAACTAAATAATTAGTTATACCTTCCGCTATCATCAATATGACTCAATTGTATGATGCTACTGGAAGAATTACCCCGTAAGCTTTACTCAACGGTTTGTCACAGCAGGGGCAGGGGGGTGCTGCTTGTCTTGAGTGATCTTCTTACTTCGTGCGCCTCTTGGCCGCTGAGCCACGCCCACAACCACCATGATGCTAAAGGGCAACGCCATGGGCGTTGGCAAGAATACTTTGATGTCGCCGAGAAGCAGTTAGCTAACCAAGGGCGTTACCGGCATGGGCGGCCCGTAGGCCTCTGGCGTTACTACAATCCAGCTCAGCAGCTTGAACGCAAAGAGCGTTTTTTGCGTGTGCCTCCCCAGCAACTGGCTATAACCTATTATTACGCTACTGGGCAAATCGCTCGGGAGGGTAAGGCAAAGTATGTACTCCGGCCCGATGGGGCCCAGTTCTACTGGTTTGGGGAGTGGAAACGGTACTCTGAGTCAGGCCATCTTCAGGCTTCTGAGTACTATGTAAAAGGCCAGTTACAAGGCAAAATGCGCTAATACGGAGGCCTCTTAAATTGGCGCGTTTTAAAGCGCACCAAAAAAATTAAATAGGATTTATTGCTAGATCAGGAAAATAATATATTAGTGAATTGTTTCCCATTCAATTCACGAGCGTGTCTACTGCAACAACTTCTACCCACACCTTGGCAGCTCGGCGTAGGCGCCGCCGCTCCCCCGAAACTCCCACACTCTTAAGCAACCGCACCATAATGGCCTTTCTGGGCCTTATGGGCCTGACGCTATTACTAAGCTTAGGTATAATTGCGGCTAACTTAGCTATGTAACCAAACAAGTGGGGTACTGCTCGCACCCCATAATTGTACTCGCCCTGCTTGAAGTTGTGCTTATGTAATGGTACATCTCCAAGCAGGGCGAGTTTTTATAGGAGCGGCTTTAACTAAGTCATTACTCGTCGAAGATGCCACCTACCACATTGCCTAGTATGCTGCCGCTTTCCTTGCGGCTGTTGCCTCCGTTGGGCGCCAAGGCCTGAATCAGCTTTTTCACCGGCATAGATTGGAGCCACACCCGACCCGTGCCACGAAGGGTTGCTAATAGCAGGCCCTCACCACCAAAGATCATTGACTTGAGCCCGCCTGCGCGGGCAATGCTAAAGTCAATACTCGGCTCAAAGGCAACAACGCAGCCCGTATCAACGCGCAGTAACTCGTTGTTCAGCTGCTTCTCGATAATGGTACCCCCGGCGTGAATAAAGGCTTTTCCGTCACCCGTCAGCTTTTGCAGAATGAAACCTTCCCCAGCAAATAGGCCTGTGCCCAGCTTCTGGTTGAAGTGAATGCTCATCTTGGTGCCCCGGGCAGCCGCCAGAAACCCATCCTTCTGCACAATTAGCCCTTGAGGCAGAGTCCGCAGATCTAACGGAATGATAGTGCCTGGATATGGCGCTGAGAAAGCTACCCGGCTTTTACCGAAACTACCACGGTGGGTGAAGTGTGTCATAAACAACGACTCCCCCGTAAGCAGGCGCGTACCCGCCGAAAATAGCTTGCCCATAAATCCCTGGTCAGGCTCAGAGCCATCGCCCATCTTGGTTTCGAAGGCAATGGCCTCGTCCATATATACCATGGCGCCGGCTTCAGCAATTACCGTTTCATTCGGGTCTAGCTCTACTTCCAGTACCTGAATGTCGTGGCCTAGAATTTTGTAGTCAACATCGTGGGATTGCATAACGAGAGGGAAGTGGTGAATAGACAACCCAAGTATAGTAAAACCCGCATTGATTCAACTCGCATGAGGTAGCCACGGAGAGCAAAAGCTGCAGGTAAAAACGCCTTGCGGCGTAAAGTGCCTTACCCAACTCACCGGAGAGAGTCAAACCAAGGTGCTCTACGCCGCAGGGCGCTACCAACAATATCAAAAGCTATTACTCGTCTTCTTCGCTTAGTTTCTCTAAGTCTTCGTCGGGCTCCGCATTAGCCTTAGGGCCCTTTTTTGTGGCTTCCTTGCTAGTACGAAGCATAAAGTCCTCATCAGACTCTTCCGGCTCTTGTACGCCTCCCTCTAACGCAAAATCATCATCTTCTTCGTCTTTCTCCCCAAATTGCCCATCACGGTTCACCAGCTTCTTGTCGCGCACATGGCGGTTCAGGAAGTGGTTTATGTCTTCGATGGAGTAGTTAGAGGTGATTTCACCCAGCGGGTTTACTTTGATTTCGAAGCCTTCTAGCTCTTTATGTACCCGGGCTTTCTTTTCCGGATCGTTCTTTTTCTTCTTCGAGTTAACGGGTTTTTTGGCCATAATACGGGCGGCTAAAGTCAGTTCAACAGCAAGCGACCCAGCAGATAACAGTCGCCTTAAAAGAACTAGTACGATGCGACCTTACCCGCGGTTGACGTAGTGGCCTAGAAGTCTGGTCCCAATGGCTCACATGTGCAAAAAAGCCCACTCAGCACATCTTGCTGGGTGGGCTTAAAGCTATTGGCTTCTTAGGCCAGTAAGGTTAAGCGGGCAGCTGGCTAACTGCTGCTTCAATACGCTCAGCCGTTTCCTGGGTGCCCAGAATGCTCATGATGTGCATGAGGTCGGGGCCGGCGGCAGCACCAGTTACGGCTACGCGCAACGCCTGCAATACCTGCCCAATCTTGATACCCTGGCGCTCTAGCACCTGCGTAAGCAGCGCTTTAATAGCATCAGGAGAGGCATCAGTAATAGCAGGCAGCTCCCGGGCAAACTCAGCCAGAGCGCCGGCTACCTGTGGGTTCCACTTCTTGCTGATTACCTGCTCATCATAAGCTGTAGGCCGCACAAAGAAGAGCTGGGCCTCCTTGGCCAGGTCGGCGGGGAAGGTAGCACGCTCTTTCACTAACGCCGCAATCTGTTCGGCTTTGTCGGCGGGCACCTCCAGGCCTTGGGCTTGTAGCGCTTCCAGCAGGTACTGGGCCAGCTCGCTGTCGGGCTTGGCACGCAGGTACTGCTCATTGTACCAGCGTACTTTGTTCTGGTCGAAGCGGGCCGGCGACTTGCTAACGCGCTCAATAGAGAAAGCTTCAATCAGCTCCTTCATGGTAAAGAGCTCCTGCTGAGTGCCGGGGTTCCAGCCCAGGAAGGCCAAGAAGTTGATGAAAGCATCGGGCAGGTAACCACTCTCGCGGTAGCCGCTGCTCACGGTAGGCTCACCGGTTTCGGCATCTTTACCGTGCCACTCCAGCGGGAACACAGGGAAGCCTAACCGGTCGCCGTCGCGCTTGCTGAGCTTACCAGTACCATCGGGCTTGAGCAGCAGGGGCAAGTGGGCAAACTGGGGCATAGTGCTTTCCCAGCCCAAGTAGCGATACAAGAGCACGTGCAGCGGCGCCGAGGGCAACCACTCCTCACCCCGAATCACGTGGGTAATTTCCATCAAGTGGTCGTCCACGATGTTAGCCAAGTGATACGTTGGCATACCATCTGACTTCATCAGCACTTTGTCGTCAATAGAAGAGGAGTGTACCACTACCCACCCGCGGATGAGGTCATTGAAACGCACTTCTTCTTTACGGGGCACCTTCAGACGGATCACGTACTGCTCCCCGCTTTCCAGTAGTTGCTTTACTTCCTCGGCTGGCAGCGTGAGGGAGTTGCGCATTTGGGCCCGCGTAATGCTGTTGTATTGTGGGTTGGGCACTTTGGCGGCCGTCAGGCGGGCACGCATGGCGTCCAACTCCTCGGGAGTATCAAAGGCATAGTAGGCGTGGCCGCTATCAATGAGCTGCTGCGCATACTGCATGTACATGGGTTTCCGCTCGCTTTGGCGGTAGGGGGCGTGGGGGCCGCCGTTCCAGGGGCTCTCATCAAGCTCAATACCGCACCACTCCAGGCTCTGCCGAATGTAGTCTTCGGCACCGGGTACAAAGCGGTTTTGGTCGGTATCCTCGATGCGCAGCAGCATTTTGCCGCCCAACTTACGGGCTAGCAGATAGTTATAGAGCGCAGTGCGCACGCCGCCAATGTGCAGCGGACCGGTGGGGCTGGGTGCAAAGCGTACCCGTACTTCTCTTTCCATACAAACAGCAGATTTGCGGCCGGTTCAAGTCCGAAACGCGCCGCAAAGGTAGGCAATTAGCAGGGGAGGGAGAAGGATATAATACAGTACTCCATAGCTAGCGTAAGTTCCCGCTACGCGTAAGCGGCTTGGTACCCCACCAGTGGCTTACTCGCTAGGCCACTATACTATAACCAGCTCATGCTTGCTCAGGAGCCCCGGCAGAGTAGCTAAGGCAAACCGGGCCTGCTTCAACTCATTAACTTCCGGGTCCAGCACCACGTGCCGCGCTGTTGTGAAGTCAGTGCCGGATAGGTTGGTTTGGTGAAAAACTGCGCCTTCCAGCTCACAGTCAGCAAATACGGCCTGCGTTAGATCAGCACGTCCAAACTCCACTTCCCGCAGAGAGCAATTGTTAAAGCGGGTGTTCGGCATCATCTTGCCCGCAAAAGACGCATAATCCAGTTGGCACTTGTCGAAATGCACACCAAATAGAAAGTCGCGGCAGGAGTGAAACTGTAGGCCTATTAGCTTGCAACCGTCAAAGGCCACATTTTGTAAGGCTACATTCCCGATACTGGCACCTGCCAAGTTGCAGTTCTCAAATAAGCAGTCGCTGAACACACGGTCTGCTAAATTGGCTTGGCTCAGATCGAAGTTGATGAAGTGGTATTGCTCGAACTCCTGGTGGCCTACCAGGTGTGGTGGAAGGGCTCGTTGCACTACCTGCTCAGCCGGGAAAAAACCGGGCTTTTGCAGTGCCTTTGCCGGTTTACGAGTTGAACGTCGCACTATTCTCGGTTCTTAAACGTCAGCCATAGCACCAGGCCTAACAGACTAATGCCAATCCGGATAATCCAGGCCACCGTATTGCCCCAGGTATGAATCCAATCTAGCAGGGGAAACCGAAAATTACTCGGCAGCAACAAGGGCGCTACCATAGCTATCAAGCCTGCCACAAATAAGAAGATGCCTAATTCTCTCATATGACTAATGGGTGCAGTGGTGAAAGATAAAGCTATGAAAAGCAGCTTCACCTTTCACCACTGCACCCATTTTACAAAGTGTTTACTGAACGGCGATGCAGGAAATTTCTACCTGCACGTCCTTCGGTAGGCGACTTACTTCTACGGTTTCACGGGCTGGAGCGTAGTCGGCTTCAAAGTAGCTGCCGTAGATTTCGTTGATGAGCCCGAAGTTGCCAAGGTCTTTCACAAAGATGCTGCACTTCACCACGTTGCGCAGCGTAAGGCCGGCGGCTTGCAGTACTGCTTGAATGTTGCGCATCACTTGATGGGTTTCCTGGGCCACATCACCTTCGCCAACGAGCTGACCCGAATTCGAGTCGAGGGCTATCTGGCCAGAAACATACACAGTATTACCGGCTTGAATAGCCTGGCTGTAAGGGCCAATGGGAGCAGGAGCTTGATCGGAATAAACAACAGTGTTTGCCATACGGGTGGAGTAAATGCAAAGAGAGAAAATCTATCTTAGGCCAAAGTAAGCGGAAAAATTATGCATCTGTTCATCGTTGGCGGCGAAGCCATAGAAGCCGAACTGCGCGCCAAGTTTGGCCTTGGTCACAGCTACGATTTTTGTGATGCCGCCGCTCCTGACTTGCTAACCCGCTTAGGTGCGGCCGATGTTGGGTTTGATCTGCGGGAGTGGCCAGAGTTGCATTACGAGCAGCCGCGGCAACCGTTATTCTATGCTACCGCCACCAAGAGCTTGTCCCAGCTTTTCCATAAAGAGGCTCCGCCCTTTGGGGCTGCGTTTGGAATTTGTGCATTGCCAACCTTACTGAACCGGGAGCATCTGGAGGTAAGCCTACTCCGCCCCGCGGATGCAGCGCCGCTTAAGGAACTGTGCGCCGCTCTAGGCACCAGCTTCAGCCTCATCCCCGACCGCGTAGGCCTGTTGTCGCCGCGTATGGTGTGCTTATTTATAAATGAGGCCTGCTACCTTCTCCAGACAGGAGCGGCTTCAATAAACGATCTTGAACGAACAATGCAACTACGGTTAGACCTAGAGATGGGGCCCTTCACCTGGGCCAATAAGATTGGTCTAGGCCACATCTATCAGCTACTGGAAGCGCTCTACCAAGACACTCATGAGGACCGCTATAAGCCCTGCCCGTTGCTAAAAACTATGTATTTAAGTGAACAGCAATTTGCGGTTGCAATTGAATAGGCCTAGAAACAAAAAAGCCGCTCCAGTTTGCTGAAGCGGCTTCTTGTATAGCACAGCAGCTAATTACTCTACCGTTACTGACTTTGCCAGGTTACGGGGCTGATCAACGTTGCAGCCACGCAGAACTGCAATGTGATACGAAAGCAACTGCAGCGGAACTACTGATACCAATGGCATCAGCACTTCGCTCGTAGCGGGTACTTCAATCACAAACTCGGCCATCTGCGGAATTACATCATCACCTTCAGTTACGATGGCAATAATGCGGCCCTTCCGGGCTTTCACCTCCTGAATGTTGCTTACCACCTTCTCGTAAGAGCTGTCCTTGGTAGCAATAACTACTACGGGCATATTCTCATCGATAAGGGCAATAGGGCCGTGCTTCATCTCAGCTGCTGGATACCCCTCAGCGTGGATGTAGCTGATCTCTTTCAGCTTCAGGGCGCCTTCCAGAGCAACCGGGAAGTTGTAACCCCGGCCGAGGTACAGGAAGTTTGGAACATCCTTGAAGATCTCAGCCATTTGCTCAATCTCGGTGTTAAGCAGGAGAGCCTTCTCCACCTTTGCCGGAATGTTGCTGAGTTCCATCATGAGCTCACGCAGCTTGGTATCGGAAAGCGTGCCGCGCTTGTGACCTACAATCATAGCCAGCAGCGTGAGCACCGTTACCTGCGCCGTAAACGCCTTGGTAGAAGCCACTCCAATTTCTGGTCCGGCGTGCGTATAAGCACCGGCATCTGTAGCTCGTGCAATGCTGCTACCCACCACGTTGCAAACGCCAAAAATGGTAGCGCCCTTGCTTTTCGCCAGCTCAATTGCGGCCAGCGTATCAGCCGTCTCACCCGACTGCGAAATGGCAATTACAATGTCGCGCTCCGTGATAATGGGGTTCCGGTAACGGAACTCCGAGGCGTACTCTACTTCAACCGGGATGCGGGCTAAGTCTTCCAGCAGATATTCTGCCACCAGGCCAGCATGCCAAGAAGTACCACAAGCCACAATAATAATGCGGTCAGCAGTTACAAACTTCCGCTCGTAAGCACGTACCCCGCCCATGTTTAAGTGGCCAGCTTCTAACTCCAAACGACCTCGCATAGAATCGAGAATTGAGCGGGGCTGCTCAAAAATCTCTTTCATCATGAAGTGCTCGTAGCCACCTTTCTCAATGCTGTCCAGCGCCATTTCCAGCTTCTGGATATAAGGCGTCTGTTGCACGTCTTCTTTCGTCCGAATATCGAGGTTGCCGTTTTTGATTACCGCAATTTCGTAGTCGTTGACGTAGATAACCTCATTGGTGTACTCAATGATAGGCGTGGCATCAGAAGCCAGGAAGAACTCATCCTGACCAACCCCGATAACAAGCGGTGAGCCTTTGCGGGCCGCAATCAGTTGGCCGGGCTCGTCTTTGCTAAGCACTACAATAGCGTAGGCGCCAACAACTTCGTGCAGAGCAAGGCGCACAGCCTCTTCCAGCGTGCATTTGTTCTGCTTCTGAATTTCTTCAATCAGGTTAACAAATACCTCGGTATCCGTATCTGAATGAAACTCATGGCCTTGCTGCTGCAGGTGCGTCTTCAGGGCCGCATAGTTCTCAATGATGCCATTATGGATGATGGCAATTCGCTCTGAAGAAGAGTAGTGTGGGTGTGCGTTTACATCGTTTGGCTCCCCGTGAGTAGCCCAACGCGTATGGCCCATGCCAATGTTGGCGTGCGTATTCTTGTCAGAAATGAAGGCCTCCAACTCGGCAACCTTTCCTTTCTTTTTGTATACGCTCAGTTGCCCGTTAAGCAACGCTACCCCGGCTGAATCATAACCACGGTATTCCAGGCGACGCAGGCCTTTTATAATGATGGGGCAGGCCTCACGGTGCCCAATGTAAGCGACAATTCCGCACATAGCTGGATGGTTGTGTCAGAGCAAAAGTTTTGAGAGAAACAAAATCGGGCGGCACTGGCAAAAGCCGTGCCGCCCTGTTTGTACCAGCGGGAAACCGCCAGCAATGTTATTTAAGCTGTGAAAAGTACACTCGGAGCTTGATGCCACTGGCATCTAGGGTAGTGCGGTTCAAAGTTAAGCTGGTATTGTTACGCAGGATAGGCGAAAGAATCAGGCCCGAGGGCAACTCGCCATTTAGCCGGTTGAGCAGGTAAGACTGCAGGTAGCTCGTGAGAGGTACTGTGTAGTACTGAGGCTCAGAATAGCTTGGGTATAAGAGTGCCGCTGCCGGAGAACCTACCGCGGTAGGTGCTACTACCCCGCTGCTATTTATTTCCTGCTGAATAAGGCGCTCATATTCGGTTGCTCCTACTATCCGGGTCAGGACTTGGTTCGTGGCGTTTACTTCCTGTAGGTACACATTGCTAGCGTACGGAAACAAGCCATTGGTGAACTGCTTAATCGGAATGCGAAGCTCCGCCAGACCAATATTTAACTGGCCATTGTTCTTCAGGTCATCGAGCCCCTGAAACTCAATACGAGTTCCTAAGCCTACACCTTCCTGCAAATACGTTTCGCCGCCGGTTGCGCTGGCGGGCACTTGCTGGAAGGGAGTGGCCAGGGCGGTGAGCGGCTGAATAAAGGCAGTGGATAGCTGAGTAAAGAACTTAGCGTCAGCAGGCAATTTGGCTGGGTTGTTACCAAAATACACCGCGTAGGCGTGCGGAATGCTGACAGTTTTTCCACTGGCTTTGCCATGGAAATAGAAGGCTAGCCGGGTGTCATAGTTTCGGCTGAAGCCTACTATGTTATCCTGGGTTTGACTATTGGAAGTCGGCAGCAGCGCTACGCCTTTTGCCACGGCATCTAAACGCGCCTGATCAAAGCCAGCCTCATTTAATGCAGCAAATACTGAGTTAGCAAAAGCAGCAGCTTGTGGGTAACGCAGCAGGCGCATCCGGATTACCCGATCCGGTACGCGTACTGTGCTACTATCAGTAGTGCTGCCCGCAATAGCCTGCCGAATAGATCTGTCGCGGTTCAAAACCCCCACAAAATCAGATACTAGCGTGCCACTGGTAGCTACCTCTGACTGGGAGTTGTATACCGTGCGCTCACCCAGTGGCTGCTGGAGTTGGAGCAAATCGAAGCGTAATGGTTTGGCTGCGGTACCATACACTTGGTCGAAACCCAGGCTGAGCACAACAGAATCCAGCTTGGTTTCGGTGTACTTAGAGGGCAGCGAATCTGAAGGCATGCCAAGTTGCAGGTTCAGAAACGACTTCGCCGTTGTAACACCAATTTTGGTGTCCTGCACTCGACCTACCAAAAAATGATCGGCCTTGATAGTTTCTACCGGCTGTTGCCGCACCGTATAAGCCGTAACAGCAAAATCGCGGTAGTTAGAATTGATAGGAGAGGTACCGGGTAGTTCAAGTCCTAGGTCATTGGCCTTTTCACAGGCAGTAGTGAGACCTAGTAAGGTACCAGATACGAGGGTAACCGACGCTAGTCGGATGGCGCTAGCTGGCCAGTTCATTATAGAGCGCGTAGTAAGAAGTAAGTAGGTTTTCATCGGCACCCACTTGTCCAATTTGTTTCTTCTCTGAGTACTCAGAGAACAGCGTGTTGAGGTTGTCGCTGAAGTCTTCATCAGACTTCACCACCGAGTCGGCGTACTCCATGCCTACTTTGATGAAGCCACCAAAGTCAGCCGATTTCAGTGCAGCCAGCATGTCATCCTCAATGTCGAGCATCTTTGCCTTCTCAATAATATCGCCATCAAACTTGTGGTCGAACTCATTATTGTAGATGGTAAAGACCGATTTAGCGTCCTTGAAAATCGGATCCTTCTTGTAGGTCGTTTTCAAGTACATAGGAATCAGGCCCGTCATCCAGTCATTGCAGTGCACAATATCTGGAGCCCAGCCTAGCTTCTTCACGGTTTCAAGTACACCTTTGCAGAAGAAGATAGCCCGCTCATCGTTATCAGAGTGGAACTTGTCGTTCTTGTCTACTAACACCGATTTGCGGTGAAAATAATCTTCGTTATCAATGAAGTATACCTGTAGCTTCGCGTTCGGAATGGAAGCCACTTTAATGATAAGGGGCTTCTCATCTTCTCCTACCGCGATGTTGATGCCGGACAGGCGAACAACCTCGTGAAGGCGATTTTTACGTTCATTGATGATGCCGAAGCGGGGTACGAAAATGCGAATTTCCATCCCCATCTCCTGCATTCCCTGCGGCAAGCGCCGCAAAAACTCCGCTACCTTGGTGGTCTGCAAAAACGGGTTGATTTCCGTGGCAGCATAGAGTATTCTCAACTTGGACATACGGGGTCAGTTGGTGTGAATGGGAGAGGGCAACACTTTGGGATGCACAAAATTAAACATTTTTGAGGGAATTTTCAACTAAACACACCTGCCGGTATTCTGGTAGGCCTCTTCTTTCTATGCAGATACTGCAAACGGCTGCGGCGTTGCAAGCTCAAACAGAAACCTGGCGCCGCGAAGGCCAACGCATTGGGTTGGTCCCCACAATGGGGGCGTTGCATGAGGGGCACTTACAGTTAGTGCGCGCCGCTGCCCAGCACTGCGACGTGGTGATAGTCAGTATTTTCGTGAACCCAACGCAGTTCAATAATCCCGATGATTACCGCCTGTACCCGCGGCTGCCCGAGGCAGATGCTGAGCTGCTGGGTCCAGCCGGATGTACGGCTTTATTCCTGCCCACCGTAGAAGAAATGTACCCTAGGCCGGCGGTGCTGCATTTTGACTTTGGAAGCCTTGAGCGGGTGATGGAAGGAGCGCAACGGCCCGGGCACTTTAATGGTGTAGCAACGGTGGTGAGCAAGCTGTTTCATTTGTGCCGGCCGCACCGCGCGTACTTTGGGCAAAAAGATTTTCAGCAGGTAGCTATTGTACGCCAGCTTGTGCAGGATCTGTCATTTGACTTGGAGCTGATAGCCTATCCAACCATCCGGGAGGCAGATGGCCTGGCCATGTCTTCTCGCAACCGACGGCTAACCTCTGAGGCCCGGGCGGTGGCCCCGGTTCTCTACCAAGCCTTGCAGCAAGCAGAGCAGTTAGTGCATGAGCACGCCGCGCCTGATGCCGTACGCACAGCCGCTACTGCCATGCTCGGCCAGCAGCCAAGTGTTACGCTAGAGTACTTTGAAGTAGCCGATGCAGTAACGCTCCAGCCCGTAACGGAATGGCAGCCCGGGCAGGAGGTAGCATTGTGCTTGGCGGCCCAGATAGGAGGGGTGCGGCTGATTGATAACATAGTAGCAAAAGTGGCTTAGCCCCAGACGAACCGGCGGGCTTCAGGTAGGGTTTCCTATCTTTGTAGCCTTCTTTTTCATCCGCCTATATCTCATGCACATAGAGGTTCTGAAGTCTAAAATCCACCGCGTAAAGGTTACGCAGGCGGAGCTGCACTACGTTGGTAGCATCACTATTGATGAAGACCTTCTGGATGCGGCCAACATGGTAGAGAACGAAAAAGTAACCATTGTTAACATTAACAATGGTGAGCGTTTTGAAACGTATACCATTCGGGGAGAGCGTGGCTCTGGCATGATTTGTTTGAACGGGCCTGCGGCACGCCGCGTCGCGGTTGGCGACATTATCATTATTATCTCCTATGGTCTCGTTGATTTTGCGGAGGCTCGGGCACACAAGCCCACCATCATTTTTCCGGATCAGCATAACCGCCTGGGCTAACGCCTAACGGACGGCTAGGCCACTCTTGGTATTGGTCACGGGCTCCTTATCTACTACTACGTGAAGCACCTTCTCACCGCTCTTAAATATGCCTTGTTGTTAGCCGTTTCTGGGCTGCTCATGTGGTACGCTATGCAAGGGCAGAACCTGGAGCGAATCGGAGCCTCTATCCGGGAGGCAAACTACTCCTGGTTGGTGCTTACCATGCTGCTGTCGGTACTGGGGTACCTCAGTCGGGCCTACCGGTGGAAAATGCAGCTCAACCCCACTGGCTACAAAGTGCCCTTCTGGGACGTATACCACGCCATGATGGTAGGGTACCTGGCTAACCTGGTGTTACCGCGAATGGGGGAAGTAATTCGGTGCTCCGTGCTGCGGCGTACTAATGGCGTGCCCGTGCAGGTGGCCTTGGGTACCGTAGTAACGGAACGGGTAATTGATGTGCTGGTACTGCTAGGCCTATTAGGCTCCACGCTGCTGCTTGACTTCAACACCTTCTGGATTTTTGTCACGGATAAGCTGCTTGGCGGGCGTTACGACTCATTGGCCCGCAACCGCACTCCACTGCTGATTGCAGGTGCCATAGCGCTGGTGCTGTTAGTGGTGGCGGCCTATACTTTGTTCCGCAATTTGGAGCGGCTCCGGCAGAACGCGTTCTTTAATAAGGCAATAGTTTTTCTGAAAGGCCTGCTAGCGGGCGTGTTCAGTGTTCTGAAGCTGGAGAATAAGGGCTTGTTCCTGTTTCACACCTTCTTTACATGGGCAGTCTATTATTTAATGGATTACCTTGCCTTCTTCTGCTTTCCGGCTACCTATAATCTGGATATGCGGGCGGGCTTAGCTGTGCTCACGTTTGGTGCCTTTGGCATGGCAGCCCCGGTGGCCGGTGGCATTGGGCCTTTCCACGTTATGGTGCAGAGCATTCTACTGGCCTACGGTATCAGTAAAGATGCGGGTATTGCATACGCACTGGTGGTGCATGGCTCCCAAACCTTGCTGGTGATATTAATGGGAGGCATCAGCTTTGCCGCAAGCATGATTAAATCTGGCCGTGTAGCCCGCCAGGCCGGGGTCGTAAAAGCAGCGGTAGCTGTTCCTGCCAATGTGGAGTAAAGACAAAATCCTGACTCTGGAAGCACTACTGCCCGTAGTGGCCGGCTGGAAAGCGGAGCAGCAGCGTGTGGTATTCACCAATGGCTGCTTTGATTTGCTACACTTAGGGCATGTTGATTATCTGGAGAAGGCCCGCCACCTGGGCCACCGGCTGGTAGTGGGGCTCAATACCGATGCTTCGGTGAGCTGCCTCAAGCCCGGTAGGCCACTGCAAGACGAAGTGTCACGTGCCAGGGTGTTGGCCTCGCTTTTGTTTGTGGATGCGGTAGTACTCTTCAATGAGCAAACGCCGTTGACCCTGATTGAAGCCGTTCTGCCCGACATTCTGGTGAAGGGTGATGACTACGCAATCAGTGGAATTGTGGGACACGAAGTGGTGTTACAAAACGGCGGGCAAGTCCTGACCGTACCACTGGTAGCCGGCTACAGCACAACGCGCATTGTTGAGCGTATCCAGGCGCATCTCACTCCATAAGCCCTTTCCACCATGTATTATCCAATGAATCCGGCCTACATCATCGTAATTATTACGATGATTGCAAGTTGGCTCATTCAGCGTCGCTTGCAAAGCAAGTTTGAGCGCTACTCGCAAGTAGGTCTGCAGTCTAACCTGTCGGGCAAGCAAATTGCCGAGCTTATGCTCGCTGACCATGGTATCAACGATGTTCGGGTAATTTCAACGCCTGGCCGTCTTACCGACCACTATAACCCGGCCGATAAAACGGTAAACCTGAGCGAAGCGGTGTACGCTGATCGCTCAGCCGCCGCTGCCGCCGTAGCGGCCCACGAGTGTGGTCATGCCGTGCAGCATGCTACTGCTTATGCGGCGCTGCAGTTCCGCTCGGCTATGGTGCCGGCCCTGAGTGCAGTGTCGAAGTTCATGCCCATTCTGCTGTTTGCAGGGGTATTTATGTTGAACAGTACTCCGTTGCCCCTAACAATTGGAGTAGGCCTGTTTGCATTAACCACCTTGTTCAGCTTTGTAACCTTGCCGGTTGAGTTTGATGCCTCTAAGCGGGCCCTGGCCTGGATTGACCGTCGCGGTATTGTAACAACGCAGGAACATGCTATGGCTAAAGACGCGCTTAAATGGGCGGCCTTGACTTATGTAGTTGCGGCGCTGGGCTCGTTGGCCACACTGCTCTATTACGCATCCTTCCTGATGGGTCGTCGTCGTGATTAACGCGAGGACTTTAGAGGGCTTTTTAGCACCGCTCCGTACTCCGGAGCGGTGTTTTTATTTGCTAGGCCTGTAAAGTGCCATAATACTTGGCTTAAATCAGCTTAAAGAAGCTTACAGGAAACAAAAAGTCGGCGCTTTCCCTTATCAGGATGGCAACTAGAAAAAAAACAGGGCTTCTATGCTATCTGCCAACTCAGTCGCGTAATTTTGAGGGTTGTTAGCGAATTTGCGCTATGCTTCCCGAAGATTTTTCCCACCCCACCCCACTTTTACCACATGGATTTTCAGCTCACTGAAGAACAATTAGCCGTTCAGGCTGCTGCTCGCGACTTCGCTCAAACCGAGTTATGGAATGGCGTTATTGAACGCGACGAGCACCAGAAGTTTCCCGCCGAGCAAATCAAGAAAATGGGTGAGCTGGGCTTCATGGGTATGATGGTGAGCCCTGAGTACGGCGGCGGCGGTATGGATACCGTCAGCTACGTGCTGGCTATGGAGGAAATCTCCAAGGTAGATGCTTCCTGCTCCGTTATTATGTCGGTAAACAATTCCTTAGTATGCTGGGGATTAGAAAAATATGGCACCGAGGAGCAAAAGCAGAAGTACCTGACCAAGCTAGCCACCGGTGAAATCATTGGAGCATTCTGCCTTTCGGAGCCAGAAGCTGGCTCCGATGCCACTATGCAACGTACTACCGCCGAAGATAAAGGCGACCATTACCTGATTAACGGTACCAAAAACTGGATTACCAACGGCTCATCGGCCTCGGTATACATTGTTATTGCTCAAACCAACCCTGAGCTCAAGCACCGTGGCATCAATGCCATCATTGTAGAAAAGGACACTCCTGGTTTTGTAGTAGGCCTGAAAGAGAACAAACTGGGTATACGTGGCTCCGACACGCACTCCCTCATGTTTACGGATGTGAAAGTGCCCAAGGAGAACCGTATCGGTGAAGATGGCTTCGGGTTTAAGTTTGCAATGCAAGTGCTGGCTGGTGGCCGTATCGGTATTGCTTCCCAGGCGCTGGGTATAGCCTCCGGGGCCTATGAACTCTCCGTGAAGTATGCCAAGGAGCGTAAAGCTTTCGGCGTACCCATTTCACAACACCAAGCTATCCAGTTTAAGCTGGCAGATATGGCTACTAACATTGACGCTGCCCGCTTACTGTGCTTGCAGGCTGCTAATGACAAGGATGCCCACCAAGACTATGCAAAGTCCGGGGCCATGGCCAAGCTGTTTGCTTCTAAAGTAGCCATGGACACAGCTGTGGAGGCCGTGCAGGTGCATGGTGGCTACGGTTTCGTGAAGGAGTTTCATGTAGAGCGCATGATGCGGGATGCTAAAATCACCCAGATTTATGAGGGAACTTCTGAGATTCAGAAAATTGTAATCTCTCGGGAAATCCTAAAGTAGGATTTAGAGTTGCCTAAAAGTCAGAATCATTGCATTAAACCCAGCCAAAAAAAGGCTGGGTTTTTCTTTTTGTGAATTTTTATATGTTATTTTGCATTACATAAGTCGGAGGTGCTATTTCTCCGGCGCACTTACGTAACACAGTCACTCGCTGCAGATGGAAGATTATAACAAAGTGATAGAGTCGCTGGGTGTTCGTTACATCAAAGCGAAAAACCTAGTGTTGCAACAGCCGTTTACGGTGCGCAATTACTATGATGTGGGCAATAACCTTATTCTACTGCACAAAGGGCGTATTACCTTCGGCGATGAAGAGCAGGTGGTAGAGGAGGGGGAGATGCTGTTTATTCCAGGAGGGCGCGCCACGAAAGTATCCTATGGCGAGACTTCTTCGAAGAGCATCACAAATGATGACCTGATCAGTAATAAAGACAAGTTTTTCCATTCCAATACTGATCTGGACCTGATTGGGGATGCGGAGGAGAGCCACAGCCATGTGAGCTTTGAAGCTAAAGTATTTGACTCCGTTAACTTCTTTGCTTCGCTAGACGTACCAGCTTTCCTGATTACAGGTAACTCTAAACTGGCTAACCTGATCATCAAGGTAGTAGAAGAAAGCCTGCAGGAACTGCCTGGTCGTGAGCGTCTTATCACTATCTACACCGAGAATATCGTGGTGGAGATTGTGCGCTACATCTTGAAAAACAAGATGTTTGTGGAGCAGTTGGCTACCAACAGCACTTACTTCAAAGATCCACGCCTCATTGATCTGTTCAACTACATTAAGGAGAACATCGGCGGCGATTTGTCAAACAAGGTTCTCTCGGGCGTTGCTAACGTAAGCGAGGACTACGTAGGCCAGTACTTCAAAATGCTGACGGGTATCAACCCACAGGATTATATTGAGTACCAGCGCATGGAGCGGGCCGTATTCTTACTCCGCACTACCAAGAAGAGCATCCGCGATATTGGTAAAGAGGTTGGTTACAAGGACACCGCGTACTTCTGCCGCCGCTTCAAAATGATGTTTGGTATTCCCGCTGGCAAAATGCGCCGTCGTGAATCCGCTATGAATATCTAGGTAGCCGCTAGGCCACTCTAACTGAAAAAGGCCGTGCTTATGCACGGCCTTTTTCAGTTAGAGTGGCCTGTAAAATTATTGAAGCTCGGGGTTGACGTTCCGGACCTTGTTGAAGCTATGCACTGCTTTAGAAACCTCTCCTAAAAACTCAGGAGCTTTCTCAATCTGGTTGCCAATAACAATAACATCGGCTCCGGCTGCTAATATAGTATATGCCTTTTCTACGGTGTTAATGCCCCCACCAACTATAAGTGGCACATCAGTGGCTTGCCGTACGGCTCTTACCATAGCAGCTGATACTGGGTACATGGCCCCGCTACCACCATCGAGGTACATTAGCCGTAGGCCTAACTGCTCACCGGCCATCGCAGTGCAAGCTGCAATAGCGGGCTTATCAAATGGCAGGGGGGTAGTACCGCTCATATAGCTGGCGGTAGTCTGCCTGCCGGTATCTACCAGCATGTAGCCAGTAGGCAGAATCTGCAAGTTGCTTTGGCGCAGTAAGGGCGCAGCAATAACGTGCTGGCCAATCAAAAAATCGGGGTTGCGGCCCGAAATCAACGACAGCAGCAAAATCCCGTCGGCTTGCTCGTCGAGGTGTAGGCTGTTGCTGGGAAAAAGCAACACTGGTATCCTCGATCGGCTTTTGATGAAACGAATGAGGGCAGCCTGGTGAGAACTCATCACCAAGCTGCCGCCCATAAAAAAGTAATCGACCGGATGTTGTTCGCTGAGCTCCAGAATGTGCCGGCAGCTATCCTGATCTAAGTTATCGGGATCAAGTAAAACGGCCAGCGACTTCTGGCCGTGTTGGCGGCGGTTGGTCAGGGCTTCATAGAGACTGGTGAGGCGCATCCGCGTCGTCGTCGTGGTAAGTAAACTCAACATCCCGGGTCTCGGGCTCCGTGTGGTAGCCGTTAGTGGGAGTTGCAAGGTCGGGATTTTTAAGCACAGGCAAATACTCGCTGGCTTTCTTTGCCACATAAGCCATTAGCACTGCCGAGGCCTGCGCCACTAACATCTTACCCGTATCTGATTGCAGGAATGATTTAAAGGCCGAAGCAACTACCGAAGAGGCTTCCGACCCAAGATCCTGATCTTCCGGCTCATGCTGATACGCTTGAATTGGAGCATTGCTAGGGTGGGATGCGTAGTTTACGGGCGCAAACGGGTCAGTATCGGTGTGGTAAACATCCGGAGCAATATGGGCGCGCTCATGCGTCTGACCACGATCATACTGATGACGACCAGCTCCAAAGCCCAGGTCGTCGGCAGAGGCAATATCAACACCTGTAGCGGTTGAGGGGCGTTGCAGGCGGGCGGCGCTGCCCCGCAAGCGGCGGGCAGAGGAGGTATCAGCTAATGCCTTTTGCTGCCGGCGCTTCTTCTTGGTGGGGCCTAGCTCTTTTTTCTTGCTCCCAAATGCCTTCGACAGCAGCCAAATGCCACCGAGTACACCAGCACCCATGGCAGCATACTTACCTATGGTCTGGGTTTTGGCTTTAATTTCTTCAACGTCACCCTTCAGGGCACGCTCGTATTCAAGTTTCTGGCGCTCCAGAAACTCCTTTTCGTCCTCAAACAGCGGGTTGTGCAGATCAGCCATATAGTGGGTTAAGCTTGGCGTTTGTCGGATTTATAAATGGTGTTGTCGAGCAGCTTGTCAGCCAACCCCTGAAACATCTTTTTGTCGACTCCTACTATGAAGATGATTAGCACAAGCAGATAAAAGGCCGCTACAATGCCAAAACCCCAGTAAGAGCTATCCAATACGTCGTTTAGTAGTAAGGCAATAAAGAGGTTCAGAAATAGAAAGAACAGCAGCCCAATAGTAGCCATGGCTACACCGTGCATGGTACCCACGAAAGCGTGCTTTACTTTCTCCTGGGTTTCTAAGCGCACTAAATCAATACGCGTATCGAGGTAGCCCATCAGGTTACCCAGCATGTTATCGGTGCGGGGTGTTTTGGTGGTGTCGTCGTCGTCAGTGGAGAAGAGGCCCATACGATAGATGAGAGAATTGAATAGGGAACAATGTTACGGGAGCAAACGTCAGAAAGTAGAAACAGGCCTACATTTCAGGGAGCTTCTACATACGGAAAAGCATGCGTAGTGTCTGAAAATTACCGTACTTTTACTATATATTGTCGCATTTTGAGCCAGAGTCATTACCAGGTTTTAGGAGTGCCAACTACCGCCTCGGCTAGTGAGATTAAGTTGGCTTACAAGAAGTTAGCTATACGCTACCATCCGGATAAGCACGGGGGCAATACCCTGTATGAGGACTTATTTAAGGCAGTAGCGGCGGCATACCATGTATTAGGGGAGCCCAAGCGGCGCGCTCAATATGATTATCAGCTGCAGGCAGCCGCCCGCCGCGCCGAAGAGCAGCGGCGCCAGCAACAGTACCGTAATCAAACCCAGCACCTGTACGGAGTGCCTATGCCTCCGCCCGCCCCCCTCCGAACCCGCCGCCCGGCCGGTGCAGCAGAGCGCTACTACCAGCGTATCCCGCGGAAGAAAGTGAAGTTCACCCGGCGCGACTACTGGGTGATTGGAGCGCTGCTGCTGGGCTTGATTCTGTTTATTCTGTCAGTAAAGGTGACCATTGACCATGTCACGGCCGTCAGCAATTACGATGATGGCATTGAGGCTTACGCGCATGGAGAGTGGAGTGCTGCTCACAGCTTTTTCACTGAAACACTTTACCTAAAACCACAGCATGCACGAGCATTACAGCGACGCGGTGAAATTCTGCAGCTTATCTACCATGAGTACGGTAATGCCCGCCATGACTACCGTGTGGCTTTAGAGGTTGCTTCTGAGGTGCCTCAGCGGGCTATGCTGTGGTGGCGGCTAGGCCAGTGCCAAGCCGCGCTACAACAGCCAGACTCAGCGCAGTGGGCCTTCACGCAGGCTCTGGCTCTAGACTCTACTTTGGCCGGAGCCCGGCTGGGTAGGGGCGAGGACTTGTTATTTGAGCAGCGCCGGTATGCCGGCGCCATCCAGGATTTTAGTGCTGGCCTACGCCATACCAAAAAACCTAAGTTGGTAACCCGCTTACTGCTTTTTCGGGGGCTGGCCCAGTATAAGCTCAAAGACTTTGGCGCCGCTCGCGCCGATTACTGGCAGGTTTTGACCCTGACGCCACGTAGCGGACAAGTATACTTCCTGCTAGGCCGGGTAGCCCAGCAGGAAGGTGCCTTATCCGATGCATGTGAGTTTTTTCGGCGGGCTGTGGTACAAGGCTACACGTTTGCTGAAACCATACGGCAAGCAACGTGTACCTCAGTTGATTCAGCCGCCACAAAGCCGGTTAGGCGGCGCAAACGCGCAACTATTACCCTTGTGCAAAACCCAGATACGCTGTCTCCACTCAAAAGTGCCAACGTACAAAGGCTTCCAGCGCCTCGTATTCCGGCAGACCCAGAAGATCATATAGTTGCGCCGTAGTACGGTTGCGGTCCTCGGCCCGCTGCCAGAACTCCCGTTGGTCGGCTCCCGGGAATAAGGGTCTATCTTTCTGCGACTGGTGCTTGAAGATGGCCCGACGCTTACGGGTAAGCTCCTGCGGAGAAAGCGGAACGGCCATTTCAATCTGGTCGATATCCCATTCCTGCCAGGCGCCCCGGTAAAGCCACAGCCAGCAGTCAGTGAGCCAGGGGGTATGCTGTGCTTTCAACCGGTGGAGAGCCTCAAACACCGCTGCCAAACACACCCGGTGGGTGCCGTGTGGGTCTGATAGGTCGCCGGCGGCATAAATCTGTTGAGGGGCTATTTTGTGGAGAAGGTCTATGGTAAGCCGGATGTCCTCCTCGCCAATGGGCTTCTTCCTGACTCGCCCGGTTTCGTAGAAGGGCAGGTCCATGAAGTGCACGTTTTCGTCCGGAATTCCCGCGTAGCGGCAGGCGCTTTTTGCTTCGCCGCGCCGGATAAGCCCTTTAATCTGTTGTACTTCTTCTGAGTCAACCTGCCCCGGCGCTTTATTGCGCAGAAACTCAGTTACGCGGCGGTACAGGTTTTCGGCTGGCTGTTCATCCAGCCGAAAAGCTTCGTCATAGTCGGCTACAAACTCAGCAAACCGAATGGCCTCATCGTCGAACACCGCAATGTTGCCGCTTGTTTGGTAGGCCACGTGCACCTCATGGCCTTGGTCTACTAGGCGTAGCAACGTGCCACCCATGGATATTACATCGTCATCGGGGTGCGGAGAAAATATAAGTACTCGCTTGGGGAAAGGAGAAGCCCGCTCAGGGCGGCTTGAGTCATCAGCATTTGGTTTACCCCCGGGCCACCCCGTAATAGTGCGCTGCAATTCGTTGAATACTTTGATGTTCAATTCGTAGGCCAGTCCTGACTCCGCTAGCAGCTCCGACAGGCCATGCTCATTGTACTCCTGGTCCGTAAGTTTCAGAATTGGTTTCTGCAGCTTACGGGCAAGCCACGTCACTGCTTTTCTGCGGTTGGTACCGTTCTGCCAGTTGAGAGTAGTGCCAACCAGCCAAGGGCTTTTTATGCGCGTGAGCTCGGCGCCGGCGGCCTGGTCTAGCACCACCTGCACGTTTGGATGTTTCTGCAGGTACGTTGCCGGCACCGAATCCGTCATTTCACCCTCCACCATCCGCTTTACTACGGCAGCCTTGCCCTCGCCCCAGGCAAGTAGCACAATCTGGCGCGCTTCCAGAATAGTACCTACCCCCATCGTAATGGCTCGGCGTGGCACATTTTCCTCCCCGTAAAAGTCAGAGGCCGCGTCGGTGCGGGTAATGTGGTCTAGAGTAATCAGTCGGGTACGAGAGTTGGCGCCTGAGCCTGGCTCATTAAAGCCGATATGCCCGGTTCGGCCAATGCCCAGAATTTGCAGGTCAATGCCACCGGCCGCCCTTATTTGGGCTTCGTACTGCTGGCAGAACTCCGCTACTCTTTCCTGAGGTATAGTGCCATCCGGAATATGGATCTGCGCCGCTGGTATATCAAGGTGGTCAAACAAGTACTCGTGCATAAACCGCACGTAACTTTGCAGTGAATCTGGCGGCATCGGGAAATACTCATCCAGATTAAACGTAATCACGTGCCGGAAGCTCAGCCCTTCCTCGCGGTGTAGCCGCACTAGCTCTTCATACAGCCGGGTAGGAGTAGACCCCGTTGCTAGGCCTAGCACGCATGAGCGCTGCTCGGCGGCTCGCTGTGAAATAAGCTGGGCTATTTGCCGGGCTACCGCGATGGAGGCCTGTTCAGAATCGGGGTAGAGCGTGGTGGGAAGCCGCTCAGCGAGGTGGGGGTCTAAGGCAGTCATACCAGTTTTCCTAGATGAAGCTTCATCTTACTAGAAAAATGTGGCCTAGCCAAGAAATAACTGGGGTTGATAAGTAAATAGTGGCCTACTGCTCCACCTCGAGCGTGGTAGTAGAGCCCTCAGGCAAATAAAGTCGTGCTGAACGTTGGAAGTATAATAACAGTGCCTAGCCAAGCAAAAGGCCATTTACTAGTAGTAAACCTAACTAGATATGGTATAGTCACTGGAAAACAGGTAAATGCATGCTAATAACTATTATAATAATCTGTAAATCAAATTGTTGAAGCCGTGTAAATAGTTGTGAATGATGGAGCGCTGATGTCACAATACTTGGTTGTTTGTCCTTTCGAAGCGGTAGTCAAAACATGATATTGTAAAACCTAATGCCTCTGCGCAGACGGAACTCTATTTCTCTGCACTTCATGGTCTTTTCTACTCTCAAAGACTCCTACCTCCAAAAACTTGGTTTTGTCAGGCTGTCTTTATATCGTTCCTGGGATTATCCGGTAGCTGCTCCGGAGGCTGAATTTGCCCCCGTATCCGATATGCGCTATCAGCATCGGCTGGTTGGCCGCGATGGCACCCGGCTATACGCCTGCTCCTGGATTCATGAGCCAGGGTACATGCTCACTACGGCTCAACATATATCATCACTGACTCATGTAGTAGCTGAGTTAGATAGCGATGATGTAGTAGTGCTGCAGCAGCATATTGAGGCGTTCTTTATGATGCACGGGGGCAGCACCCTACCACTTGGCCCCGAGGAACGACCACAACTAACGCTTTCTTAAAGAATAGCGTACAACTAGCCTAAGGCTCTGAGCAGGAGCTTATCAGTGGCCTGAAAATAAAAAAGCCCTTTGCAGTACGCAAAGGGCTTTTTTGTGGTAATGGTTGGAATCGAACCAACGACACCAGCATTTTCAGTGCTGTGCTCTACCAACTGAGCTACATTACCAGCTCTGGGTGCCCCCTAAGGCCGTTGTAACCGTTGGGGAGCACAAAAGTAGTAAAGCAAAATCAACCTGCAATACTTCGGCAAAAAAAATCTTTCCGGGGATTTTTCCGTAATTTGTTATGCATACCGAGTATATTTCGGACTGAACCCCAAACCTACCCTATCCCGTGCACTTTTCCATCCAAAACATTCTCTTCCTGCTAGTCGCAGTGGCGGGCTTCGGCCTGTTCGCGTGGCAAGTCCGGAAGATACAAGCCAACATCTTGGTCGGGCGCGACCGGGATATGAGCGGTAATGTAAACGAGCGTCTCTCAAAAACCCTGCTTGTTGCCTTTGGACAGCAGAAAATGTTCAAGCGCCTAACGCCGGCTATTCTTCACCTGATTGTATACGTAGGTTTCATTGTTATCAACATTGAAGTCATCGAAATTCTTATTGACGGTCTGTTTGGCACTCATCGGGTGCTGCAGTTCCTAGGCCCTTTGTATTCGGCGCTTACCGGCACCAATGAGATTCTTGGTGCACTGGTAATAGTGGCAGTAGCTGCTTTCTGGTGGCGTCGCAACGTGAAAGGGGTGCGTCGGTTTTCCGGGCCTGAAATGCGCGCTTGGTCTAAGCTAGATGCCAACGTCATTCTGTATGTGGAGGTGATTCTGATGGCCGCTTTGTTCACCATGAACGCCGCCGATCTAAAGCTACACCAAGTAGAAGGCCGCACATTGCCCGGAGCATTCCCAATTAGCAGCCTGCTTACTGGTATCTTCCCAGATAATACTACAGCACTAGAAGTGTTAGAGCGCATAGGATGGTGGGCACACATCGTAGGTATCCTGCTCTTCCTGAACTATCTGCCCAGCAGCAAGCACTTTCACATCATCATGGCTTTCCCCAACGTGTATTATTCGCGTCTGGTACCGCAGGGGCAGTTCTCCAATGTAGAAAGTATTACCCATGAGGTGAAAGCCATGATGGACCCGAGCTACGAGGTGCCGGCTCCAGCCGTAGGCCCCGATGGTTCTGCTGCCGCACCCACGCCGTTCGGAGCCAAAGATGTAGACGACCTCGCCTGGACTAACCTGCTCAACGCGTACTCCTGCACCGAGTGTGGCCGTTGTACCTCCGTATGTCCGGCTAACCTAACGGGCAAGCTGCTTTCGCCGCGCAAAATCATCATGGATACCCGCGACCGGATGGAGGAGAAGTACAACTCGCCCCTCATCTTCAATCCTAACCTCTATGGTAAGGAAGCAAAGCACGATACCCAGGAGCAGCTAGATGCCGAAAACCATACCCTACTCCGTGGCTATGTAACCCCGGAGGAACTATGGGCCTGCACTACCTGTAACGCTTGCGTAGAAGCTTGCCCCGTCAACATTAATCCTCTGGAGAGCATCGTAGAGATGCGTCGCTTCCTAGTGTTAGAGGAGTCAGCGGCGCCTAACTCCCTTAACGTGATGTTCAGCAACATAGAAAACAACGGTGCCCCGTGGGCTTTCTCGCCTTCTGACCGCTTTAACTGGGCCGATGACTTGTATGTGGCTGATAAGGCTACTACTCCCCTTGCTGGCTAGGCCACCCAAACAGGCCTAAAAAGCTCTACTTAACTTCACCCCCCCGATTTCTACATTCCCACTCATATGGCTGAGCAAACTGCCAAGCGTCCTGTATCTGTTCCACTAATGGCCGATCTGGCAGCGAAGGGAGAAACCCCTGAAGTGCTGTTCTGGGTTGGTTGCGCCGGCGCCTTCGATGACCGCTACAAGCGCGTTACCCGGGCCTTCGTTCGCATTCTGGAGCATGTAGGCGTTAATTACGCTGTACTAGGCATGGAGGAGAGCTGCACCGGCGACCCTGCCAAGCGGGCCGGTAATGAATTCCTGTTTCAGATGCAGGCCATGCAAAATATTACTACTCTTAATGGCTATGGCATCAAGAAAGTAGTTACGGCTTGCCCTCACTGCTTCAACACCATCAAAAATGAGTACCCAGCGCTTGGGGGAGAGTATGAGGTAATTCACCACAGCACTTTCTTGCAGCAGCTTATTAACGAAGGCAAGGTAAAGGCTGAGGGGGGAGAGTCCTTTAAAGGCCGCCGCATTACCTTCCACGATTCCTGCTACCTGGGGCGCGCTAATAACATCTACGAAGCCCCCCGGGCTGTGCTGGAAGTATTAGATGCCGACCTGCTGGAGATGAAGCGCTGCAAAACCAACGGCTTGTGCTGCGGTGCTGGTGGTGCTCAGATGTGGAAAGAGCCTGAGCCTGGCAAGAAAGACATTAACATTGAACGGGCAGAAGAGGCCCTGGCGACGCTCGATGGAAACGCCGATGTGCTCCTGAATCTGCAGGGCGTTGAAAGCACAGCTCCTGTGCTGCCAGCGGGTTCTAACCGTAACGGTAGCGTTATTGCGGTGGCTTGCCCTTTCTGCATGACCATGATGGCCGATGGCGTTAAGAACAAAGAGCGGGAGTCAGATGTGCAGGTATTTGACCTCGCCGAACTCATTGCTTCTGCGGAGGGCCTGAACGCTTAAATCCGACGCCACTTAAGTCATTAAAATTGTCTTTTGTAAGCAGCCTCGCCGGAACTTCTGGGCGAGGCTGTTTCTTTTACAAGAAAATACGATGGCCCAACGTTACTGGTAGGCCAGTTGCTCTCCTGGAAATTCAAAGTATGTACGTTCCTTTCAATCAGTTACCCGCTTCAGCGCGCTTATGGATCTACCAGGCTAACCGGCCGCTTACGGAATCGGAGATAGCCGCTATGCAGCCAGTGCTGCGTCAGTTTGCCGAAGAATGGACCAGTCACGGCCGTTCCCTGCAGGCTTCGGCCGAAATCTTGCATCAGCAGTTCCTGGTGATAGGCCTAGATGAGGCGGTAGCCGACGCCAGTGGTTGCTCAATTGATGCTTCCGTTCGGTTTGTGCGCGCTATGGAGGAGCAGCTAGGTGTCTCGCTCTTGGAGAAAAGCCAACTAGCCTTTTTGCTTGATGAGCAGGTGCAGTTACTTGACCGTCGAGAGCTACGGGCAGCAGTTGCAGAGGGGCGTTTGTCTCCTGACACCTTATACTTCGATAACACCATTGGCCGCCACGAGCAACTTCAGACTGCCTGGCCTACGCCGGCTGCGGCCTCATGGCTGAGCCGGTATTTCTAACTCTGCGTACAAAACCCCAGGGCCCCGCAAAAGTCCTACCTAAACTTAGTATTATTAGCACCACGTTGGCCAACTAAGGGCCAGCGGGCCCACTCCTCCTCCCGCATATGAGAACTTTTATCCTAGTATGTGCTGCCGCTGGCTCAGCTGCTTTCTTCGGCGGATGCGCGGCATCAGGCAGTATGAGTAAAGCAGATAAGCGCTTTGCCCGTGGTGAATATGAAACGGCCATTGCGCTCTACAAAGCTGATGTAGCCAAGGGCAAGAACGTAGCTCAGTCTAACTATCGGGTAGGAGAATCCTACCGGCTTTCAAACAGAATTGATCAGGCTGAGGGCTACTACAAAGCGGCTCTTGATGGAGGCGTAAAAGCAACGGATGCAGCCTTCTATTATGCTGAGGCACTAAAGGCGAGTGGCAAATTTGATGAAGCTGCTACTCGGTTTGATTCTTATGCCCAGAACGGCACCAATCGTACCCTGGCGGCTCGCGCAGAGCAGGAGGCTAAAAATGCGCGTGCTTCTACCGCAGTAGTAGCCATGCGTACCAACAGTGAGGTAACGGCACTCGACCAGGTCAATACGCCTTCTGCAGAGTTTAGCGCCACCATTCTGCCTGAAACCAAAGAATTAATCTTTGCTTCGGGGCGGGAAGGTAAAGTGTACAAAGGCAACGGCGAAGGGTTCAATGACCTCTATGCTGTTAAGTTTGATGATGCGGATAAAATGACCGGCGGTACCGTTCGTAAGTTGGAGCCCATCTTTAACTCCGACGATAAGCACGAAGCCAGTGCTACTTACACACCCGATGGCAAAATGATGGTATTCGCCCGGTCAAACAATGGTTCTAAGAAAGGGTATCTGAGCGTTGACCTCTGGGTGGCCTACAATAAAAATGGTACCTGGACCGAGCCTGAAATTCTTCGGGTAGTAAACAGCAGTACTGCCGATGACTTTGCGCCCTCATTTGCGCCTGACGGCAAAACGCTGTACTTCACTTCTACCCGCAAGGGCGGACAAGGCGGCAACGACCTATACAAGTCCACTATGGAAACTCCAGGTAGGTTTTCTCCGCCCGAAAACCTCGGTGAACAAATCAATACCGCTGGCAACGAAAACTTCCCGGCCATTGCCCCCGACGGAACTCTGTATTTCTCCTCCGACGGGCACCCTGGCCTAGGCAAGCTTGATATCTTTAAAGTCGAGAAAGGAAAAGTAGTTAACCTTGGAGCTCCTATTAACAGCTCCGGCGACGACTTTGCCCCGTTCTTTACGGGCAACAAAACCGGTGTGATGTCCTCAAACCGGGCAGGTGGCAAAGGCTCCGATGATCTATATCGCTTCCGGGAGAGCATCATCAAACTAGTCGCCTTCTTTGCCGATGGCACGCTGGTAGAACGCAACGATAAAACTGGGGAGACTCTCCCTGTATCCAGCGAAACAGTAACGCTATATAACGCTCGTGGCCAAAAACTGCAGGACGTTACCACTGGCCCCGATGGCAAATTCAGCTTCAAGCTAGATACCGCTGCGGCTAATTATGCCCTTATCGCAAACCGACAGGGATACTTCACCGCCCGAAACTCCATTAGCACCATTGGGCGCAAACCCGCTCAGGAGGCGCTTCCTGATCCAATGAATGAGATACGGATACCCGTAACTCTTACACTCACTAAGATTGTCAAGAACAAGGCTATTGTTGTAGAGAACATCTTCTACGACTTCGACAAAGCAGATATCCGTCCGGATGCGGCAGTAGAGCTGGATAAGCTAGTCGAGACGCTCAACGACAATCCTAAGATTACTATTGAGCTAAGTTCTCACACTGACTCCCGCGGTAAGGATGCCTATAACCAAGTGCTATCCCAGAAGCGGGCACAATCGGCCGTAGATTATATCATCTCCAAGGGAATCAGTAAGGACCGCATTACAGCGCGTGGTTATGGTGAGTCACAACCCGTAATTAAGAATGCGAAGACGGAAGAAGAATTCCAGAAGAACCGTCGCACAGAATTCAAGGTGACTAAGATTGCTGAGTAAGCTTGATCGAGTCAACTGAAAAAAAGCCCCAGTATAAAATATACTGGGGCTTTTTTTGATACTCTATCAGCTGGCAGCTTTACTTCTTGCAGTCATTTGATGGGGTAAAGCCTTTCTGTATCTCAGGGTGTAGACCACTTTTAACATACGGTCAGAAATCACAGCCGAAATATTCAAGAAATGGCATAATCCTTGGCGTAATAGAGGTAGAGGAGCGAACAGGTTGCTTCTCTTTTTCTGCTACTGCCATGAAGAAGGCACTACTATTATGCACTAGCTTGCTCCTCTTACTAACGAGTGGCCTACAAGCGGCCCCCGCAAACGCTACCTTTTACTCTGAGCGGGGAATCCCTTTCCAGCTGGTCTTTGATGGAAGAGCTCTGAATAGGGGCGGAACTAACCAAATTGCCTTAGATAGGCTTGTCCCCGGATATCATCTAGCGGAGTTTATTATTCCCACTAGCTACGGGCGCAGTATTAACTATCGCACTAAGGTGTTTTTGGGTGGTGGCCTAGAAAGCAGCTTTGTGCTCTTGACTCGTAACGGCTTTCCACCTACCCTCCGAAAGGTATCAGCAGTACCTATCAGAAGTAGCTATCCACCTAGCGGGCCCGGTGGGTATCCGAACGGGGGATATGGTAGCCCTTACCCAGGTGGAGCAACACCTCAACCTTCTTATCCAGCTCCAGGTCCCGCATACCCTAATTCAGGGGGCGGATACCCCAACAATAATCCTCAATATGATGTCAATAACTACGTCATGTCTCCACAGGATGTGTCTCAGTTAATGCAAGCAGTGCAACGACAGTCGTTTGACGACTACAAGCTTCCCATCCTCCGAGATGCTCTACGCGAATCCGCTATAGAGTCAGAAGACCTAAGACAGCTACTCTCCACGCTTACGTTCGACCGCAACAGGGTAGAGCTAGCTAAATATGCTTATCCACGTGTCGCTGACCCGCAACGGTTTTACCAAGTCTATGAGGCATTTGACTTTCAAGGTAGCGTGCAAGAGCTACAGCGATATGTAGAAGGATATAACCGCTAATCTTTGCCAAGAGTAGAAAGGCCTCTCCTATACTATATAGGAGAGGCCTTTTTAGTGGGAGATAGTAAAAGCGAAGCCATATAAAGGAATACTGGCGTTTGTTAGGTGGATGTATGGAAGGCTATCATTGCATAGAGGCCTATACTTTCAAGAGAGCGCAACCAACTAAGGCCTCTACCATGCTGATTGTCAAGAACTACAGTAGACTAACTAGATTTGCCTGAAATAAAAGGGACCTAGGGCTTGCAAAAACTACATAAGACGTGCACTTTTGCCCACCCAAATCGGACGGAGGCGGGCTACGGACAGGGCGAAAAGAAAGTTGCGGTAAGCGCTAGGAAAAGCGGAGAGACTCGGCCTACCTTTGCAGCCCGCTTCAGCTGGAAGCGCCCCGGCAGTCGAGTCGAAAAAAGTTTTTCTTCGCTCGCTTGTCAGTTCAGAAACTCCTGTTACCTTTGCACCCCGCTTACGACCCAAAAGGGGCTCAGGACGCGGGAAACGAAGAAAGTGAAAAGATTTTTTTTGCTTTCGGACTTGGAAAAGAGGAAAAGAGCAGCGTATCTTTGCAGCCCGCTTCAACTGGAAGCGCCTGAGTCAACCGAAAAGTGAGAAAGTTTTTTTCACTTCAGCATTTGGCCAAACAAAATAGAGTGAGTACCTTTGCCACCCGCTTCGCCTGGAAGCGCTGGCAGTGTAGCTTACCCCGACTACTAATAGGGTAGTCACGACGCTTCTTCAATAGGAAGGAGCAGACGTTCTTTGAATGATTGGAAAGACAATATGGGTGTTGACCCAGTGGAAACACGGGGTCAATAATAAGGACTCATAAGCGTAGAGAAGAAACGAATACACATACAGCTCGTCAAACAACGAGTCGGAGATGGCACTCGACATCGGCCCTGCTTCGGCAGGTGCTAAGTAATTTATACAATGGAGAGTTTGATCCTGGCTCAGGATGAACGCTAGCGGCAGGCCTAATACATGCAAGTCGAACGGGTGGTAGCAATACCACTAGTGGCGCACGGGTGCGTAACGCGTAACCAACCTGCCCTTGACTGGGGGATAGCCCGCCGAAAGGCGGATTAATACCGCATAAACTAGCAATCTGGCATCAGATAACTAGTAAAGATTTATTGGTCAAGGATGGGGTTGCGTGACATTAGCTAGTTGGCGGGGTAAGGGCCCACCAAGGCGACGATGTCTAGGGGAGCTGAGAGGCTGATCCCCCACACTGGCACTGAGATACGGGCCAGACTCCTACGGGAGGCAGCAGTAGGGAATATTGGGCAATGGGCGAGAGCCTGACCCAGCCATGCCGCGTGCCGGATGAAGGCCTTCTGGGTTGTAAACGGCTTTTCTCAGGGAAGAAAACGGTCTTGCGAGACACACTGACGGTACCTGAGGAATAAGCACCGGCTAACTCCGTGCCAGCAGCCGCGGTAATACGGAGGGTGCAAGCGTTGTCCGGATTTATTGGGTTTAAAGGGTGCGTAGGTGGCCCGTTAAGTCCGGGGTGAAAGCCCACAGCTCAACTGTGGAACTGCCCTGGATACTGACGGGCTTGAGGGTAGACGAGGTTGGCGGAATAGAAGGTGTAGCGGTGAAATGCATAGATACCTTCTAGAACCCCGATTGCGTAGGCAGCTGACTAGGCTACACCTGACACTGAGGCACGAAAGCGTGGGGAGCGAACAGGATTAGATACCCTGGTAGTCCACGCCGTAAACGATGGATACTCGCTGGTGGCGATAGACAGTCACTGGCTTAGCGAAAGCGGTAAGTATCCCACCTGGGGAGTACGCTCGCAAGAGTGAAACTCAAAGGAATTGACGGGGGCCCGCACAAGTGGTGGAGCATGTGGTTTAATTCGATGATACGCGAGGAACCTTACCTAGGCTAGAATGCGCGTGACCGGTTCAGAGATGAGCCTTTCCTTCGGGACACAAAGCAAGGTGCTGCATGGCCGTCGTCAGCTCGTGCCGTGAGGTGTTGGGTTAAGTCCCGCAACGAGCGCAACCCCTACAGTTAGTTGCCATCAGGTTAAGCTGGGGACTCTAACTGGACTGCCTGCGCAAGCAGTGAGGAAGGCGGGGACGACGTCAGGTCATCATGGCCCTTACGCCTAGGGCTACACACGTGCTACAATGGACGGTACAGAGGGTCGCTACACAGTGATGTGATGCCAATCTCACAAAGCCGTTCTCAGTTCGGATCGAAGTCTGCAACTCGACTTCGTGAAGCTGGAATCACTAGTAATCGCGTATCAGCAATGACGCGGTGAATACGTTCCCGGGCCTTGTACACACCGCCCGTCAAGCCATGGAAGTTTGGTAGACCTGAAGCTGGTGCTCGTCACAGAAGCCAGTTAGGGTAGAACAAGTAACTGGGGCTAAGTCGTAACAAGGTAGCCGTACCGGAAGGTGCGGCTGGATCACCTCCTTTCTGGAGCCCTTCGACTCGTCGACGCCGCTGAGTGGCTCGTTACTCGATACGCTTAATGAAGTACCTTCCCGTACTGTCTTTCCTTTTATTCAACGTTTTTATTACGGATTCGACTTTTAGTCGTACCCGGGCTTGTAGCTCAGGTGGTTAGAGCGCTACACTGATAATGTAGAGGTCCGTGGTTCGAGTCCACGCAGGCCCACTTCGTCTAACGAAAGGTTAGGCGTGGATCAAACCGGGGGATTAGCTCAGCTGGCTAGAGCACCTGCCTTGCACGCAGGGGGTCAACGGTTCGAATCCGTTATTCTCCACAATACTTAGGCTTCAATTGGAAGCATAAGCGTGAGAATACTAATACATAGAAGTAACGCTCAAAACGTTCCTTCTACTCTGTTACTCAATTGGAGTGACACATGTTCTTTGACGTAGTGAAACGAGAGAGAAAAAGAAGTGTCTGCTTATTTATAGGCTGACACGGAGCGTTCAGCCCACGGGCTGAACCTAACAGAAGTAAGCAAGGGCACACGGAGGATGCCTAGGCTCGCAGAGGCGAAGAAGGACGCGATAAGCTGCGATAAGCTCTGGGGATGGGCACATACCAACTGATCCAGAGATTTCCGAATGGGGCAACCCCGCTAGTTGAAGACTAGTGATCTACCCATAAAGGGATAGAGGCAAACCCGGGGAACTGAAACATCTAAGTACCCGGAGGAAAAGAAAATAACATATGATTCCCCTAGTAGTGGCGAGCGAACGGGGAGGAGCCCAAACCGGGTTGGTTACGGCCAGTCCGGGGTTGTAGGACCTCAACAACTGATTATTCTAGCTTAGTCGAATGACGTGGGAAAGTCAACCATAGACGGTGAGAGTCCGGTAGACGAACTGCTAGAGTACGGTAGAGGATTCCTGAGTAGGGCGGGGCCGGAGAAACCCCGTCTGAATCCAGCGGCACCATCCGCTAAGGCTACATACTCCTGCGAGACCGATAGTGAACTAGTACCGTGAGGGAAAGGTGAAAAGAACCGGGAATACCGGAGTGAAAAGAACCTGAAACCGTGTGCTTACAAGCGGTCGGAGCCCTTGAGTGGGGTGACGGCGTGCCTTTTGCATAATGAGCCTACGAGTTACTCCTCTCTGGCAAGGTTAAATGTGTGAACACATGGAGCCGCAGCGAAAGCGAGTCTGAACAGGGCGCAGAGTCAGAGGGGGTAGACGCGAAACTTTGTGATCTACCCTTGAGCAGGATGAAGGTTGGGTAACACCAACTGGAGGTCCGAACCAGTTTCCGTTGAAAAGGATTTGGATGACTTGAGGGTAGGGGTGAAAGGCCAATCAAACTGAGAAATAGCTCGTACTCCCCGAAATGTATTTAGGTACAGCGTCGAGGTGGAGTCAGCGGGAGGTAGAGCTACCGATAGGACTAGGGGGTGTCACAGCCTACCGAATCCTGACGAACTCCGAATGCCCGTTGATATACTCGGCAGTGAGGCGTGGGGTGCTAAGGTCCCATGCCGAGAGGGAAAGAACCCAGACCATCCGCTAAGGTCCCTAAATTCGGACTAAGTTGAACAAAGGAGGTCCACTTGCTTTGACAGCCAGGAGGTTGGCTTGGAAGCAGCCATTCCTTTAAAGAGTGCGTAACAGCTCACTGGTCGAGCGAGAGGGCATCGATAATACGCGGGCATCAAGTCCGGTACCGAAGCGATGGATTTACGCTATGCGTAAGTGGTAGGGGAGCATTCCAGCAGCGGTGAAGGTGAGTTGTCAGACTTGCTGGAGCGGCTGGAAAAGCAAATGTAGGCATGAGTAACGATAAAGGGGGTGAGAAACCCCCTCGCCGATAGACTAAGGTTTCCTGCTCAACGCTAATCGGAGCAGGGTTAGTCGGGACCTAAGGCTAGGCCGAGAGGCTACGTCGATGGACAGCGGGTTGATATTCCCGCACTTATTCAGTGGAGTGATGCAGTGACGCAGAAGTGAAAGATGCGCGGGCGGACGGAAGTGCCCGTTGAAGCGTGTAGGTATTGACTTGGTAGGCAAATCCGCCGAGTTAGCTGAAACGTGATAGTACCTAGCGGCTTCGGCCAATGGGATAGTCATCCTAATCAGACTGCCAAGAAAACCTGCTAAGCGTTTACTGCTGAATAACCCGTACCGCAAACCGACACAGGTAGTCAAGGAGAGGATCCTGAGGCGCTCGAGTGAATCACGGCCAAGGAACTCGGCAAAATGGTCCTGTAACTTCGGGAGAAGGGACGCTTCCTTGCAGCAATGCAAGAAGCCGCAGTGAAAAGGCCCAGGCGACTGTTTAACAAAAACACATGACTTTGCGAACGCGTAAGCGGAAGTATAAGGTCTGACACCTGCCCGGTGCCGGAAGGTTAAGAGGGGAACTTAGCGCAAGCGAAGGTTTGAATCGAAGCCCCGGTAAACGGCGGCCGTAACTATAACGGTCCTAAGGTAGCGAAATTCCTTGTCGGGTAAGTTCCGACCTGCACGAATGGTGTAACGATCTGGGCGCTGTCTCAGCCGTGAGCTCGGTGAAATTGTAGTCTCGGTGAAGATGCCGAGTACCCGCCACGGGACGGAAAGACCCCGTGCACCTTTACTATAGGTTGACATTGCTGCTGGACAACACATGTGTAGGATAGGTGGGAGACTGTGAACCCGGGCCGCCAGGTCTGGGGGAGTCAACGTTGAAATACCACCCTTGTGTTGTTTGGCACCTAATCTGGCAACGGAAACAGTGTCTGCTGGGTAGTTTGACTGGGGTGGTCGCCTCCAAAAATGTATCGGAGGCTTTCAAAGGTCCACTCAGTACGCTTGGTAACCGTACGTAGAGCGCAATAGCAGAAGTGGGCTTGACTGTGAGGCTGACCAGCCGAGCAGGGTCGAAAGACGGATATAGTGATCCGGTGGTTCCGCATGGAAGGGCCATCGCTCAAAGGATAAAAGGTACGCCGGGGATAACAGGCTGATCTCCCCCAAGAGCTCATATCGACGGGGAGGTTTGGCACCTCGATGTCGGCTCGTCACGTCCTGGGGCTGGAGAAGGTCCCAAGGGTTCGGCTGTTCGCCGATTAAAGTGGCACGCGAGCTGGGTTCAGAACGTCGTGAGACAGTTCGGTCCCTATCTGTGGTGGGCGTTGGAAATTTGAGAGGACCTGACTTTAGTACGAGAGGACCGAGTTGGACTAGCCGCTCGTGCACCGGTTGTGGCGCCAGCTGCAGCGCCGGGTAGCGACGCTGGGATGAGATAAGCGCTGAAAGCATCTAAGTGCGAAACTCACCTCAAGATGAGATTTCCGATATACGAAGAGTCGTGGGAGACCACCACGTAGATAGGCGGTAGGTGTAGAGCCCGAAATGGCACAGCCGAGCCGTACTAATGACTCGA
Organism: Hymenobacter taeanensis; assembly: GCF_013137895.1. Taxonomy (NCBI): domain Bacteria; kingdom Pseudomonadati; phylum Bacteroidota; class Cytophagia; order Cytophagales; family Hymenobacteraceae; genus Hymenobacter; species Hymenobacter taeanensis. The sequence goes on from NZ_CP053538.1 coordinate 1,846,446, forward strand.
ACACTTCTGTGGAAACAAGCTCCCTAGCTTCTTTTTCTTTCTCGCTCACTGCGTCGAGTTATTGCAGTAGATCCCGAACACGATCTGCTGACACCAGTAATGGTGGCTTTAGCCCGGGTGTTCACCTCTTCCCATTCCGAACAGAGTCGTTAAGCCCCGGAGCGCCCATGGTACTGCCTTCACCGGCGGGAGAGTAGGTCGCCGCCAACCTTACTGAACTGCTGAGCCGCTTTGGCCCCCGCTTACGCGTGCGCCGCGTCCGGACCCACAGGTCTAGGATGCGCCCCGCGAGCGAAAGGGGGAGAAGGCGGCTCAGTGGCGTTTACTGCCGGTCTGTCTCAGCCGCGGCAGGCCGCACCTCAAGAAGAGGCCTAGTGCATGACGCGCTAGGCCTCTTTGGCATTTACAGCCCGTAGTACTCGCTCTCACGCCGACAAGGACACCGACTTGGCGTTACGACAAAAGGCGCTGCGTAAATCATACTATGGGGCTATTTTATTATAAGTGCGGATAAGTTCGCTAGTTTTCAAGGGCAAGTACTAGTGTTTCATAGTGCCCACCTTGCCCCTTTATTATTCAAAAAGCTCTAGCAGTTGTACATTGCCCGTTGAAGCATTCTAACGAGTGATAAAACGTTTATGCAAAGGATATTTGGAGTATTGATTCTGGGGCTTCCCCTTAGCGGAGTTGCACAAAAGAATGTCACTGAGAACCTAATTCAGTATGCGCACCCGATTGTCGGTACCCAGAAGATGGGGCACACCTTTCCGGGAGCTACCATTCCATTTGGAGCAGTGCAGCTAAGTCCCGATACGGATACGCTCAGCTATGAGCAGGATGGTAAGTACAACCCGGATGTCTATACGTATTGCGCGGGTTATCAGTACAAGGATAAAACAATTGTGGGCTTCAGTCATACCCACTTCAGTGGCACAGGGCACTCAGATTTGGGGGATTTTCTCATCATGCCCACCACAGGGCCTTTGCAGCTCAACCCAGGTACAGCAGACAAACCTCAGAGTGGCTATCGGTCAGTCTTCTCCCATAAGTCAGAAGTGGCAGAGCCGGCTTACTATAAGGTGAAACTAGAGGATCACGATATTCTGGCAGAGTTGACGGCAACGAACCGGGTTGGCTTTCATCAATACACTTTTCCTAAATCAGACCAAGCACACATCATCTTGGATCTGATGGCGGGTATCTATAACTACCCGGATAAGAACGTATGGACGTTTGTGCGGGTAGAAAACGACTCACTTGTTACTGGGTATCGGCAGACAAATGGATGGGCCCGTACGCGCACTGTTTACTTCGCGCTACAGTTCTCGAAGCCTTTCCGCCATTATGGTAGCCGGAAGTACGACAAGAAGCAGGCTTACCGCGGTTTTTGGGGGCGCTTCGACCAGACGAAGAACTTCCCCGACTTGGCGGGCGAACAGCTGCGAATGTACTTTGACTTCAACACTACGGAAGGGGAGAAGATCAAGCTTAAGTTTGCGCTGTCGCCGGTGAGCACGGATGGGGCGTTGCAGAACCTACGGACGGAAGCGCCGGGCTGGAATTTTGACCAGATCAAGCAGCAAGGGCAGCAGCAATGGCAGCAGGAGCTAAGCAGAGTAGTGATTCAAGCACCAAAGCGGGAGGACAAGGAGAACTTCTATACAGCCCTCTATCATGCTTTCCTCAGCCCAACTACCTACATGGATGTGGATGGGCAGTACAGAGGCTTAGATCAAAACACGCACAAGACCGAAGGCTTTACAAACTACACTACTTTTTCGCTCTGGGATACCTACCGGGCGCTGCATCCGCTGTTCAACATTGTACAGCCGAAGCGAAATGCGGACATGGCCCAGTCGATGCTGGCGCACTTTCAGCAGAGCGCTGAGCATATGCTACCGGTATGGTCACATTACGCGAATGAAAACTGGTGCATGATTGGCTACCATAGTGTGCCGGTAATTGCGGATGCTATTGTGAAGGGAAATGCGCCCTTTGATGCTAACAAAGCCCTTGATGCCTGCGTGACGACGGCAAGGCAGCAGTGGTACGATGGGATAGGCCTGTACACAAAGCTGGGCTATGTACCTGAAGACAAAAGCGGCTCATCGGTGTCGAAGACGCTGGAGTACGCCTACGATGATTGGTGCATTGCACAGGCCGCACAGAAGCTAGGCCGGCAGGATGTTTATCAGGAGTTCAGTAAGCGGGCTGGTAACTGGCAAAACGTATACGATGCCAGCATTGGCTTCATGCGGCCCAGATTGAGCGACGGCAGTTTCCGGAAGGAGTTTGATGTGCTGAGCACCAACAACCAGGGCTTTATTGAAGGCAACGCCTGGAACTACAGCCTGTATGTGCCGCAGGATCCAGCCAAGCTTATCCAGCTTATGGGAGGCAATAAAAAGTTTGTGCCCCACCTCGACTCGCTCTTTACCATGCACCTGCCGGATAAGTTCTTCGCCGAGACCGAGGACATTACCCGCGACGGTATAATTGGAAACTACGTTCATGGCAATGAACCGGCCCACCACGCAGCCTACCTCTACAATTGGACCGATCAGCCCTGGAAGACGCAGGAGCGCGTGCGCATGATTCTTAAGCGCATGTACCACCCCACGCCAGATGGCCTAGGCGGCAACGACGACTGCGGGCAGATGAGCGCCTGGTATATTTTCAGCGCCTTGGGCTTTTACCCCGTGGCTCCGGGCTCCGAAGAATACGCTATTGGCAGCCCCACGGTGCAGAGCGCTACGCTCCGGCTAGAGAACGGCAAGACCTTCACTATCCAGACCAAGAACCAGAGCGACAAGAATGTATACGTGAAGCAGATGATGCTCAACGGCAAGCCTCTCACGCGCCCCTTTCTAAAGCACAGTGATATTACGCAGGGAGGCGAGTTGGTCTTTACCATGAGCTCTAGGCCAGTAATGAGCAAGTAATTGAAGCTGCTAGGCCACTAGACTAATAAAAAAAGCTCCCACATTGGTGGGAGCCTTTTTAACGAAAAATGTGTCTGGTTAACGGAGCCGATCCATGCTGCGAACCAGTTGCTCGTCGCGGCGGATGAAGCGGTTGGCGAGCAAGTTTAGGAGCAATGCCAGGGTAGGGAGGTAGAAGCCGGCCTGAAAGGTGCCGGGCATCTTCACATTGAGCATTTGCTCACCTAGGCTAGAGAAGTAGAAGCCGGCGCCAATAGTAGCCACAATCAGCAGGAAGTTGACCATGCCTAGCTTGAGCTGCGTGAAGCGGTTGCGGAATTGAAAGATTTCGAAGAGAGCAACCAGGGTTGAGGCGGCGGCCAGTGCGGCTACTGGCCAGGTGCTCATCGAGACGGACATACCCGCATCAGTATTTTCGTAGGCCAGCTGGAAGGCGGTCATTACCAGCGTTTGACCGCTTACCGGATCGGTTTTGCTCCAGATGGGCAGGAACAATACGCTCAACATTGCCAAGGAGAGCAACAGCAGAAATACGCTTTGGATTCTTTGTATCATCTTTGTGTTTTAACAGTTCAGACTACGATTCTCCCCGTGTAAACGGGCTGGCAAAAGTAGCCAACTACGACCGGAATAACTGCATTACAAGCCAATGCCAACCGCATACATTGTGGACGCCGTCCGCACCCCTATTGCCAAATTTGGTGGCGCCCTAAGCAGCGTGCGCCCCGACGATTTAGCCGCGCACGTCTTGCGTGAGCTCTTACGCCGCAACCCTTCTCTCGATAAAGCAGCTATTGAAGATGTAATTATTGGAGCCGCCAACCAGGCCGGCGAAGACAACCGCAACGTGGCCCGTATGGCCGCGCTGCTGGCTGGCCTACCTACTACGGTACCTGGTGTTACGGTAAACCGCCTCTGTGCCTCAGGGCTGCAGAGCATCATGGATGCCTCACGAGCTATCAAAGCAGGGGAAGGGGATATTTACATGGCTGGCGGTGCTGAAAGCATGACGCGGGCCCCTTTTGTGATGGCTAAGTCATCGACGGCTTTCGCCCGCGACTTTATGGCGCATGATACCACGCTGGGCTGGCGCTTCGTGAACCCCAAGCTCTCAAAGATGCACCACCCCTACGCTATGGGTGAGACAGCCGAGAACGTGGCCCGGAAATACGGCATTACCCGGGAAGAGCAGGATGCCTTTGCGTTGGCTACTCAGCAAAAATATCAGCGGGCGTTTGAAAAAGGTCGGTTCCGAAAGGAAATAGTGCCGGTCTTTTTGCCCCAGCCGAAAGGAGACACGGCTATGTTTGACCAAGACGAGCCACCGCGCCTGTCAAGCTTAGAGAAGTTGGCGACTATTCGGCCAGCTTTCCAGGTTGATGGTACCGTAACGGCGGGTAACTCGGCGGGCATCAATGATGGTGCAGCAGCAGTTATTGTAGTAAGCGAGGAGGCGTTAAAGCAATACAACCTGAAGCCGATGGCCCGCGTGGTGGCATCGGCGGTAGCAGGCGTTGATCCGGCGTACATGGGCTTGGGCCCGGTGCCTGCTACCCAGAAGGTGTTGCAGCGCGCGGGACTAGCTCTGCAGGACATGGACCTGATCGAGCTGAATGAGGCCTTCGCGGCGCAAAGCATTGCCTGCATCCGTGACCTGAACCTCGATCCTAGCAAAGTAAACGTGAACGGTGGCTCAATTGCTATTGGCCATCCACTAGGAGCCAGCGGCTCGCGCATTACGGCTACGCTGCTCCATGAGATGCAGCGCCGCGAGGGTGTGCGCTACGGTCTGGCCACTATGTGCGTAGGCGTAGGCCAGGGAGCCGCCGTCATCTACGAGAAGATGTAGGTCAGTTGTACCGGTAGGTGGCCTGGCACATACGCTAGGCCACCTACCGCATAGTTTCACGTTGCGCCTGCCATGATGAGCCCCTTGCTGAAACCCACGCTGGAACTGCCGATACCGGGTGCCCGCCTGCGGCCCTGGCGGTTCTCGGATGCGGCAGCACTGGCTCGGTTTGCTAATGACCGCGCTATCTGGCAGAACCTGCGCGACACGTTTCCGCACCCCTATACCCCCCAGGATGCTGAGTTTTTTCTGTCGTTGGTGGCAGATGACCAGCGCGACCTGTATCTGGCCATTGAGTTGAATGGCGTGGCAGTTGGAAGTATTGGGGTGCATTTCAAGACTGATGTGCGGCGGCGCTCAGCGGAGGTAGGCTACTGGCTGGCTCAGGAGCAGTGGGGGAAGGGCTTAACTACGGCGGCCACCAGGGCGGTTTCAGACTATGTACTGGCGCAGTTTGATGTGTGCCGCTTGTACGCCGTAGTGTTTGAAACTAATGCTGCCTCGGCGCGGGTACTGGAAAAAGCTGGTTACGAGCTGGAGGCCCGCATGAAACGTAGTATTACCAAAGCCGGACAAACGCTGGATTCGTTGCTTTACGCGCTGGTTGTGTAGGCCACTCCGGCTGTATTATTTAATCTGTTTTCTGTTTGCGTTACTTTCTCCACCTGGCCTACGATGGCTCCCAATACCACGGCTGGCAGCACCAGCCCAATACCGTAACGGTGCAACGGGAGCTTGACCGCTGCCTCTCGCAGGTGCTCCGGCAACCCGTGTACTCATTGGGTAGTGGCCGTACCGATTCGGGGGTGCACGCCAGCCACCAAGTAGCACACTTTGATGCGGAACTGCCCGACACGCTGAACTTAGAGACGTTGCTATACCGCCTGAACCGGGCGCTACCGCGCGACATTCGGGCCCAGGCGGTGCACCCCGTACCCGCTCAGGCGCACGCCCGCTACGACGCCAAGCATCGCACTTACGAATACCATGTGCGATTGGTGCCAGACCCGTTTAGCCCGAACTTCTCCCTCTACCTCGACCGCGCGCCCGATGTAGCCGCCATGAACCAAGCCGCCGCAATGCTGCTGGGTACGCATGACTTCACGAGCTTTTCTAAAGTAAAAGGCAGTGAGAAGCACTACATGTGCACGTGCGTAGAGGCCGGCTGGCACGAGGTACCGGGTGGCCTAGTATTCCGGATTCGGGCCAACCGCTTTGTGCGCGGCATGGTACGGCTGGTGGTGGGTACGCTGCTGACAGTAGGGCGCGGCAAAATGACACCAGAAGAGTTTGGGCAGGTCTTTACCTCTCTCAACCGCGTACATGCGAGTGGGGCTGCGTTGGCCAACGGCTTGTTTCTGTGTCGCGTAGAGTACCCGGCAGAACTAGTGGCAGGTGTAGACCTACCGACAGGATTACCGTACTTCTCGAAAGTCTGAAGGAGTAGCTCCGGCGTAGACTGACTGATTCTCACAATCTGCGGCGTCGGCTGTTACCACCTTATCTAATTATCCCCTCCCCACCCGAATGGAGCAAGCTACTACTGCCACTAAAAGCGGCAATATCTTCGACTGGCAGGTACTGCGCCGGTTGATGACGTACGTGCGGCCGTATCAGCGCATCTTTTACTTTCTGATTTTCTTAACCATTGCCACGGCGGCGCTGGGCACGTTGCGGCCCTTCCTGATTCAGCGCATGGTCGATGTCACGATTGAGCAAAGCGACTGGTCGGGGCTGAACCGCATGTTTGGGCTGTTGCTGGTGCTGCTGGTGGCCCACGCCATTGTAAGCTACCTCCAAACGTACTTCGGAGGGTGGCTAGGCCAGTATATCGTGCGCGATATTCGGGTAGACCTCTATAAGCACATCCTCGATCTGCGCCTCAAGTTCTTCGACCGCACCCCTATTGGTGTGCTCGTGACGCGTAATATCTCCGACGTAGAAACTCTCTCCGACGTATTTAGCGAGGGGCTGGCCGCCATGATTGGCGATATCCTGCAGTTGCTGTTCATCATGGCCTTCATGTTTTACATCGACTGGCGCCTGACGCTGGTGAGCCTGGCCGTGATTCCGCCGCTGCTGTTCAGCACTTACGTATTCAAGGAGAAAGTGAAGAAGTCGTTTCAGGAGGTACGCACGGCCGTAGCCAGTCTGAACTCGTTCGTGCAGGAGCACCTGACTGGCATGAACGTGGTGCAAATCTTCAACAACGAGGAGCGGGAGTTTCGCAAGTTTGAGAAGATCAACCAGGAGCATACCCGCGCCAACATCCGCTCGGTACTCTACTACAGCATCTACTTCCCGGTGGCCGAAGTGCTGGCTGCCGCCGGCGTAGGTCTGTTGGTGTGGTACGCCGCCCAGGGCCAGATTGAGGGCACCATCTCGAAGGGCGCCCTCATCGCCTTCATCATGTACAACGCCCTGTTTTTCCGGCCCATTCGCCAGATTGCCGACCGCTTCAATACCTTGCAGCTGGGCCTGGTAAGCACAGAGCGTCTGTTGAAACTGCTTGATAGCAAAGAAATGATTGCCGATAATGGCAGCTACATCCCCACTGACTTGCGCGGCGACGTGAAGTTCGACCACGTGTGGTTTGCTTACAACGATGAGGAATGGGTGCTGCGCGATGTAAACTTCGAGGTGCAAGCCGGCCAGACTATTGCCTTTGTGGGTGCCACCGGCGCTGGCAAAACCAGCATCATCAACCTGCTCAGCCGCTTCTACGAAATTAACAAAGGCACCATCAGCGTCGATGGTCACGACCTGCGCGAGTACGACCTCAAGGATCTGCGCCGCCACATTGGGGTCGTGCTGCAGGACGTGTTCCTGTTTGCGGGTACCATCCGCGACAATATCACCCTAGGCAAGCAGGATATAACCGACGAGCAAATCTGGGAAGCCGCCGACCTAGTGGGTGCTCGGCGCTTTATCGAGCGTTTGCCGGGTGCCCTGCAGTATGAGGTAATGGAGCGCGGGGCTACGCTTTCCGTAGGCCAGCGCCAGCTCATCAGCTTTGTGCGGGCCATGGTGTATCAGCCGCGCATTATTATTCTGGATGAAGCTACTTCATCCGTTGACTCGGAAACCGAGGAGTTGATTCAGGAGGCCATTGAGAAGCTCATGCAGGGCCGTACTTCGCTAGTTATTGCCCACCGCCTGAGCACCATTCAAAAAGCCGACCGCATTATTGTGCTGGACAAAGGCGAGATCAAGGAAGCCGGTACGCACGAGGAATTGCTACGCCACCAGGGTTTCTACTCTCAACTGTATCAGATGCAGTATAAGGGCGTACTGGAGGGCTAATGGAGTGGCCTAGGCCACTGTTGCACTCAGACATACCGCGCAGTACCGTTTCTTTGTGGCCCAAATGAGCCCATTGTTCCTACGGCATTTCACCTCTTCAATACATGAATAGAATTTTTTTAGCGCTCAGCCTTCTCTTGGGTATTGGCTTTACAGTGGCCTACTGGAAGATGGGTGGCTTCAAAGCCGCTACCGTTACCCAGGAAACATTGGCGCAGCCCTACTTTGTGGCGGGCCAGTACTACGAAGGTCCCGCCGATGACGAAGCCTTCGGTGAGCTGACGCGCCGTGCCTACGAGCTGCGCCGCACTGGCCAAGTGCGCGGCGACTTCGGTAACATCTTCTACAACAGCCCCGAAGACACCCGCACCGCTGCCAAGGTGTTTGTGGGCCTAGTTGTTGCCGATACTACCCAAAAGCTCCCCCAAAACTATAAGTACCGCGTGTTCCCAGCTGGCCAGCGCGTGCTCCACGCCCGCATTGATGCCGGCTACATGGTGGCCCCTGACAAACTTTATGGTGGCATCAAGGACTACGCCAAGGAGCGCAAGATCACCTTGCAGGATGTGTACTTAGAGCGCTTCCCGGAAAAGGGTGAGCCAGAGGTACTGGCGGTATTGAAGTAAGGTTCAACTAGGCCACTCCTCCCTGAAACACGACACCGGCTCCTCTAACATAAGAGGAGCCGGTGTCGTGTTTCAGGGAGGAGTGGCCTAGCTGCCACCTAGGTGCAAGGCAAGGCCCACATTCACGTAGGATAATCCGAAGTTGGTGGATAACAGGGAGTACCGCCCCGACTCCGTTTCTGTACCCATTTCATTAGTGGTTCTGCCTTTGGTTTTGGCGTATCGCACGCTCCCCACGGTAAGCTGTATAGCTAGTTTCTCGATCGGAAAATAAACTAGCGCTGGGGTAAAGGCGCCGTAACCGCCTTTTGACGTACTGGTTGAGCTATAGGGCGGATTCGCTACGGATGTAGCAAGGTATTCTCCGTTACTTTTGGTGTAGCCTGCCTCTAGCTGACCATACAGGCCGATCTTCTCTCCTAGCATATAATAATAGCGGACGAAGGGGGCAATGGAAGTGAAAGTTCTAGTAGTGCTGTACTCACTGCGCTTTGTTGCTTGAACCTCTTCGTATGAGGATTGCTTGTCACGACCATGCTCACCCGTCAGGCCTACCGCTAGGTTATCGGCTACGAAGAAGCCAACAGCAGGAGTAACTTGATAAGAGTGATAACTGAGTATCTCTTTTGAAGAGGGAAGTTGTCTGTCTGACTTTGAGGTGGAGTAGTTTACGCCGCCGCTTAGTAGCAGTTTTCCGGCGCTTATCTGTGCTGTGGCATTAAAGGCGAGCCCTACTGGTAATAAGCTAAATGCTAACTTCTTCATGAACTGGTTATAAATGAAGTGGATTAAAAAAATAGGATAGAGCTGTAACGCTCATTAAGCGGAGTTATTTGAACATAGATATACCTAAATCAATAAATGGTTGATTTAGAAGAGTAAAAGCGAGCAGTTTAAGGAAATAGTTGTTCTGCTGTTTATTAGTAAGCCGAGAAACACAGCGAGTAGAGAGAAGCAATTTTGCGTGTTTATACTGATTGTATGCAACTATTTCCACGTATAAGTACGTGATTCGGGTGGTTGGAGTAACCTTAAGGAATAGTGTAAGTACAGATTTAGCATTACCTCTTTTGGGCTTACCTATAGTTAGGCAATGCTGTAGTTAATGGATCCTTGGGAGGTAATGAGCTAACACACCCACCTGAACACAAAAAGGATTCTTATGCTAGCAATGGATTACCGGGGCCCCAAGCGGGTCCGTGCCACTCAAAAGCCAATGCCCGAAATAAAGCATCCACAGGATGCTATTGTTCGGGTTACCCGTTCCTGCATCTGTGGCTCCGACCTTCACCTGTATAACGGTAATGTGCCCGACACTCGAGTAGGCTCAACTTTCGGCCACGAGTTCTGTGGTATTGTAGAGGAAGTCGGCCCCGAGGTTACTAAAGTGAAGGTAGGTGATCATGTGATTGTTCCGTTCAACGTGGCCTGCGGAGAATGCCATTTTTGCAAACAGGGGATGTTTGGCAACTGCCACGAGTCAAATACTCAGTCTAGTGCCGTGGGAGGCATTTTTGGGTACTCGCACACGGCCGGTGGCTATAACGGTGGCCAAGCAGAATATGCCCGTGTACCCTATGCCAACGTGGGCCCCACAGTTATTCCGGAGGGTATGGATCCTGATGATGCCGTACTGCTGACTGACGTAGTCCCGACGGGGTATCAGGCCGCTGAAATGGCGGGTATCCAACCCGGCGATACGGTAGTAGTGTTTGGGGCCGGGCCAGTAGGCATTATGGCCGCCCGCTGCTGTTGGCTCTTCGGGGCCGGCCGCGTTATCATCATTGACAAAGAAGATTACCGTCTTGAGTTTGCCCGCAACTACGCCAACTGCGAGGCCTATAACTTTGAGAAAGACATGGACGACCCCGTAGTATTCGTAAAGAAAACTACCGATTTTATGGGCGCCGACTGTGTAATTGATGCCGTGGGGGCTGAGGCTGCCGGCAACGCTATGCAAACCATTACGGGCCGTAAACTGCTGTTGCAGGCGGGCTCTACTACGGCCTTGCACTGGGCTATTAACTCAGTGAAGAAAGGCGGTGTAGTCTCTATCGTAGGAGTGTACGGGCCCACTGATAACCTTGTGCCTATTGGCAACGTGCTTAATAAAGGCCTGACGATTCGGGCTAATCAGGCTTCTGTGAAGCGTTTGCTGCCGCGCCTGATTGATCACGTGCAAAACGGTATCATTAAACCCAAAGAGTTGATTACGCATCGTATTCCGCTGGAAGAAGTTGCTGATGGTTACCGCATGTTTGCTGCCAAGCTCGACAACTGCATTAAGCCCCTTATCGTTTTCCCTACCAAAATCTAACGCTGACCACCCATGGAAAATACTGTGAAAGATCCGCAGAAGCTCCCAGGCTGGGGCATAGATGCAAATCCTGAGAATGACCCCACGTACCCTATGCGGGAGCGTATGAACGTTTCGCAGGACCCAGATAGTAAACACCGGCCAGATGCCTTGCAGCCCGTGGATATTGAGCTGCTGAAGACAATTGAACGGCCCAATGTATCAGCAGTATTCGGGGAGGCTGCTCCCCCAACCGGCCTAAGCGGCATGATCCGGCGCTTCGCATTTAACTACAGTGAATCGCACTATGGGCACTGGCTACCGCTTTTGCTCGCCGACCGTGTGAACGTAGTAGAGGGCGTACTGGAAGATCTTGCGCATGGCCACGTGCCCAATATTTTTGCCGAGAAGGGATACAAGGTTGAATGGGAGCATAACCGTACCGCCTTCGTGACTAAAATGGCCACTATTGCGCTGGTAACCACGGGAGCTATTTTGCTCCTTACCCGCGACAAGGACAAAGACTATAAACGCAAAAAGAATTCGTACAAGCTTAGATAAGTGCGTAGTACTCAAACTGAAACAGGCCTAGAAAACCCATCTAGGCCTGTTTTATAATTAGTAGATTCCCGTTAAAGCAAAGCGCCCCCTGAGCTGCAATTCAGGGGGCGCTTTGCTTGAGCAGGAATGGAGTACCAGTGTCGGGGTGGCAGGATTCGAACCTACGGCCTCGTCGTCCCGAACGACGCGCGCTACCGGGCTGCGCTACACCCCGAATAGAAGTGCTAAGTAAGCACAACGGGTACTTTAGGATTGGGCCTTGCCGAAAAAAGCCTCCGGGTGGGGTTCCCAGAGGCTTTTCGAACAAGAAATTCTTCGGTCGGAGTGGCAGGATTCGAACCTACGACCTCCAGCACCCCATGCTGGCGCGATACCAGGCTACGCTACACCCCGATGAATTATGGCACAAATGTAAGGGGGGAATGCCGTGTGCACAAGAATTTGCTGGTTTTTTTGTTGCTGGGCCTTATTAAAGCTGCTGTTGTTGACAATAGTTATTAGTTATTAGGTTCATTAACCGTGAGTTAGACAAGAGAACATGAAATGTGCGGGGTAACTATGGTGGTTAACACAGGCTTTAGTGTCGTGGTTGGTAATTGTGTGCTGATGCCATAACGTGCGTGTCTGATGCGTGCAGACGTTATTTTGCGGCTCACTCTCTACTCCTCTACTACACACTAGACAGCTCCAACGCTTAAGCGTTACATGACTACCGCTTCATCCGGGGCTACTATTCTCACCTGCAGCCCTATACCTAGGCATAGGGCTGATCTAGGCTGGCTGTTATTGTAACGGTATTCCGCGACTGACCACAACAACGACTACTAAACTCTTTTCAGGTACAAGCGAGTGGTACTGCTCTCTAACAGCCACACCATTTATGAATCCGTTATAGTTCTAGAAATAAGAAATTATATTTTTTGTTTAAAGAGCGCGATAATGAAAAATTCAATACATTTTTCATTAGATTCGGTACTTTCTTACGCGGATAATGCAAATCGGAGCACAAAACGATTGGCTTTAGGAACTCCGTAACGTTCAATAAATTTGACAAGGACGCATATGAAATTTTTCGCCTCTCTTATAAGCTTGATTGCTGTTTTGCTGTTTTCGAGCTCCGCACAGGCCCAAACAAAAGCTACGACACCAGTTGCCAAGTCTACGGCTGGTAAAACTGCTGCTGCAACGCCCAAGCCAACAACAGCTGCGTCGGCTGGGAAGCTAGTAGAAACTGTGAAGCCCGCAGAAGCTGCAAACTCTGCGGAAATAGCCATGGCCACCCCGCCAGCGCTCATCACGGATAAGATGGAAGCAACGGCTCCGAACACTGATGCACTGAAGGTACGTGCTGACACTAACCCACTCACCAAACGGCTGACGGTGCGCACCAATGCCTCAGGCCCAACGCGCGTCGAGCTGAATGGCACCGATGGCCGCCCGGTTATCACCCGCGACATCATGTCGGGTGCCGATGCTGTGGTGCTGGACGTTAGTACGCTGCCAGCCGGCTCTTACATTGTGCAGTGCACTTCAGGTGAGCGGCGGGGTCTTAAGCGAGTAGCCATAGGCCAGTAGAGTTAATTTCCTTGCCAGATAAGCCCCGCCATTATTATGGCGGGGCTTATTTTTTGTTCAGTTTTACTGCTGTCACGGTTTCTTATTCCACAACTGCCCATGAATAACTTGTCATACTGGGAGCAGCAGGCGTTTTTGCACCAGCCAGATGTGGTAATAATTGGGGGTGGCTTGGTAGGGCTAACTGCTGCCATATATACTCGCCAGCGCAGGCCTACTGCGCGGGTGTTAGTGCTGGAGCGCGATGTATTACCCAGCGGGGCTAGCACCAAAAATGCGGGGTTTGCTTGCTTTGGTAGCGTCTCGGAACTGCTAGAGCAGGAAATGCGTGGTGGCTCTGAGGCGCTGCTAGCCGTTGTAGAAGCCCGCTGGGAAGGCCTGCGCCGCTTACGTGAACTACTCGGCGATGACCTAATTAAGTACCGGCCAGAAGGAGGCTACGAGTTGTTTAGGCCTGAAGAAGCGAAGCTGGCAGCTGCCTGCCAACAGCACATGGCCTACTATAATGAACTGCTAGCACCCCTCATAGGGACCACCAACATCTTCCGGGATGCCTCGCACCGCATAGCAGCCTTGGGGCTAGGCGGAACGGCTGTTATGCTGGAAAATACCGCTGAGGGGAGCCTTGATACCGGACAAATGATGCTGGCACTGTTACGCAAGGCATGGGAGGCAGGCGTAACCGTATTGCACGGCTGCCCAGTGCTGGGCGTAGGAGTTACCGCCGGCGCGGTACAAGTGCAGTTAGAAGGAGTAGAGCTGCAAGCCGGTCAGGTGCTGTTGGCCACCAATGCATTCAGCCGCGAACTGCTGCCGGATATAGACGTGGTACCGGGCCGGGGCCAGGTACTCGTGACTGAGCCGCTACCTGGCTTGCAGCTGCCTGGTAGTTTCCACTATGACAAAGGCTACTACTACTTCCGCCAGGTAGGAGAGCGGGTGCTGCTGGGTGGAGGCCGCAACCTTGATTTTCAGGCGGAGGAAACAACCCAACCCGGTACCACACTGCTAGTGCAGCAGCGTTTAGAGCAGCTGCTCTATGAAGTGGTTGTGCCTGGCCGGCACCCCAAAATTGACTACAGGTGGAGCGGCGTGATGGGTTTTGGGCGTGAGTTAACGCCAATTATACGGGAGGTGCAGCCGAGCTTGTTTGTAGCCGTGCGTTGCAATGGTATGGGCGTAGCTATGGGTGCAGGTAGCGGTTGGCAAGCTGCTAAACTCATGGGCTAGCCTCCTGGCCAAGCTAGCGTTATTGCCGTAGGCCATGCAGGTAGTGGCCTAGGCCTCTTCGCTCTGCAACTGGCGCTCATACAGGGCCCGGTACAGCCCATCAGTGTCCTGCATCAGGTCTTCGTGGGTGCCATGCTGCACAATAACGCCGTCGTCGAGCACCAGAATTTGGTCGGCGAGCTTTACTGAGGACACCCGGTGGGAGATAATAAGGCTGGTGCGGTTATGCATAATGCGTTGCAATGCCCCCAGAATAGCGTTTTCGGTGTTGGTGTCAACGGCAGAAAGCGCATCGTCGAGAATCAGGATTTTGGGTTCCTTCACAAGGGCACGGGCAATGCTTACGCGCTGCTTTTGCCCCCCGGAGAGCGTGATGCCTCGCTCCCCCAGCTTGGTATCAAACCCTTCCGGAAAGCGAATGATGTTCTCGTAGACGTTGGCATCTTTGGCGGCTTGCAGCATCCGCTCTTCGGTGGGGTTTTCTAGGCCGAAGTTGATGTTGTTGCGAATGGAGTCAGAGAACAGGAACACATCCTGCGGCACGTACCCAATTTGCTCGCGCAAGGAGCTGAGCGAAAGATCCCGCACATCTACGCCATCTACTTTAATACTGCCGCTTGTAACATCATAAAGGCGGCTGAGCAGCGCGGCCACTGTGCTCTTACCAGCACCGGTGTTGCCAATTACGGCCAGCGTTTCGCCGGGGTGAATGCGGAAGGATACGTCACGCAGAGCCTGAATGCCGGTATCGGGGTAGGTGAAGCTGACGTGGTCGAAGACGATGTCGCCTTTAATGTCCAGCTCTACGTTCTGACGCGAAACGATGTCAGTCTTCTGGTCCAGGAACTCATTGATGCGGGCCTGCGAAGCCTGAGCGCGCTGCACAAGGCTGCTGGTCCAGCCCAGGGCCGTTACGGGCCAGGTAAGCAGGTTCACGTAAATCAGGAACTCCGCAATGCTGCCCGTGGTGATAGTGCCCCGGATAACCTCCTGGCCGCCAATCCAGACGGTAACAATGGTGCTGAGACCTACCAGGAACAGAATCAGCGGAAAGAAAAGGGAATTAACGAAGTTCAGGCTCAGGGACTTATCCTTATAATTGTCAGAAGCCACTGAGAACTGGTGATGGGAATCCTCCTCCCGCACGAACGACTTCAGAACCCGAATGCCCGAAAAGGCTTCCTGCACAAAGGTGGTCATGCTGGCCAGGGAGCGTTGAATCTCATCGGACTTGCGCTCAATGAGGTTGTTCACGTAGAAAATGCTTACGCTCAGAATGGGCAGCGGCAGCAGGGTGTAAATCGTGAGCTTCACGTTCACCATGAACATAAGAGGCACAATAAGCACGAACAGGATGACAAGCTGCATGAAGTACATAAGCGCTGGCCCCACGTACATGCGCACCCGGCCTACGTCCTCGGAAATGCGCGACATCAGGTCGCCGGTGCTGTGCCGGCGGTAGAAGGAAAGGGGCAGCGACTGGTAGTGCTGGTATATTTCGTTCTTCTGGTCGTTCTCAATAAGCCTCGACATCACGATGAGCGTCTGACGCATGAAGAACAGGAAGATGCCCCGCAGCAAGGCCATCGTCAGGATGAGTACGCCGTAGAGCAGCACGTTGCGCCCAAACAGCTCATACACCCCGCTTTGGGCCTGGGTGCCTTCGTAGAGGTAATATAGGTCAATGCCTTCACCTACCAGATCAAAGGCATAGCGCACAATCTGGGCCGGGAAGATGGCCAGCAGCGTGCTTAATGCCACAAAGAGCACCCCACCCAGGAAGTGCCACTTGTAGCGCAGAATATATTTATTAACAGCAGATAGAGCGCGCACAGGCAGGCAGGTTGTGAGTTTAGCGGTTGGGATATAGAAAGTTAGAAACAGGCCTAGTGGTTTTCAGCCAGCCCAGAGACTGGCCTAGGGCTGTGGTCCCTCCCTGGTCTAACCCTCTCGCTCCCAAACATCTAAACAACGGGGCAGCACTGGCAAAAGACAGCACCCCGGTGGCTTAAGTCGGAAAAACAGGTTACTTTTGCACCCAAATTGCGGGGGGCAGTACGAAAGGGAAGCCGAAACGCTTCATTCTATAATTCCGTCTGACCAACGAATGGCGTACCACCCAGGCCATCCGTTTAAAGATACGTGTAGCGCTTCACCCCGTTACTGCTTCTGCAAAGGTACAACAACCCACCCCACCCACTCCTTATTTTATGGTTGAAACGAAAGTGCTAACCGATACGTCGGTCTTTGGGCAAATTGCCGAACACCAACACGAGCAGGTAGTGTACTGCCACGACCACGAGACTGGCCTACGCGCCATCATCGGCATTCATAACACCGTACTCGGGCCCGCTTTGGGCGGCACGCGTATGTGGCATTACGCCTCCGACGCCGAAGCCCTCAACGACGTACTACGCCTCTCGCGTGGCATGACCTACAAAGCTGCTATTTCGGGTCTGAACCTGGGTGGTGGCAAGGCCGTCATCATCGGCGACGCTAAAACCATGAAGACAGAGGCCTTGCTGCGTAAGTTCGGCCGCTTCGTGCAGAACCTTAATGGCAAGTATATCACCGCCGAAGATGTGAACATGACCACCAAGGACATGGAATACATCCGGATGGAAACCAAGCACGTGTCGGGCTTACCCGAGAGCATGGGCGGTAGCGGCGACCCATCGCCGGTAACGGCTTACGGTACGTACATGGGTATGAAGGCCGCTGCCAAGAAGGCGTTTGGCTCTGATAGCCTCGCGGGTAAGCGCATTGCTGTGCAGGGCGTAGGCCACGTGGGCACCTACCTGCTGGAGTACCTGCAGAAAGAAGGCGCCAAGCTGGTGCTGACCGACTACTACGAAGACCGCGCCCTGGAAGCCGCCGCTCGTTTCGGGGCTACGGCCGTGGGCCTTGACGAAATTTATGACCAGGATATGGACATCTACTCGCCTTGCGCGCTGGGTGCTACCATTAATGATGATACCATCAGCCGCCTGAAGTGCCAGGTAATTGCTGGGTGTGCCAACAACCAGCTGGCCGACGAGAACATCCACGGCCCGGCGCTGGTGGAGCGGGGCATTGTATACGGCCCCGATTTCCTGATTAACGCCGGTGGCCTGATCAATGTGTACTCAGAAGTAATTGGAGGCAGCCGCCAGACCGCCCTCACCCAAACTGAAAATATCTACGACATCACTACGCAGGTTCTGCGCAAGGCCGATCAGGAGCAAAGCCACCCACAAGCTGCCGCTACGCGTCAGGCAGAGGAACGCATTGCGGCTATCGGCAAGGTGAAATCAACCTACTAAACCCCGAGCAATAGCCCGACGGGCAGAACGAATTCTCTCGCTCCGAAGTAATAACCTTACTTTTGCAGCACTAACCGGGGAGAAGCGTTGTTCTGCCCGTCGTTCTTTGTTTTTCGGAGACTCCACCAGTACCAACACCATACAATGCTCAACCGTCGCACGCTCCGCATTAAGGTTATGCAGGCCCTTTACGCCTACCATCAGGCCGTAGGGTCAGATTTCTTACTCGCCACTGACCAGATTGCGGACACCTTCGCGCCCGATTTAGACTCGCCTGAGCCCCAGGACCGCAAGCACCTGCAGGGCCAGCGCAAAATGGCCGAAGTCATTTTTAAGGAATGGCACAAGGGTGGCCAGGAGCCCGAAAGCACCGACGATAAAGACGTAAACGATGCCGTGAAGGACGCCATCAGCTACTACCGCAAGGCCGTGGCGAAGGATGGTACCTTCTATGCCGGCCAAATGGTGCAGGCAGCGGAGAGCATTCATGACCAGTATATCCACCTGCTCAACATCCCGGAGGCTCTGCTGCAGGTGATTGAGGAGGAGAAAGTACGCGACTCGCGCCGGTTCACGGCCGCCAAGGAGCCCCTGCTCGATGCTACGCGCCTGCAGGAAAACCAGGTAATCGAGAAGCTCATCAACAACATTCAGCTCCAGGACCTCACCATTCGCCGCTCCCTGAAGTGGCACGGCGAGGAAGAACTGGATGCCCTGCGGAGCGCCTGGCGCAATGAGATGAAACAGGACCCCGAGCTGCTGAGCTACCTCGCAGCCCCGGCCGGCAACTACGCCGAGGACCAGGAAATTCTGAAGCACATCTACAAAACGTTCGTGTTCAAGGGCGAGAGCCTGCCCGCCTACATTGAGGAGGACGACTTGAACTGGGAAGAAAACCGGCCCATCGTGAAGAACCTGGTGGTGAAAACCATCAAGATGCTGGACGAGGCCGCAGATGAGAACCTGGTTTTGATGTCGCTGTCGGCTAACTGGCAGGACGATAAGGAGTTTGCCGAGTCACTCTACAAGCAAACGCTAGCCGACGACGCCAAATACGAGCAGCTTATCTCGGAGTCGGTGCAGAACTGGGACGTAGAGCGCGTGGCGCTTACCGACAAGATTCTGCTGAAGATGGCGCTTTGTGAGATGCACCTTTTCCGGGCTATTCCCGTGAAAGTGACCATCAACGAGTACATCGAAATCAGCAAAATCTATAGCACCCCGAAGAGTAAGCAGTTTGTGAACGGTATTCTGGATAAATTGGCCCAGGATCTGACTGCCAGCGGCGCCATTCGCAAATCGGGCCGCGGGCTACTGGACAATCAATAGTGCCGACAACCCACACCGGGGTAACGTCGTCTATATAGGGTATTCTCCACCTCCCACCACGCCACACACTTGCATTATGGGTAGCAAAACCACTACCGGTATTCTATGCTTCGCCGGCGGAGCCCTCACTGGGGCCGCCATCGGACTTTTGTATGCGCCTGAAAAAGGCCGTGAAACGCGCAGCTGGCTCAGCTATAAGCTGGAAAAATATCGCGAGCAGTTGGCTGAGCTTACCGAGAACCTGGTAACCAGCCGCGCCGACGCGGGCCCCAGCTCGGCTAAAAGCGAAGGCCAACGCGTGATTCAAGACGCGAAAAGCAAAGCAGAACAACTCCTCGGTGATGTAGACCAGCTCATCAATCAGATTAACTCCCGCAAGACGGTGTAATCATGACCTGAGCCAGGAATGTGCTGATGTGCTAATGATGCTAAATCATGGGCGCATCGGCACATTTTCATTTTCAGCACACCCAGGCTTTGGTACCTTTGCAGCAAACAGGCCTACCGCCATATGGTGGCAGGCTGCTAGGCCAGTGGCCTAGGGCTAACAACATCAAACAATCAGTAAATCAGATAGAATGCACCTCATCACCCTTATCCCCGGCGACGGCATTGGCCCCGAAATCACGAAAGCAGTAACGGATATTTTCGCGGCGGCGCAGGTGCCAGTGCAGTGGGAAGAGCAGAACGCCGGCCAAACCACGTTTGACCAGTCGGGCGAGCTGATTCCGCAGACGCTGCTGGACTCGCTGGAGAAAACCCGGGTGGCGCTGAAAGGCCCCATCACAACACCCGTGGGGAAGGGTTTCCGTTCCATCAACATCACGCTGCGCCAGAAGTACGACCTCTACCAGAATGTACGTCCGGCTAAAACCACCGAGGGCATTCAGAGCCGCTACACCGGTATTGACCTGGTGCTGTTCCGCGAGAACACCGAGGGCCTGTACTCAGGCCTGGAGGTGTTTGATGAGCGCTTGGGTATTTCTGACTCTATTGCCCGCATCACGGTAGAAGGCGCCCGCAAAATTTGCCGCGCGGCTTTCGCTTACGCTTCGAAGCACGGCCGCAAGAAGGTAACACTGGCCCACAAGGCCAACATCCTGAAGATGGCCGGCACCATCATGATCAACGCCTGCAAAGAGGCTTCCAACGAATTCCCGCACATTGTTTTCGAGGATAAGATCATCGACAACATGTGCATGCAGCTGGTAAACAAGCCTGAGCAGTTTGATGTGGTCGTAACCACCAACCTGTTCGGTGACATTCTCTCCGACCTGTGCGCGGGCCTGGTAGGTGGCCTAGGAGTAGTGTCGGGCGCTAACATCGGCGACGACATGGCCATTTTTGAGGCAGTACACGGCTCGGCTCCTGATATTGCTGGCCAGGGTAAAGCCAACCCCACAGCGCTGCTGCGCTCGGCGCTGATGATGCTGCACCACATTGGAGAGCACAAGCAGGCCGACCGCCTGGAGAAGG
Organism: Hymenobacter taeanensis; assembly: GCF_013137895.1. NCBI lineage: Bacteria > Pseudomonadati > Bacteroidota > Cytophagia > Cytophagales > Hymenobacteraceae > Hymenobacter > Hymenobacter taeanensis. Next base: position 1,866,935 of record NZ_CP053538.1, read on the forward strand.
CCCTGGAACTGACCCTGCAAGACAAGGACAAATGCACCGGCGACCTGGGCGGCAAAGCCTCTACCACCGAGTTTGCGCAGGCCATCATCGACAACCTCGATAAATAGCCAGGTACCCGCTGTGCGTTGCCAGATAGGAGCTACGTCATCAGTGGGCAGCCGGCAACAGGTAACTCACAACTGGTAACTGCTTAGTATCTTTATCCATCCGAAGGCGACTAACTGCCTTTCCTTTCTACATATGAAACGCAATCTGTTTTCTGCTTTCCTGCTTTCCAGCGCCTTGCTGCTGGGAGCCTGCAACAATGAGAAGGCTGGTGAAGTAGGCGCAACCGGCATGAATGCCGCCGCCAACGAGGCCGCCGCCAACCCCGTGGTTGACAACCCGAACGTAACCAACGAAACGGCTGCTCCTAACCCCAACGCCCCCGTAATGACCTTCGCCGTGTCTGAGCACGACTTCGGTGACATTCAGCCCGGCTCGGTGGTGAAGCACACGTTTGAGTTTACTAACACGGGCAAGTCGCCGCTGCTAATTGAGAATGCTACGGCTTCGTGCGGCTGCACCACGCCTAACTGGACCAAGGAGCCCATTGCGCCCGGCGCTAAAGGCACCATTGATGTGCAGTTTGACAGCCACGGCAAAATGGGCATCCAGAACAAAGAGGTAGCCATTCAGGCTAACACGCAGCCCAACATTACCAAAGTAGTTATCAAAGCCAACGTACTTTCTGACGGCGCCGCCGGCCCCGTACGCCAGTAGTGGCCTAGAAGTACGCCTGCCGTTTTGGGTAGCGTAGAGAAACTTTGCGGTAGAGCAACTGGGGCTGTAACAGGCTCCCGCTAACCGTAGAATCTCTGTGCCACCCGAAACGGCAGGCGTTTTTGTTTTCGTTTATAGGCGGCTACACACCGCTTCTTTTTACTTTACAGCATGTTTTCAACTCTTCTTCTGCAAGCCGGCGCCTCAAGTGAGGGCCTGACTTCTCTGTTGTTCCCCATTGCTATTGCCGTGGTGGTATATTTCTTCATGATCCGGCCCCAGCAGAAGCGCTCGGCCGATGCCAAGAAATTTCGGGCGTCCATTGTGAAGGGCAGCAACGTAGTAACCATTGGTGGCCTACACGGCAAGGTGCTGGAGGTAAACGAAGAATCGGTGATTGTGGAAGTAGACAAAGGGGTGCGGCTGAAGTTTGACCGTACAGCCATTGCCCGCGAAGCCGCCAGCAAATCGTTGGGGGCTGCCACTGCGCCCACCACTACTACCTAACGACTAGCTACCAGATGCCACCTGCCCGCCCTTTCCGAATGCTGCGCTGGTTCCTGAGTCCCTTTGTGGGGCAGGAGCGGAGCTATTGGCGGGCAGTAGTGGCGTGCTTTTTGGCGGCCAGCACGTTTTGGGTACTGAATGCTCTCAACAAAACCTACACTACCCGTATTACCTACCCAGTAGCATGGCGCTACAACGAGGCGCAGTTTGTACCCGTGCGGCCCCTGCCCATGGAGGTAGCCGTGAACGTAACCGGCCGCGGCTGGAAGCTACTGCGCCGCAGTCTGCCGCTGGAAGTAAAGCCAGCAGAATTGATTCTGCCGGCCTTACCCAGCACCCGCTACGTTACGGCGCGCAACCTACGCCCGGCTTTGCAGCAGGCCATGGAAGGGCTACAGTTTAACTACCTGCTTACTGATACCCTCTGGATAGAGTTTGACCGCTTGGTGAGCCGCCGGCTGCCCTTGGCCCTGAGCCCCGCTACCGATGGCTCAGCCTTGCCCTATGACGCCAGCTTCAGTCCGAAGACGGTGTTGTTTCGGGGGCCGGCCGGTAAAGTAAATAGCCTGCCTAACCCCTATCCGGTGCACTTGCCCCAGGCGCCGGCCGGCAGTACCACCGGTGATATTCGGGTGCCCATTGGTGGCCCTGAACTGGTAGAGCCCAACGTGCAGGATGTGCGGGTGCGGTTGCAACACCGCCCCCTGGTAACGGTGCCCCTGCAGGTGGTACCCGAGCTGATGGATGCGCCCGAAGGCCGCACGTATCAACTGAGCCCCGCCCTAGTGCAGGTGCAGCTGCAGTGCTTTCCGGAAGATACCGCCCGCTTGAGCGCGGCCGATGTGCAGGTGCAGTTGCACTACGGCCAATTTATTAACGCCGACTCCAGCCTCCGGCCGTTCCTGTCACAGCGGCCCGCGGCGGCCCGGGGCGGGCAGGTGCTCACGCCGGGCGTGCGCGTGACGGTTAAAAGGTAAGCTGCTGGACCTGAGCCGGGGAGCACTGGCCTAACTTGTTCAAAGGAGCAACCAGCCGCACAGGTGCTCCACGTAGCCTTCCACTCCGAACTACAGATATGCTGAAAATTGGGATTACGGGCGGAATAGGCTCGGGTAAAAGCGTTGTATGTCGGCTGTTCGCCACGCTGGGGGCCCCAGTATACGATTCTGATACGCGGGCTAAGTGGGTAATGACCAACGATGACCAACTGCGCGACGAACTACGTGCGGCTTTCGGCCCCGATACGTTTGATGACCTAGGCCACCTCAACCGCACCTATCTGGCTCGGGTAGTTTTTGCTGACCCCGGTCAGCTGGGCCGCTTGAATGCGTTGGTACACCCTGCCGTAGGGCGTGATTTCGCTCAGTGGGCTGCCGCTCGCCAGGCCGAAGGCCACCGCTATATTCTGAAAGAAGCGGCGCTCCTGTATGAGTCGGGCGCCTACCAGCAGCTAGACGAAATTATTACAGTGTTTGCGCCCGTGGAAGTACGGCAGGCCCGTATTCTGACCCGTGACCCGCACCGCACCCCCGACGATATTCAGAACATCATCGGTAAGCAGATGAGTGAGGAAGAGAAGATGCAGCGCGCAAATCATGTGGTGTACAACGACGACGCCCACCTGCTCATCCCGCAAGTGCTAAAGCTCCACGAAACATACGCGCAGTGAGGTGGTGCTTTAGCGGAATGGTAAGTTTGCCGTTCGGCTTGCGCGATACGTGCCAGCAGCGCCGTCTAGGCCAGTTGAGCGGCAAACTTACCATTTCAGTAAGCCACTAACTCACCGGATGATAGGGCTGCGCTCGAAGGGGCGGGTGCGGTCAAAGAGGAAGCGATACGTGACGTGGGTTTTGTAGATGCGGGCACCGATAGAGCGGGTAAGGGCCAGCATGCGCGGGTTGAAGTCCCCGATCCAGTTCATCTCAATTTCAGTGTAGCCAGAGCGCATAAACTCGGCGCGGGCGTGCACCATCATCGCCGACTCAATGCCCTTGCCTTGCCACTCGGGCACTACCCCAAAGATAACGCCAAAGAGCTTTTTATCAGGGCGCTGCATGTACTTGCGCTTTTCCCAAAGGAAACGCAGCTTGCCCCATAGGTTGAAGTTGCGGCCCACATGCTTGAAAATCTGGTTGAGCTCTGGCAGGCTCACGAAGAACGCAATGGGCTCATCGTGATGGTAGGCAAACCAGAGCAGGCGCTCATCCAACACCGGCTTCATTTCCTTCACTAGCTCCCGGGCTTTCTCCAGGGGCATGGGGTTTACGCCGCTGTGGTTGGCCCAGGCCAGGTTATATACGTGGTGAAAATCGCGGGCCAGCTTCTCGGCATCACGCTTGCTGCCGTGCTGAAACCGGAAGGTGGGGTACTGCTGCGCGTAGGTATCGAAGGCGCGGCTGAAGCTAGGGTGCAGCTGCATGGCCACCTCACGGTAGCAGGTGTACTGCTTGAAAAATACCTGAAAGCCATAGTTCTCAAAAAGCTCCTGATAATACGGCGGGTGGTAGAACATACCGTAGTTGGGCTCCGTGAAGCCCGATACCAGCAGGCCCCAGAACCGGTCTCGCTCCCCAAAGTTAATGGGGCCGTCCATGGCGGCTAAACCACGCTGGCTGAGCCACTGCTGGGCGGCATCAAAGAGCTGGTTAGCAGCTGCCTGGTCATCAATGCACTCAAAAAAGCCTAGACCACCAACTGGTAGGGTAGGGTCAGTTTGGGGAGTTTGGTGGTTGATAAAGGCTGCTACGCGCCCAATAACTTCACCAGTGGTAGTAGTCAAAACCCAGCGGATAGCTTCGCCGTGGGCAAAGTTTTGGTTGCGTTTGGGGTCAAAGACAGCCTCAATTTCATGGTCGAGGGGCGAAATCCAGGTGGGGTGATTCTGGTAAATGCGCGCCGGCAAGTCGAGAAACTGGCGGCGTAATTCGGGCGTCGTGACTTCGAGTAAGGCCATAAAGAGAGGGAAGCGAGGGAAACCGCGGCACGGGTACGCCGCAAAGAAAGGCGTTCGGGGGCAATGCGCCGCTTATTTGGCAGGTAAACGGAAGATGGATAAGACCTTAATGCCCTCGGTGCGAAGCGTGTGAATCTCGGTGCCCATGCTATCGGCGTAGGTTTGCGGATGCCAGCGGTAAGCCGTCATGAAATACTCGGCCTCAGCCAGAGGCACGTACTTAATTCGCTGGCTCTGCTCAGGCTTCAGCATGAGGCTGTTGTTGTAAAGCGGGTTGTACCAGGGCCACCGGACGTACACCCGAATGGGGCCCTGAGGCTGATGTTGAAGCATCCATTCCAGGCCATGCCGGAAGGTTAGGCCCCAATAGTCGCGTTCAAAGAGTGCCTCAGCGGCTGGTGCCGAGAGAAAGCTGAAATACAGGTGCTCATAGGGGTGCAGGCGTACCATCCGGATGGCAGTGTGAACCGTTTCGAGGCCAGCCAGCACGGCCACTGATACTACCGCCCACCGCCACCGTTGCTGGGCCACAGCAGCCAGGGCCACGGCCCCGCGCACGGCCAGCAACACCAGCGCCGGATACACAAAGTACACATGCCGCCATGTATCATACAGGGCCGAATGCAGGGCAATAATCAGCAGCAACGGGCCTAGCAGCCAGCCAGCTACCAGCAAATCAAGAGACAGCGCCTGCGTTTGCAGACCGCGCCAGCCTGCGCGCGCAAAGTGAGCGGCTACTGCTAGCAGGCCTACCAGGGCGGCTAGTACATACGGAATAGGCGTGGTTACGATGATCCAGACGGGGGCGTAGTGCCACGGAATATCCAGGGCTTTGTAGTACTGGCCCAGGTAGAAGTTAGTGAAAGTCCAGGGGTAGTGGCTCATGTTGCGGAAGGCCGCCAGGAAATTGCCCGCCGGGTTTTCCCAGAGGTAAGGCCAGCCTACTATCGTCATGAGCACCGCTGCCCCTAGGGTAATAGCCAGCAGGCCAAACCGCCGGGGGCGCTCAGGTGCAGGTAGCCGGGGCCAGTCAAGCAGCATGAGCACCACCGTAAACGGAATCAGCAGGCTGCCCAGAATGCGGGCATCAATAGCCAGACCAATGACCAAGCCATGCTGCACGGCCCGCCAGGTGGAGGGGCGCTCCTGCAGGCGTGCCAATGTGGCCATGCCCAGGGCGAAGAGACCCATGAACATGATGTCCTTGCCATTGAAGAAGGCCTCCGCGAATATCCGGGGGGAAAGCACGAGTACAGCGGCTGCCAGCAACCCCAGGCGCCAGTCAGCAAAGCGTATACGGCCTACCGTATACGTGCCCCACACGGCCAGCAGAAACGTCCCGAAGATTAGCAGGTGCCGCAGGTAGTAGAATGCCTGAGAATCATGGCGGGTGAAGATGTAGCTCAGCACCGCCACCGGAATCTCGAAAATAACGCCGTGGTCGTTGTCGCGGTAGCCTTTCAGTGGAGGAATCAGGTGGGCAGAGGGCTCCTGCCGCACTTTCTCGGGGGCAACAAGCTCCGCCATGTATTTCACGTTCACCAGCCCGTTCAGGTGGTCGGTGGGCTCATCCCACGATACGCCATAGTCGCGGTGCAAGGCCAGGCCTAGCAAGACCAGCAGCCCAAAGAAGGTGCCTACTACCCAGCGCCGGCCGACGCTGGAAGTAGCCGATAACCAATCTGATATCATATACTTAACGAAGCCGAAAGATGGATAAGATAGGGATGCCGTTTACCTGACGCTCATAAATGGGCAGGCCATAAGCGTTGTAGGGCCCCGGGTGCCACCGGTAAGTGGTTAAAAAATAAGTGGCCTGGTCGGGCGGCACCATACGTAGGCGGGCCCGTTCAGCCGGCGGCAGCAGCAGCTGCGCATTGTGCAACACCAGCCGGCTGCGGGCATCGGTGCCTACTGCTACCTGAGGGGCAGGGTCATGAGTCAGAATCCACTCAACACCTTCCCGGCCAGACAGAGCCCAGTAGTCGCGCTCAAACCAGCGCCCGGCCGCCGTGCCTGGCAGGCTGAAGTACATATTCTGGTACGGATGGTCTTGCACCATGCGGTAGGCCACACTGCTCAGGCTTAAGATAAACAGGCCTAGGCTAACCCAGCCCGCCATACGCCCGGTAGGGCTGCCCGCCGCCCGCCACCTGTGCCAGAGCATATGCAAGGCGCGCACAGCCAGCAGCAGAAAGGCCGGGTAAATGAAGTACAGGTGCCGCCACCCATCGTAAATCACAGAATTCAAAACAATAATGGCCAACACCGGCCCGAGGCACCACGCCACCAGCAGCAGATCTAGGCGGCCCGTAGTGGTGCTCATCCACAGCAATGGGCGCTGGGCAGCGGCCCACGCTACACTGGCAAGGCCCAGCACGAACAATACGGAGTAAGCTGGTGGGGTGGTGACGAGCAGCCAGACCGGCACATAGTGCCAAGGCAACTGCCGCACCGAAATCTCCTGGCCCAAATACACCGTCAGCATATCGGTGCGGTAGCGGCTAAAGCTCTGAAAGACCTCTAAAAAGTGGCCTATGGGGTTTTCCCAGAGGTAGGGCCACCCTACCACTACCACCAGAGCCGTGAACGGCAAGTATAGTACACCGGAGAGCAGAAGCTGGCGCCGCACGAGGGGGCGCTGCCAGAGCTCCAGGGCTCCAAACCCCAGTGTGAGGGGGAGTAGCAGCACACCCATGGTGCGTACATCGGTGGCAGCTCCGGTGGCCAATGCATGTAGCAAGGCGCGCTGCCAGGTAGGGTGCCGCAGCCACCGCACCAAGGTGTATATACCCAGCGCAAAGAACCCCATAAACACGGGGTCTTTGTAATTGTAGAAGGACTCCGCAAACAGGCGGGGCGAGAGTACGAGCAGTGCCGCCGTGAGCAGCCCCCAGTGCCAGCTGCCAAAGCGCCACGCTCCCAAACGGTACACTACCCAGGTGCCTGCCGCGCAGGTAAGCCAGATAACCAGGTGGCGCAGCAAGTACACGTCGCGGGAGTCTTCTACGTGCGCTACTTTCTCTAATATTACGAGCGGCAGTTGATAAAACACCCCGTGGTCAGTGTCCTGGCTGCCGTATAAGTCGGGTATTTCGGCGAAGGTGGGCTGCCGCTTGGCCAGTTCCGGAGCCAGCTGCATAGCCACGTACTTGGCATTGATGATCCCGTTGAGGCGGTCAATCTGCTCATCCCAGCCCACGCCATAGTCGCGGTATAGGCCTAGGCCTAGCAACAGTAAAAGCCCAAAAAAGCCTCCAACCCACCCACGGCGCAGCAAGGCGGGCGGGCGGGTACCAGAGGTGATAGGTTCTAGAGAGGGCATAAGGGAGACGCGGCAGGAAGGCTAAAGCCGAAAGTTTTCCAGATTAGGCGGCTAAATTCGGCAATTCATTTCCAAACCACTTGCTTAGGGTCGTGCTCCGTACCATTCCTCGTTTTGTTTGGCCGGTGGCCGTGTTACTCGTAGGCATCCGGCTGCTGCTGAATCTGCACCTGAACCCCGGCCTGGAGATGAACTACGATGAGCGCCGCAACGCCCGTATTGCCGATAACTACCTGGAGGGCCGCGGCTACGTCAGCCGCGACCCTGAGCGCAAGCAAGTGCGGCCAGATTCATTCCACGCCAGCTTTCCCGTGTTTGTGTACATCGGCTGGAGCAAAGCGGGCCTGCCACGGCACTACCTCACGTTTTTGGTGTACTTGGCAGCTGCGGGCTGCTACCTGCTGGGGGCGCTGTATGTGCAGCGCACTCTAGGCCACTTCGGCGCCGGGCAGGGACTTAGCTGGCTGGGGGCCGGGCTGTGGGCCCTGTCGCCGGGGGTGGTGTACTATGTAGGGGGCTTCTGGTGGTTTGAAAATCTTGCGCTGCCCCTGCTGATAGTAGTGGTATACAAACTGTTGCGCCTGTACGCCGGGCGGCCCCTGCAGTGGCCTAATGCGCTACTCATTGTAGCTGCGGTAGTGCTCTCCTGCCTGCTGCGGGGGTACTTGCTGGCCGTATACGCAATACTGTTTGCGGTATTTCTGGTGCTGATAATGCGCCGCCAAGAATACCATGCCCGGCGCATGGCCTGGGGACTGAGCCTAGGCCTATTGCTGGCACTGGTAGTAGCCCACGTTCCTACTCTGCTGAAAAACCACCACCAGTTTGGTGCCTGGACGCTGAGCAACCAAGCCGGGTTTGAATTGCTGCAAGGTCACAACTCCGTTACGCAGGGAAGGTTTATGTTCGATTGGGATGACCGCAAAGGCCCCTTCGACCAGTACGTGCGAGCTAATGTGCCACAACTTGATTCCCTTGATCAGTATGAGGAAAGCCGGGCCCGCGCCCGATTAGCCCGGCAGTGGGTGGCAGAGCACCCCGCTGAGGAAGTTCAGTTGTGGTGGCGTAAAACGGTCCTGTTCTTCTCGCCCGAGAACTTCATTGCTGATGCCATCCGGACCCCCTGGAGCCCCTTCACGGCGGTAGTACACCTGGCTTTCTTCGTGGCACTAGGTCTCACGCTTTTCCACTACAAGGGCCTGCGGTTTGAGTCGCGCGATGCCTTACTGCTCACGCCGCTGGTGGCCGTATGGCTGCTGAGCCTGGTATTTTTTGTGGGTTTCCGGTGGCGGTTCTTCGCCGAGCCCGCGCTGCTGTTATTTCCCCTGGTTACCTGGGTGCGGCTGCGGTTTGCCTTGGGCGCAAAGAAGTCTCAATAACACGCGGCTTGCCAATATGACAAAACGAAAAAAGGACAGCCGTTTCCGACTGTCCTTTTTGTGTGGGAGATACTGGGTTCGAACCAGTGACCCTCTGCTTGTAAGGCAGATGCTCTGAACCAGCTGAGCTAATCTCCCGTGGGGTGTGCGTACTGTAAAAAAAAGTGGGAGATACTGGGTTCGAACCAGTGACCCTCTGCTTGTAAGGCAGATGCTCTGAACCAGCTGAGCTAATCTCCCGTGGGCGTGTCCCGTTTGGGATGGCAAATATGGCAGGTCGATTTTTATTGCGCAACTCTTAGCCAGAAGATTCTGCAAGAAAAATTTCCTATACAGCCTCGTGCTGCAGCAAAACCCTACTAAACAGCTGGTTTGCGGATCAGAAAAAAATCATCAGCCACTGAAATTCATAGTAGGTAACCCTGGCGGTTTAAGCCGTATAAGCGCAGGTTGGTGCCAGCAGCCTCCCCAACAGCGGCAAGGCTTAACCTAAGCCTCTTACTTGGCGTTAAGCACCTCATATTCTTCCACCCCACTACGCTACCTCCCTCATGGCTGATACTCAACTTCTGCAAAACTACTCTGATCAAGAAAAAGCGGCCTACTTAAGCGTTATTGCTAGTTTGGCCTCTGCTGACCGTGAAGCATCTGCCGCCGAGGTAGAGTTTCTGCAGCAGCTGGCTCACCAAGCGGGTTTATCGGGGGCGCTACCCAACAGGTTATAGCCGCCGCTAAAGACTCTACCAATGAAACCATTAAGCAGAACCTGGATACACTGCGTTCCAGCGACCTGCGTTTTTCGCTCGTCACCGACCTCATCAGCTTTGCCCGCGCCGATGGTGCCTATTCCAACACGGAGGAGGAAATGGTGAATAAAATTTCATCTTATCTGGGCATCAACCAGCAGCAAACTCAGGCGCTGGAGCAAGTAGTAGACCAAGCCGCCACGGTGCCCCACGACCCCAATGACCCAGGTAAGCAAGGCTTCCTGAGTGGCATTACTGACAAGCTCAGCAACGTGGGTATTCCGAAGGGAGCCCTGATGGCGGGCTTGTTGGGTATTGTTGCGCCCATGGTACTATCTCGGGTGGCCGGTGGCCGCGGCGGCATGGGCGGCGGTATGATGGGCGGCAGCATGGGCGGGTTGCTCGGGGGCGCAGCTCAAAGCGGCATGGGTGGCCTACTGGGCGGTTTGCTCGGTGGTGGCCTCTTAGGCGGCCTGATGGGTGGCGGTCAGAGCCAAGCCGGCTACGGTAACTACCCGCAGCAAGGTTCACACGTGGGCAGCGGCGGCCTCGGTTCACTGATGTCTATTTTAGGTGGCCTGGGTGGGCAACCTAACTCGGCACCGCGTAGTGCAGGCGGTGGCGGGCTAATGGGCAGCGGCATGGGTGGCCTACTAGGCGGCCTGTTCGGCGGCCGCTAGGCCACTTGTTTACACGCAATAATAAGATAAAAAGAAGTCGGTGCTCTGTAAGGGTACCGACTTCTTTATTTAAAATAAGACCATTTGCTGTAGCTTTGAAGCTGATCTATTCAGAGAAATTCAGAATGAAAGCACAGTTATTAGGATTGGTATTATTTACTTTTTTAGGTAATAAAGTATTTGCTCAAGCTCCGGTGTTCACCACTACCCGGCCACCACTCACGGCCGTAACAGTTTACCTGAATGGGGCCGCTTTAGAGCATCAGACTCGTGTAGCACTGCCTGCGGGAACTAGCAAGCTAGTAGTAGAAAACCTATCTACTAAGATCAAACAAGAGACGCTTGAGGTACAGCTGGGTGATGCAGCTGAGCTAGTAGCTATTAGTGATAATGACGGATTGCCAGCCGTAGTTGGCATCCGAACGGCAGCCGATAGCCTTGCACGTGCGGAAACGGGCCTCCAGAAAGTGGAGGCAGAGTTAAAGGGATTAGAGGAAGAGAAGGCTTTCTTACAAGCAAACCGGATAGTGGCCGCGGGTACTCAGGCTAATTGGAGTGCCGAGGTGCAGAAAGGAGCTACGCTCATGCGCACCCGTCTTGCAGCCATTCATCTAGAAACGACTCAACTCCTAGCGCAACAAACGCAGTTGCAAGGGCAGGTAAAAGAACTGCGTCCGCGAGCGGCAGGTACAATTTCGGATGGCCGGATTGTGCTGCTGGTGCGGGCAGGGCGAGCCGTAACGGTGCCTCTAACGCTGCGCTATTATGTAAATACCCGTTTCCCGTGGCAGCCACGGCTAGATATCAGAGCTAACGATAGCGGCCGGGAAATACAGTTTATTTCCAATGGTATTCTGCGTAACCAGTCAGGTTTAGCCTGGCAGGCAGTACGTGTTACAATTGCCAGGCAAGCGCTGGCGGATGATGTAACTCGCCCGGCGCTAGAGCCCTGGCAGTTAGATTTTAACGGTGGCGACCATATTGGGGAAGGTAGAATTGACCAGTTTGTGGTGAAGGGAACCGCCAAAGGCAGCCCCGCTGAAGTTTCTCAGGGTACCCGGTATGAGGTTCCGGAGCCTATAACGCTGGCAGTAGGAGGCCGCCGAGAAATAGTCCTGCCCGCTTTGCGCCTGAGTGCCCGGCCAGAATACTTAGCGGTGCCGAAGGTGTCAGAGGAAGTAGTGTTACAAGCCAAAGTAACGGGCTGGGAGGGATTACATCTACCCGAAGAAGCGGACGTATATCACCAGGGGGGGTATGTAGGCACTACTGAGTTGAACAGCCGGGCCTACAACGATTCATTGGAAGTAGCTCTAGGCCATGATGATCTGCTGGTAGTTGGCCGAACTAAGCTGGAAGATTTCAGCGGGAAAGCAGGCCTTAGTGGTAAACGTCGCGTCCGCCTGACCTATGAGCTCAACGTCCGCAACCGCCACCCTGAAACAGTACGGCTGCGCCTGGTAGATCAGGTGCCTGTTTCAAGCGAGAAGGAAATTGAAGTAAAAGTCTTGGAAATTAGCGGAGCACAGCTTGATGAACGCACCGGTAAGCTCACCTGGATTTTGCCGCTTGCAGCGGGAGCCAGCCAACGTCTGCGGTTTAGCTTTCAGGTAGACTACCCGCAGGATAAAGAGGTGGAAATTATTCAGCACCGCCAGACCATAAAATCACCGAAGTTTCGGTAGAAACTGGCCTACAGCACGGGCGTAGTAACGCTGTTGAGGCTATCAAACCGGCCGCCAGTGCTAAGCTGCACTACAGTGTTGTTGATGCTGGCAAAAGTGCCACCGGCGTGTTCTACAGCCTCCACTAAGCAGTAGTTCAACTCCTCCTTCACCTGCAGGTATTCGTCGTAGCTAGTGGTTTCCACGAAATACTGCACGGTTACTTCCTTCGCGGCCGGGGTGAGGGCCGAAAACTGCATCTGTACCTCCGCTGTCACTAGTGGGTGCTCCTGCAGCAGGCGTTTGCCTTCCTTCACAATGTGGTGCAGCTGCTGACTGGTGGTAGTATGGCTCAGGGCCAGCGTAAAGCTTACGCGTCGGGCAGTACGCAGGGAGAGGTTATTCAGGGGCTTGTCAATCATCGCCTTATTGGGCACCGTCACATAGCTCTTCTCTGCGGTGCGTAGGCGGGTGCTCCGGAAGCCTACTTTCTCAACCGTGCCCGTTACGGCGCCAACTTCTACTAGGTCGCCCACGGCGAAGGGCCGGTCGAGGAAGATAGTGAAGGAGGCAATCAGGTTTTCCAGGCTTTCTTTAGCGGCAAATGCCACCGCCAAGCCTCCAATACCCAGGCCCCCGATAAGCGCGGTTACATTAACGCCAAACACTCGGCTCAGGAGCACCAGAAACGCCATAGTAAGTACCAGAACTTTCAACAAGTCCTTGGCGAAGGGAATCAATTGATTGTTAAGGCGAGAGGCATTGGTTTCGGCGCGGCGCTGAAACACCATCACCATAAAATCTACCAGCCGTAAGGCTATCCAGGCCATGCCCGTGATAAGGCCAACTTGATAGAGGCGAAACAGCGCCACCTTCGGCCAGGGCTCGTGGCGCGTAAGCTCAGAGCTGCGCACCGGGTAGTCAAGCACCTGAAAGGCAAGGTATATCGTCACGAAAAAGACGACGATAGACACCGGCCGAATAAGCAGCTCCTGAAATTGGGCCTCAGTTACACCCTCCGTCCGTTTACGAATAAAACGGAACACCAGCTTCGATAACAGCCGCGAAAGCAGCGTTTTAAAGACGTAACCAAACAGGAGAATACCGGCGCACGTCAGGTAGGCCCCAACATTGTTGCCGAGAAAGCGCAGATTCAGAAATTCCTGAAGATTCATGGGTAAGGGCATGAGGCTTGGAGCCTGAGGGCGTAGAGTCTAGGAGCCTAGTTGATGTGTTGCCCACGGGCATAATAACTAGCCAAACTCCTAGACTCTAAACCCCAAATTTCAACTACACCAATTGGCGCAACGCCATTTCGAACGACTTCTGCGCGATACCCGTGCGGGAGTCGCTCTGGTGGCGGGTACGCTCCAGCGCCGAGCGGATGATGCGGGAAGTATCCTGGAAGATGGCCTGGTCGGTGATTTCAGCGTTCGACTCCATCAGATAGGCAAATACCCGGGCCATGCCGCAGTTGGCAATAAAGTCGGGGATAACGCTGGTATGGTCATCGGCAAACTCGCCGGTGGGGCCAAAGAATATTTCGGGGTCCTGGAATGGCACGTTGGCGCCGCAGGAAATAACTTCTAGGCCACCTGCCACCAACTCGTCAACCTGACCGCGAGTAACTAAACGGGAAGCTGCGGCCGGAATGAAAATCTCAGCGCCCGAAGACCACACGCGTTGGTTGATTTCGTCGAAGGAAAGCAGGTTAGCGGCGGTCAGAGCATTGCCTTCGCGGTTGAGGAACAGCGCCCGAATTTCTTCCAGCGAGAAGCCCTCTTCTTTGAGCAGGCCACCCGCCCGATCAATAATGCCGGTAATACGGGCACCCTGAGTGGCCAGGTAGTAGGCTGCCGCGGCTCCCACGTTGCCCCAGCCCTGGATGATGGCCCGCTTGCCCGCTACGGAGCGGCCGCCCCACAGTTCATAGTAGTGGCGCACGGCTTCGGCCACGCCGTAGCCCGTAATCAGGTCGGCTACGGTGTACTTGCGGCTCAGGTCGGGAGAGAAGGTAGCATCTTCCAGCACTTTCACTACGCCCTGGCGCAACTGGCCTAGCTTCTGAATCTTCTGAGGTTCAGTAGCGTGGTAGTGCCCATTCACGATTCCCTCCTGCGGATGCCACAGGCCATAATCTTCAGTGATAGGAATTACGTCGTGAATCTCGTCTACGTTCAGGTCGCCGCCGGTGCCGTAGTAGTTCTTGAGCAGCGGAATAACGGCTCGGTACCAGCGCTCCAGCACGCCCCGCTTGCGGGGGTCCTGGGGGTCGAAGTTGATACCGGATTTGGCTCCCCCGATGGCCGGGCCCGAAACGGTAAACTTCACCTCCATGGTCTTGGCCAGGCTTTCTACTTCGCGCTTATCAAGGCCTTTGCGCATGCGCGTACCGCCCCCGGCTGCCCCGCCGCGTAAGGAGTTAATGACAACCCAGCCTTCGGCCTCGGTTTCAGAATCTTTCCACTCAAAAACGATTTCAGGACGTTTATTTTCAAATTTAGCCAGGAGTTCTTTCATGCGCTATGCAAGGTGGGGTGGGGAATAATGCCGCAAAGGTAAGCAGCCCTTCGCAAGCCGGTTCGTCCTTGAGCAATACCAGACCGTACAAAGAGTACGAGGTACAATATTCCTGCATTTGCAAATTATTTCGGGTGCCAATACGTTGATAAGGAACTTACATGCCCCTGAATATCGTATTACCGATATTCCTGAATACCCCTCTCCCGAACAACCACCGTTGTAACTTCTTTATGAAACCATTGCTTGCCCGCGTAGAATCAAAAAAGGTAGACAAGGCCGCCGCCATGCTGAAAGTGTTGGCTCATCCCAAGCGTTTAGCTATTGTAGACCTGCTCGGTAAAGAGGAGAAGATGACCGTTACGGAAATCTATCGTTCCCTCGATTTGCCCCAGGCTATTGCCTCTCAGCACCTCATCACTCTGAAAGACCGCGGCATTTTGTCGTCTTTCAAAGTGGGTACTAAAATTTACTACTCCCTCTCCATCCCAAAGCTGCTCGATGTAATCGACTCGCTTGAGGATTGCTGCGACTCCATGTAAGGGAGGAGACCTACGCCATGTTATAGGCGTGCGTCTGTGGGTTTTCAGCTAGCCTACACAACAAAGCCCGCCGGATGCTTATCCGGCGGGCTTTGTTGTGTTTATAGTACGTCTGGCGTTGTGAGGGCGCCGAATGACGGGCCTATGCCAGGTCGGGCTGGCGCTCCAGGTCAAAGAGGTCGGTGAGTACGTCGATGAGCTGGTCGGCCTCGCCGCGCTTGCAGGCAGCTTTAAGCTGTAGTACCGGCAGCTTGAGTACCTTCTGCATCAACGACTTCGTGATGTCGTCAACGCGGCGGGCTTCTTCGGGCGTCATCTTCTTCTGGAACCGATCCATTTCCTCGAGACGAATCTGCTCCAGGGCGTTCTTTAGTTTCTGAATGGTAGGCGACACCATCATCTCCTTGGTCCAGTCTTGCAAACCGGCCAGGCTTTCCTCAATGATAGCCCGCACCTGCGGCACGGCAGCCAGGCGGCGCTCTAGCGCGGCCGAGGCCTTGCTATGAATGGCGTCGATGTTGTAAACGAGCACGCCCGGTACATTCTCCACATCAGCCTCAATGCTACGGGGCACGGAAAGGTCAATAAAGAACTTATAATTCAATACATCCAGGCGCTCCACCATTTCAGTGGTGAAGAACGGCTCAGAGCGAGAGATGCTAGAAATGATAACGTCGGCCTCCTTCATGCCCGGCACCAAGTTCTCGAAGTCGAGCACCTTCAGGCCGCACTCTTCGGCCAGCGCCTCCGCCTTAGAGCGGGTGCGGTTGCAGATGGTCACGTCGGTGAAGAGCTTGCTGTCGCCGAGGTGGCGGCAAACGTCGGCGCCAATTTCGCCCAGACCTACTACTAGCACGCGGGGGTTAGCCACATCGCCGGTTAACTCTTCTACCAGCTCCAGCGCGGCGTATGAGGTAGAGGCAGCCCCATCACGGAATGAGGTTTCCTGCTGTACGCGCTTGTTGGTGAAGAAAACGGTATGCAGCACCCGGTGCAGGAACGGCCCCGCCGCATCCTCATCAGCCGACCACTGATAGGCCTGCTTTACCTGGTTGCTAATCTGGAGGTCACCAACAACCTGAGCATCAAGTCCCATCGCCACCTCAAAGAGGTGGCGCACGGCGCTAGTGTGCTCATCAAGAATATCGAAATAGGGGAAGTACTGGCTGATATCAGCCAATCCCTTGAGCTCACCCAAGGCCTCAATGATAGTGGGGCTTTGGTCGCGCTCTGCGGAGTAATAAACTTCCGTGCGGTTACAGGTGCTCAGCACAAGCAGGTCGGAGAGGCCTAGCTCGTGGTGGAGGGTATGCAGGAATCGGCGACAGGCAGCCTCGTCCAATGCAATCAGCTCCCGAATTTCTAGGGGAGCTTTTTTGAAGGAAAGACTAACGGCCTTGAATGGTTGGAGCATAGCTGGTGCTAGTGCGATAAACGGGAGGCAAAAATACGCTACAAATCACTAGTGTGAAACAGTTGATACTCAGCTAGGGTTCGAGGCGGGTACTATTCACGTTGAAAAGGCAGTTTAGACGGTTTAACAGGGTACTTTGACGATCCAAACTGATAAAAATCATTTTGCCAGTTTGGGAAGTATATCAGAAAAAGGCAAAAAATTAGGCTTCATCATAGATTTCAGCCAGTAAGGCAAGCCGTCCGTATCTTCGTTGCGGACGGTTGCCGTTCTGATTCTCTATTCCGCTCTCTCATCTGTGCTTCCGATCTACGACCAAAAATCCCGTATTAAGCTCGTCATTGTGGGCGTGGCTCTGCTGATTGGGGCCGCAACGGTTATCTACACCAACATTCTGGTGCAGCGCCTTTCTGAGCGGGAGCAAAAGCAGATTGACCTCTACGCCAAAACCCAGCGCTACCTGATTAACACCGAAGAGGAGTCAAACGTGTCGTTTCTGATGACGGAAATCATTGATGCCAACAACACAATTCCGGTGATTCTGGCCGACGGCGACAACAACATTGTGGATGCGCATAACGTGAACATTCCGAAGGGGCTAAGCGAGCAGGCTTCCATTGCCTACTTGCACCGGGAGATTGAAACGATGAAGCAGCAGCACCCACCCATCGTGATTGAAATAGGAGCGGGTCTTCGTAACTACTTATACTATAAAGAGTCGTCGTTGCTGACCCAGTTGCGGTACTATCCACTCGTACAACTAGCCATCATTGGTTGCTTGGGAGTTATAGCCTATTTCGCCTTCAGCTACTCGCGGCGTGCAGAGCAGAACCGGGTGTGGGTAGGCCTAGCCAAGGAAACCGCTCATCAGCTGGGCACCCCACTAAGCAGCCTGATGGCTTGGCAGAGCTACTTGAGTGAGTCGGAGCGCTTCCGGCACGAGCCCATTGTGGAGGAGTTGGGCAAGGACGTACGCCGCCTGCAGATTATCACGGAGCGCTTCAGCAACATCGGCTCCGTGCCGGTCCTCAACGACGAGAACATCCTGCGCGTAACCGAAAACGCTATTGCTTACCTGCAAAGCCGCGTGTCGAAGAAAGTAGTGTTCGAAATCAAGACTGACCTGCCCCGCGACACGCCCGCCAAGGTCAACATCCCGCTTTATGATTGGGTGATTGAAAACATCTGCAAGAACGCCGTAGACGCCATGGACGGCCGGGGCAGCATCACCATTCACCTGCGCCGTCCCGTCCGCAACAAGTCCCAGATTGCCATTGATATAACGGACACCGGCAAAGGCATCTCGAAGAGCAAGATGGAAAGTGTATTCTTGCCCGGCTACACTACCAAAAAGCGCGGTTGGGGCCTAGGCCTAGCGCTAGCCAAACGAATTATTGAGAACTACCACGAAGGCCGCCTCTTTGTGAAGTGGAGCGAGGTAGGCCGCGGCACTACGTTCCGCCTGATTTTGAATGGGTAAAACTTACCTAAAAGTTTTACATGTGTCTGAAATAGATATTAGCCTATAGCTATGGTATATATAGGAACTGGTGTGTTTGTCGCACTATTTGTTTGGTTAGCTTATCGGCTGACTTACTTGCAACTACACGGAATTCGAACAGTTGGCACTATTGTCGAGATAATACGCTCTGATTCAGGCGACGGCACGGTATATTATCTAATGGTAGCTTTTACCACAATTCAAGGGAAGTCAGTCAGAGCAAAAAGTCTCTACGGCGCTGAAGAAGTTGGCGACTATTTCCGGGTTGGCGAAAAAGTAGATATTCTGTATTCAGCTAAAAGACCTGAGGTTTTTGCTATTCAAGGATTTGATGTAAGCGGACTGTTTCTATTATTTCTGATGACAGCTTTCGTTGTAGCCGTGTCTTATTGGGGCTTCATAGAAAAAATATGAATTATGCTGCCTTCAGTTAAAAGAAGGTAAGGGCCTTCTTACTCCTTAGCCGTTACTTCCTCCGCTGCCTCACGGGCTTTCTTTACCTCTGCGCGGTTGGTGATTTCCACGTAGCTGTTGCCGGTTACTGGTTTGCCGTGGTGGGTGCCCTCTACACGACACATACCTTCCCAATAGTGCATTTTGATGCCGGCAAAGAGCTTTAGCGTTAATTCCTGATCAGGAATAAGGGGCGTGATGGTAAGATCGTAGCCCTGGGCGGGGATGCGCAGGCGCCACTTGCTGGGGTAACGCTGCTTGGAGTGGGGGCTGGTCCAGTAGGCCAGGGGCTCGAGCTCGAAGTCTTTTTGGTCGAGGTGGGTGTTCTGAGCTTGGGTGCCGTAGTGCGAGCCGCCGCCAATGTTCTGGCCAGTAGCTTTGTTGTAGAGCTGGTAGGCCATAATTTCCTCCCGGGGTTCATCGAGCTGAATGCTGAACCAATCCCAACCAATGTCTTTGGTGGTGACGCTGTTGCAGTTCCACTGGCGGTCATACCACAGCTCTCCTTCTACCTGGCGCTCTTTGCCGTTGATTTCAATAGTGCCGGTGGCCGTCATGCGCGGGTAGCTGTAGTAGCCGGCCTGCGCCACGGGGCCGTACTTCTCGTAGCCCGTGCCACCATGCAAGAGCACCGGTTTAGCAGGTGTGGTAGTAAGGTTGATGGCGTGACCTTTGTGCGCGGCCATGCGAGCCTGCAGATGGTAGCTACCCTCCTGGCCAGTCAGCGTCCAGCGCTGAGCCTGTTTTTGGGTGGCTAGGTTGATAGGCAGGCTTTCGGGCAGGAGCTGAGGTAGGCGCTCTACTTTATAGTCATAGCGAAATTCCTGGGTTTTGGGGTCGGAGATGGCGAAGTTGACCATCTGCCAGTCCTTTTTGCCGGTCAGGTTGAAGTGGAAGAACACGTACTCCACCCCGAACACCTCGCCGGTAACTTTATCGCGCAGGTGGCCGGTGAAGTACCACCACTCCAGGGAGTTTTGCTTGTGCACGGCTTCCTCCAGGGGCAGTTGAGCCCGCTCGTTGAAGACGTCGTACTTATTGGTAGGCTTGAGGGCGCAGCCGGCGGCTGCAAACAGCAGAATCAGAAAGGCCAGAATACTATGCTTCATACCCCGGAATAAGGCTTTTCTAGGGCAAAAGGTTTGCTAGGCCACTAGCTTAGAGCTGCCGAAAGGGCCGGGTGAGGCGGTACCAAAGGCTGCGGGGCGAGTACCAACTTTCAAACTCTCCCTTGACATCTGCGTCCAAAGAAAGATGGAGTGGTTCTTCAGGATTGGCTATTACTTCCTTGGTGACAAAGCCAACACTGTGAATAGAAAGCAGAATGGGGCCCAATTGCCCGGCAGGCAGAAGTAGCTCAAACGTTCCATCACTATTCGTGGAGGTACCCACGGTTGTACCTTTGAGCAGCACCGTTACGCCGGGTAGCGCGGTGGCCGAGGAGTGGTCAAGGATACGGCCGCGCACCATAAGTGGCGGAAGTGACAGAGTCGGGGTTGAGAAAGCCGGCTGAGCCACCATGCCTAAGGTAATACTTCGTTGTATCCGGACGGGGGGTGCCTGTTGAGCAACTGCTATGGGTGCTGCGGCTGCGCCTAGGCCTATCAACGCTACCAGCGCCATCCAGCGCCCACGCCACATTGTATCTGACGCCGGTGCTACTATCCCCAACGTCCGGTTCAATTGATCAGCCCGAAAACGTCCGCAACTTTTACCCGCCGACTGCCCTAGAAAGGCTACAATCTCGGCATCTGTCATGCGGGTAAAATCAACTACTACTTTATCACAGGCAGCGCAGTGGCGGCCCTGGGCGGCGGGCGTCATCGTCTGCCAGTTCTCGTGGCAGGGCTTCGGAATAGAGAGGGTAGAGCGAGTAGGCATACAGCAGCGGGTTGGTTTTGCTGTGTTGATGCTACGCTAGGCCACTTTCCATAAGGGCGGAGAAATTTCTTCGAAAAAAGGAAGAAAGCCTACAGGTTTACCCCTTGGTTAAGAGGGCCGTTACACCTAGCGGCGTGCAGCCCCACGCATTATTCTGTATCTTTTGCCCCCTTAACCTCTCACATCAGCCCCTTGTCTACACCTCTTCCGCCCTCGCGCCTCAGCGGCCTGTTTCGCCGCAAAAGCCTCGACGATATTCTGCACAACCCACCCGCCGACGCCGAAGGCCACAGCCATGGTGGCCTAGAGCGTCACCTCACCGTCCGCGACCTGACTTCGCTGGGCATTGCGGCCGTAATTGGGGCCGGTATCTTCAGCACCATTGGCAACGCCTCACACGACGGTGGGCCGGCCGTGTCGCTGCTGTTTGTATTTACGGCTATTGCCTGCGCCTTCTCGGCCCTGTGCTACGCGCAGTTTGCGGCTACCATCCCAGTAAGCGGCTCGGCCTATACCTATGCCTATGCCTCCTTCGGGGAGCTGGCCGCCTGGATTATCGGCTGGGCCCTGATTATGGAGTATGCGGTGGGCAACATTGTGGTAGCCATATCCTGGTCAGATTACTTTACCGGCTTACTACAAGGTATAGGAGTTAACGTACCCATCTGGCTAACCATGGGGATGCAAAGTGCTCATAAACACTACAATGAAGTGCTGGAGCTGATGCAGTCGGGTAAGCCGCTGGCCGACGCCTCGGCGGCGCAGCTGGAAGGCTACCGGGCCTGGAGCGCGGCTCCGGAGCTGCCGGGTGGCCTACGCCTCGTCCTCGACCTGCCCGCTGGCCTCATTACCCTGGCCATTACGGCGCTGGTGTACGTGGGCATCAAGGAATCTAAAAATGCCTCTAACCTGCTGGTTGCCCTGAAGTTAGTGGTGGTGGCCGTGGTAATTTTGGTAGGTGCCTTCTACGTGCAGCCCGAAAACTGGAGCCCTTTCGCCCCAAACGGCATTGGCGGGGTACTCAAAGGAGTATCGGCAGTGTTCTTCGCGTACATCGGTTTCGATGCTATTTCGACCACGGCGGAAGAGTGTAAAAATCCCCAGCGTGACCTGCCCCGGGCTATGATTTACGCCCTCATCATCTGCACCATTCTCTACGTGATTATCACGCTGGTACTCACGGGCATGGTGAACTACAAGGAGCTGGCCGTCGGCGACCCCCTGGCCTACGTATTCAATAAAGTAGGGGTGAAGTGGCTGGGCGGCGTGGTAGCCGTGTCGGCGGTGCTGGCCATGGCCTCGGTGCTGCTGGTGTTCCAGATTGGGCAGCCCCGCATCTGGATGACCATGTCGCGCGACGGATTGCTGCCCCCCGTATTCTCGCGGGTGCACCCCAAGTTTCACACACCCTCGTTCAGCACCATCGTCACGGGCTTCTTTGTAGGCGTGCCGGCCATGCTGCTGAATATGGACCTGGTAATCGACCTGACGAGTATCGGTACTCTGTTTGCGTTTGCGCTGGTGTGCGGCGGTATTCTGATTATTGACCCGCTAGGCCAGTCGAATGCCCGGTTTAAGGTGCCCTACATCAATGGGCAGTTTCTGGTGCCACTGGTGCTGATAGTGGGTGCCGTGCTGCTGTTCCTCTATAATCAGGCGGGTATTCAGGAATTTCAGCAGGCGCTAAGCAGCGGCTACGAGGAAGGCCGCCACTACATCCCGATGCTGGTGTTCTTTGGGTTTTGCTTTTTGCTGGCGTGGCTGTCGTTCCGCAAGCGTCTTTCGCTGCTGCCGGTGCTGGGCTTGCTCACCAACCTCTACCTCATGACCCAGCTCGGCATCAACAACTGGCTGTTGTTCTTTGGCTGGCTGATTATCGGGCTGGCGCTGTACTTCAACTACGGCTTCAAAAACAGCAAGCTGGGGTTACGACTAGCGCCAAACGGCGCCCGTCTAAGCTAGCCTAGGCCCTGCTCAGCAAGTCGCTTTGCCTACCCAAACGCCCCGGTTGCTAATCAAGTAGCCGGGGCGTTTGGTGTTGCGACCAAGGCGGTTGAAAGTTGTTCCGCGAAGCTCATGGCTGTAACTTGAATGCTCTGCTGCTGTATCCCTCCCTCGGCAATTCTTATGGACTCAGATTCTTCGGTTTTTCCTGCTACCCCTACGCAATCCACTACCATTTCCCTTGCTGCCCGCCTGGAGGCCTCCCGTCAGGAGCTGCTAGACCTGGGTCTGCGTAATCCGCTGCTTAACTTTCGGCTTTCCAAAGCCCAGGGCGTGGCCGTAGTGCAGGAAGACGCTGCGCTGGTATATGAGGTGCTGGTGAGCCAGGGGAAAACTATGTACTTCCAGGCCGCCCCGGAGCCTCGTAAGAATATACTTTCTGCTACTACTGAACCGCTTGGTGAATCCGCCGCGGAAGAAGCCGCTGCCGTTACGCCGCTGCCGGAGATTACCGCGGAGGAGCGCCAGGCCTTGCTTACCGATAATAAGCTGCAAACCGCTGAGCCGCTGGTTAAGCTGGAGAGCCGCTTGCTCAACACCTATTACACCGCCCGAACCAGCCTGGAAGAGCAGGGCGTGAACATTCTATACCTGGCACTGGGCATGCTGACCTGGTACGAGGCCGAGAGCAGCGAGGAGGCTCGCCAAGCGCCGCTGGTGCTGGTACCCGTACTGCTGGAGCGTGGCACCGCAGCCGAGCGGTTTAAGCTACGCTACACCGGAGCCGAAATTGAGAGTAACCTGTCCTTGCAAACCAAGCTGAAGGCTGGCTTTGGGGTGGTGCTGCCGCCGCTGGAGGAGGAAACGGCGCTGCCCGACTACTATGCCGCCGTGGGCGCTGGCGTGGCCGGGTTTCCGCGCTGGCAGGTAGAGCCCAACCGCATTGCGCTGGGCTTCTTCTCCTTCGGTAAGTTCATGCTTTACCGCGACCTGGACCCTGCCACCTGGCCTGGAGGTGCCACTCTGCTCGACCATCCGGCCATTGAGGCACTCCTGGGCACGGCCACCGGTTTCCACGACGCGGCCCCCACGGTGAGCGACACCGCCTTTCTCGACAACGAAAGCACCGCCCACGAGCTGCACCAAGTACTGGATGCCGACAGCTCCCAACTGCTGGCGCTGCTGGCGGTGCAGGAAGGACGTAACCTGGTAGTGCAGGGCCCGCCCGGCACCGGGAAGTCGCAGACCATTGCCAACCTGCTGGCGGAAGCCATTGGGGCAGGCAAGAAGGTGTTGTTTGTAGCAGAAAAGATGGCCGCTTTGGAGGTGGTAAAGCGCCGCTTAGATGCCCTGGGCCTGGGCGCGGCCTGCCTGGAGCTACATAGCCACAAGGCCAACAAAAAAGCCCTGCACGACGAGCTGCGCCAGACCCTAAGCCTGGGTCGCCCCGCTGCCGTGGCCAACGTGGAGGACCAGATGGCCCAGCTGCCCCGCTACCGCCAAGCCCTCAACGACTACGCTTTGGCTGTGAATGCGCCCATCGGCCGCAGCCGCCGCACCGCCCAGCAGGTTGCCGGTGAACTATTGCGCCTGGCCGACGAGCGCGGCCCAACGGAGCTGCCGCGTATTGCGTTTTCTGACCTAACCAACTGGACTGATGCCGCCGCTGCCCACACCGAGGCCCTGGCCGCCCGCCTGCAGGCAACGTTGCAGAAACTAGGCTCGCCCAAAGAGTTGCTGTTTTGGGGCAGTGAGCTAACGGTGCTGCTGCCCGCCGAGCAAGCGGCGCTAGCTGCCCGGCTCGACGCAGCGCAGGCCGCTGTGGCCAGCTTGCAGGCCGCGGCTCAAGCTCTGGCAGAACAACTCGGGTTGCCTGTTCCCGAGGAGCGTACGGCGGCTGAGCAGCTTTTACCGGCTGCCCGCCACGCCCAGCTGGCGCCACCTCTGCCTGGAGCGGCCGTAGCAGATGTAGCCTGGCTCCAGCAAGCCAGCCATATTCAAGAAGGTTTAGCGGCCGGACTAGCCTACAAAGCCCTCCGCCAGCAACACGAGGCTACCTTATTGCCCGAAGCCTGGGACCAGCAGCTGCTCATGGAGCGCGCGGCCCTGCTTGCCGCCGGCGACAAGTGGTGGAACTTCCTCAGCGGTGAATACCGGCGGGCCCGCAAGCGCCTTCAGAGCTTCTGGCGTGGCCCGTTACCCAAAGAGTCAAGCGGAATAATCACGGTCATCGATGCTATTCATGAAGCTGCCCGCTACGCTAAAGCCATAACAGAAATAAGTGGCCTAGGTCAGCAGCTCTTTGGGGTGAGCTGGCAGGGAGAACGTTCCGACTGGCCTACGCTGCTCAAAACGCAGGCGTATTTAACTCTCACGCATCAGCGGATTGCTCGCGGTGAGTTGCCGGGCGCTTTACTGGCCTATCTGCAAGGCGAAACTAACCCTGGTGAGATAGTAGAGCCACTGGCAGCTCTAGAAACTGCCCTAGTACTGCACAGAACAACTGTGCAGGCTGTAGCCGATGCGCTGCAGCTTAATGAAATGCGCCGCTTTGGGCCGGCGGGTCGGTTGCAGTTTCAGCCGTTTGAAACTCAGCAGCGCATTTTAGCCGCCTGGGCTGCCGACGTACCCGCCTTGCGCCTGACTACCGAGTGGAACAACGTAGCCGCAGCCGTGCAAACTGAGCAGCTGCCGGAGCTTCTGCTGCTGGCCGAAAGCTGGCCCCATGCCCCACGGTTACTGGCTGCAGCCGTGCGCCAAACCTGGCTTGAGCACCTGCAGCGCCAAGCCTACAAGCAGCACCCCGCCCTCCGGCAATTTGAGCGGGCCAGCCACGAGGAAACCGCCGCCCGCTTCCGTCAGGCCGATCAGGACTCGCTCTACCACAACCGCATTCGGGCCCTGCGCCAGCATTATGAAGGTTTGCCGCACCCGCAGGCGGGTGGGCAAATGCTCTTGCTACGCAATGAATTTGCTAAAAAGACTCGCCATTTGCCCCTGCGCAAGCTTATGCAGCAAGCCGGGCGAGCCGTGCAGGCTATTAAGCCGGTGTTCATGATGTCACCGCTGTCGGTAGCCAATTATCTGCCCCCGGGAGCAGTGGAGTTTGATTTGGTGGTGTTCGACGAAGCTTCGCAGGTGAAGCCCGTAGACGCGCTGGGGGCTATTGCGCGGGGTAAGCAGTTGGTAGTAGTCGGCGACTCTAAACAGCTGCCGCCCACATCCTTTTTCGACTCACTGACTGGTAGCGGGGAAGAAGCCGACGAGGAAAATGTGACGGCTGACATCCAGAGTATTCTGGAGCTGTGCAAAGCCCGCCAGATGCCCGAGCGGATGTTGCGCTGGCACTACCGGAGCCTACACCAGTCGCTGATTGCGGCCTCCAACCACCTGTCTTACGAAGACAAACTGGTAATTTTTCCTAGTCCGGGCGGGCAAGGACAGCTGGGGTTGGTGTATCATCACTTGCCCACTACGCACTATGAGCGGGGTACCACGCGCACAAACCCGCTGGAGGCGCAGGCCGTGGCAGAAGCCGTGTTGCACCACGCCCGCACTACGCCGCGCCTCACGTTGGGTGTAGTAGCCTTCAGTACGGCGCAGCGCCAGGCCATTCAGGACGCCCTGGAAAAGCTGCGCCGCCAGCACCCCGAAACCGAGGCCTTTTTTAACCGCCACCCCCACGAGCCCTTCTTCATCAAGAACCTGGAAAACGTGCAGGGTGATGAGCGCGACGTTATCCTGATTAGCGTAGGCTACGGGCGTACCAAAGAGGGCTACCTGACCATGAGCTTCGGGCCTTTGAATGGGGAAGGGGGTGAACGGCGGCTGAACGTGCTTATCACCAGGGCCAAGCAGCGCTGCGAGGTATTCACCAACCTCACCGCCGATGATCTGGACCTTACGCGTACCCGCGCTAAGGGCGTGGCCGCGCTCAAGACCTTCCTGAACTTCGCTCAGCACGGGCGCCTGAACCAGAACGAAGAAACCGGCCGCGAAATGGAGTCGCCGTTTGAGGAAGCGGTGTACCGGGCCCTCACCGCCCATGGCTATACCGTGCGCCCCCAAATCGGCAGCCAGGGCTTTTACATTGATTTAGCGGTAGTAGACCCCGATCAGCCCGGCCGCTACGTGCTGGGTATTGAGTGCGACGGGGCCATGTACCACTCGGCCCGCTCGGCCCGCGACCGGGACCGGCTGCGCCAGCAGGTGCTGGAGGCCGTGGGCTGGCGCCTGCACCGCATCTGGAGCACCGACTGGTTTCGGGATCCACAGCGCGAAACGGAACGCGTGGTGCAGGCCATCGAAGAAGCCCGCCGCCGCGCCGCCCAGGATGACTCCGACGAGCCAGAAGAAACCGAAGCAGCACTGGAAGCCACCGGTGCCAGTATTGAGCGCGAAGAGCTTTCCGCCACCCAAACCATGGCCGAGCCCTACCAAGTGGCGCAGCTACCGGCCGCCGTAGGCCACCGCGAGCTGCACCAGCACAGCCTAGGCCAGTTAGCCAACTGGCTCACCCAGATAGTTCGGATAGAAAGCCCGATTCATCTCGACGAAGCCACCCGCCGCTTGGCCCAAGCCAGCGGTGCCACCCAAGTTGGAGCCCGCATGCGTAAAGCCGGCCGCGATGCGGCGCTGCTGGCTACTAACCTGCGCCACCTGCGCCAGCAGGGCGACTTCCTCTGGGACATCAGCATGCAGCAACCGCCCCTGCGCGACCGAAGCAACCTGCCCGCCATTTCGCGCAAGCTACCCTTTGTAGCCCCCGAGGAGCTGGCTCGCGCCCTGCGCACCGTAGTAGAGCAAAGCTTCGCCCTACCCCGCGAGGCGGTGTTTCTGCCCACCGTCCGCCTGCTGGGCTTCAGCCGCCTCTCCGACGATATGCGCCAACAGCTAGAACCTGCCCTTACTGGCCTATTGGAACGAGGTGAGATTGAAGAAGTAAACGGCATTCTGCGCCCGATCTAACCCAAAACAGCTCAGCGCCCTCTGCGAAATCCTCTGCGCACCTCTGCGGGAACCCTTACCAGAACAACCGTGCTTCCTCCCGGCGAAACCATGCTACTCACGCTCCGCCTGGCCGGCTCCGTGCCGCAAAAAGCCGCTCGCGAACTGCACGCCCAGCACATAGCTGCCAAACAAGCCGCTGCTTCTGCGGAAGCGCACCGCCGTGCCGAGAAGCAGTTCTTCGCCGGGTTCGATGCTCTGCTAGACGCCCGCACCGTAGGACCAGACTATCTAACAAAGGAAAAGTTGGCCGAAATGGTAGCCGGGGAATTGCTGATGCTGGAGGAGCAGGGGCTGCGGGTGCCATGCTTCGTGGTGCTTCCTAATCACTTGCACGCGGTGCTACACCTGCCGCTAGGCCAGTCGGTGTCATTGTACAAAACGGTAGAGCTGCTCCACCAGCGCACTGCTGCCCAGGCCCGGCGCCTGTTACGCGGCCAGCTCCCACCCGAAGCTGATTTCTGGCAAACCGGCTTCCATGAGCTACCCGTGCTGGATGCCGTCGAACTTGACCGCATCCGGCAGTATCTACTAGGCCACCCCCAGCGCCTAGCTCTACCCGAGCGGTTTCACGACTGGCCGTATGTATTTATTGGTGACGAGGTACAGGAGTGATGAGGTGAAAAAAGAAGCACGTTATCCTGCACTACACTCCGCACAACGTTCTATTTCATGCCTGTTACAGTTCACCTCTTCACTTCATAACCTAACTTACTTCGCCCGGTGGATGATGGCTACGCTGACCAGGATAATGAGCATACCCAGCAGGTGCCAGAGGTTGAACTGCTCGCCATCAAGCAAACCCCATCCGAGGGCCATAATGGGCACTAAATAGGTATTGGAAGCTGCAAATAGCGCCGTGGAGCTTTGGATGAGCTTGTTGAACAGCACCATGGCTACGGCCGTGCTCATGGTAGCTAGCAGCGCGATATAGCCGAAGGCCGTCCAGGCGCCGGGCACGGTAGCCAGCTTATGCAGGAACTGGGTGCCCAGCAGCAGGTATGCCAAGGCCGGCCCGCCAATGAACAGCAGCAAGAGCCCGGTAATTGCTACCGAAGGAATACCATTGAAGTGGTGCTTGATAATGTTGACGCTGAAGCCGTAGCCCAACGTGGCCAGTACAATGTATAGTCCATACCAAGCATTACTTTCGCCACTTGGCGTAGCATCCCCGCCGCTGCCACCCAGCAGCATGAGCACTACGGTACCGGCCAGGCCTAGGCCTATGCCAAACACTCGTAGGCCAGTCAGCTTCTGCCCAAAGAAGGCCGCGCCTACCACCAGGGTAAAAACTGCCGTAAGC
Organism: Hymenobacter taeanensis; assembly: GCF_013137895.1. Classification (NCBI taxonomy): domain Bacteria; kingdom Pseudomonadati; phylum Bacteroidota; class Cytophagia; order Cytophagales; family Hymenobacteraceae; genus Hymenobacter; species Hymenobacter taeanensis. The sequence goes on from NZ_CP053538.1 coordinate 1,895,516, forward strand.
GCATTTAGTACTCCCGCTAGGCCAGAAGCCATTCGGGTTTCCGCGTAAGCAAACAGGAAGGCCGGAATGAGCGTGCCCACCACGCCGCTCAGCACCAGCCACTTAAACCGGCTGCGCTCTACTTTGCCAATATGCTTTAGGGCAAATGGCAGCAGCAGTAGTGCCGCTACGCTCACCCGCGTGGCCCCTAGCTCCAGGGCTGAAAAGACTACCAACCCCTTCTTCATCAAAATAAACGAAGTGCCCCAAATAGTAGCCAAAACAATCAGCAGCACCCAGGCTGAGGCCGGCGTGCGGTGGGGCGGCGGTGGGGCCACGGTCGGGGAGCCAGGAGCGGACGTTACGGCCGGGGCCGGGGCGGTAGGCATGCGGGGGAGGAATGTAGAAGTAGAAGGGTGTAGAGCAGCAAAAAGAACGTCATGCTGAGCTTGCCGAAGCATCTCTCCTAGCTAACTTCTCTTGATTAACCAGCGGGACAGATGCTTCGGCAAGCTCAGCATGACGTACGGGTTACCCCACCAGCACCGGCTCGGCGGCAATAATTTCGTCCATGATGGCGTGGATTTCCGCGGGGTCGTTGGTGTCAACGAGGCGGGTGCGCCACTGGCGGGCTCCTTCCAGGCCCCGGAAGTACTGGGCGTAGTGGCGGCGCATCTCAAACACGCCGGCCCGCGGGCCCTTCCACTCCAGGCTCTTCTCAAAGTGCATGCGGCAAGCCTGTACGCGCTCTTCCACGGTGGGCGGCGCGAGCAGCTCGCCAGTGGCGTTGAAGTGCTTCACCTCCCGGAAAATCCAGGGGTAGCCAATGGCCGCGCGGCCAATCATCACGCCATCAACGCCGTAGCGGTTTTTATACTCCACCGCTTTCTGGGGTGAGTCAATGTCGCCGTTGCCGAAGATGGGGATTTTGATGCGCGGGTTGTTCTTGATGCGACCAATCAGGTCCCAGTCGGCTTCGCCTTTGTACATCTGTACGCGGGTGCGGCCGTGCACCGTCAGGGCCTCAATACCAACATCCTGCAGGCGCTCCGCTACGTCCTCCACGTTTTTAGTGGAGTCGTCCCAGCCCAGGCGGGTTTTTACCGTCACGGGTAGGTGGGTGGCCTTCACTACCGCCGAGGTCATCTCCACCATCTTGGGGATGTCGCGGAGCAGCGCAGCGCCGGCGCCGCGGCAGGCCACCTGCTTCACGGGGCAGCCGTAGTTGATGTCGATAAGGTCGGGGCCGGCTTCGGTGCTGATGCGGGCACACTCGCCCATCGTCTCTACATCGGAGCCAAACAGCTGAATCCCGATGGGACGCTCGTAGTCGAACACATCCAGTTTCTGCCGGCTTTTAGCGGCCGCCCGAATCAGGCCTTCCGAAGAAATAAACTCGGTGTACATCAAATCAGCACCCCCTTCCTTGCACACGGCCCGGAATGGCGGGTCCGAAACGTCCTCCATGGGCGCTAGTAGCAAAGGGAAATCGGGCAAGGCAATGTTGCGGATGTGTACCACGGCAGTCTATTCTAGTATTTTGCGCAAATTTACGACTCTTCCAACTCTTACCACCCCATGAAAGGTTTCGTTTCCAGCCGGTTGCACCCCGCCGTTAACCTTGTGTTGCTGGTAGTGGTAGCGTTTGTGATGTTTTGCCTCTCTAGTTTGCTGATTGCGATATGCAGCAATTTGTTCTTTCACGTGGGGTTGCAGGAGATGGGCAACGTGCAGCAGGCTCCGCAGTCATACCCCAATGGGTGGGGCATCATGATGCTCAGCCAAGGGCTGCTGTTGCTGGGTGGGGTAGGAGGAGCCGCCGCCGTACTGGCCGCCCTAACTGGGCACAAGCTCGCCGACTATTTTGCTCCTCGTAGGCCAGTTCCCGTGTGGTGGGCGCTGGTGGCCATGGCGCTTATTATCATTAGCCTGCCATTTATGTCGGGGCTGATAGACTGGAATACGCACGCTCACTTCCCCGCCTTCCTGCACGACTGGGAAGTGAAGGCCAAAGCCATGGAGGACAAAGCGCAGGTTATCACACGCTTTCTTACTCGGTTCACCTCGCTTACCCGCTTTCTGGTGGCAGTGCTGGTAGTAGCGGTAGTACCGGCGGTTAGTGAGGAGTTGTTTTTTCGCGGCGTTGTGCAGCGTAACCTGGTGCAGTGGTTCAACTCGCGTCACGTGGGTATCTGGCTGGCCGCCGCTATTTTTAGCGCCATTCACTTTCAGTTCTTTGGGTTTGTGCCCCGGTTTGTGCTGGGTCTGGTGCTGGGCTATTTATACGAGTGGAGCGGCAACATTCTGGTGCCCATGGCGGCGCACTTCACCCAAAATGCCTTTCAACTGGTGCTGCTGTATGTGCAACAGCGCCAATGGTCAGCCACCGCCTTCGACCCCGACTCAACTGATGCGCTGCCCTGGCCCTGGATGCTGCTTTCGTTGATAGTGTGCGTAGGCCTGTTGTGGCTGCTACGCCACAACATGCAGGCCCCGCGGGCCGATGGGTTACCCTCCCATATGCACACGCTCAGCAGTGGTGGCGTGGCCGTAGCCACTCCCGAGGCTCCCGCCAAGGCGCGCACTCTCAGCCACGATGGCATAGATATCACCCGAGAAAATAACTAACTAAACACAAGAAACAGGCTTAGAACTTGCTGCTAGGCCACCTCTGGCTCTCATTTGCCTGTACCACTCTCCAATTTCACAGTCCTTGCCCACCTCTCCCGCACCCACCCCGCCGCCGGCCGCTGAGCCCACTACCGGCAAGCCGCCCATGTCTAACCTGGCGCAGCGGATACTCTTTGGGGCCATTGGGGCCGTACTGCTGCTGGGCAGCGTGTGGTACAGTGCCTGGACGTTTGCTCTGTTCTTCGGGCTGGTGCAGATGCGGATGCTGTGGGAGTTCTACCGCATGATGCGCCACGCCGGGTACAAGCCCGCGGCGTTGCTGGGAGGCGCATTGAGTCTGATATTATTTACGGCCATATACTTTTTGCAAAGTGTTGGCTACCATGCCGGAGTAGCAGGCAGTATGAGCGTGCTTGAGACAAGTGATGCTCTTACCTGGCTTAACACAGTGGAGCCAGCTAAAGACTGCTTGTACACAGTGGCTTTCTTGCTGCCTACTATTTTGATCCTGAGAGAAATGTATTCTTGGCCTCGGGAAAACCACAGCATACCTCCGTTTGCAAATGTAGGCGTTGCCTTGCTGGGCATCCTGTACGTGAGTCTGCCGATGAGCTTATTGAGCGTAGTAGCGTTTAGCAACCGGGAAAGCTACGACTACCGCCGCATCTTCGCGCTGCTACTGCTGGTGTGGTCCTCTGATATTGGCGCCTACGCAGCGGGCAAGACGATGGGCAAGCATAAGCTGGCCCCGAAAATCTCGCCCGGAAAAACCTGGGAAGGTGCCGTGGGCGGCTTTCTGCTCACGCTGGTTATGGGCTGGGCGCTGGGCTACTTGCTGCCCGAACTCTCCCTGACCTACCGCCTCGTGGTGGCGGGTGTGGTAGCAGTATTCGGTCCGCTCGGTGACCTGGCCGAGTCAATGCTGAAGCGGAGCGTAGACGTGAAAGACTCCGGCCGAATCATGCCCGGCCACGGTGGCCTGCTCGACCGGTTCGATGCTTTCTTGTTTATTCTGCCGGTGCTGGCGCTCCTGCAGTTAGTGTTCAGCTAGGCCAGTAACCAGAATTGACAAAGATTTTAAAAGCCCACGGAGGTATTTCCGCGGGCTTTTTTTGTGTCTTATTGGGTAACCAGTCAGATAGTTGAAAGACTAACAGTTGTTTGGTGCTGTTTTTGCGCCTACAGTGGCTTAAAAGCAAGGTTATGGTAAAATGTACCCCGCCCGACGCGCGTTGCGTATGGCATATTCCTACTACCTTTGGCCACCTAATTTCTGCGCGCGACTAGTGGCTCCCACCGCCCTTGGTCGCCCTTTTTCATTTCCTCACCCACCCCAACCCCCAACCCCGTATGGCTGCCACCACGGTGTACAAAGAACCGGCTCCTCGCGTAGATGCCGAAAACCCCCTCGAGTCCATGATGTCGCGTTTCAACGTGGCCACCGAAATTCTCGGCCTCGATGACGAAACCTACGACGTACTTAAAGCTCCCGATAAGCAGGTTATCGTGCACATTCCCGTTACCATGGATAATGGTAAGGTGCGTGTGTTTGAAGGCTACCGCGTGGTGCACAACACCATTCTGGGCCCTTCGAAAGGCGGCATCCGCTACGATAAGAACGTGCACCTGGATGAGGTGAAGGCCCTGGCTGCCTGGATGACGTGGAAGTGCGCCGTGGTTGACCTGCCTTACGGCGGCGCCAAAGGGGGTATCATCTGCGACCCTACTACCATGAGCGCCGGCGAGATTGAGCGCCTCACACGTGGCTACACCATGGCCATGAAGGACGTATTTGGCCCCGACCGCGACATTCCGGCTCCCGACATGGGCACCGGTCCGCGCGAAATGGCGTGGCTAATGGACGAGTTCTCCAAAACGGTAGGCGCCACCTCGCCGGCCGTAGTAACGGGCAAGCCGCTGGTAATGGGTGGCTCACTGGGCCGCACCGAGGCTACCGGCCGCGGGGTAATGGTATCGGCGCTGGCCGCCATGAAGAAGCTGGGCATGGACCCGCAGCAGGCTTCAGCCGCTGTGCAGGGCTTCGGCAACGTAGGCTCCTGGGCTGCCAAGCTGCTGAGCGAGCAAGGCGTAAAAATCAAGTGCATCTCCGACGTAAGTGGCGCTTACTGGAACGAGAACGGCATCAACATCGATGAGGCAGTGGCCTACAAGAACGTGCACAAGGGCCGCCTCGACGGTTTCACGGGTGCCACGCTCATGGACGACGCCAACGACCTGCTGACCTCTGACGTAGATGTGCTGGTGCCCGCTGCCGTGGAAGATGTTATTACGGAGCACAATGCCCACGACATCAAAGCCAAGCTGATTGTGGAGGGTGCTAACGGCCCTACTTCAGCTTCCGCTGACCCCATCATCAATGAGAAAGGCATCATGGTGGTGCCTGATATCTTGGCTAACTCCGGTGGGGTAACCGTTTCCTACTTTGAGTGGGTGCAAAACCGCCAGGGCTTCAAATGGACCGAAGAAATGGTGACTGAGCGCGCCGACCGGATCATGAACGACGCTTTTGAGAAGGTGTACGCCACCAGCCAGAAGTACAACGTCCCGATGCGTATTGCGGCCTACGTAGTGGCTATTGATAAAGTAGCCCAGACCTACCGGTTCCGCGGCGGCTTCTAGTGGAGAGTTAGTGAATACGTGAGGCAATGAGGGGGCTGGCTGCACAGCTTGCCCAAGTGGCGCCGTTTAGGCCTGTCTGCTGATGTCAGACTCGCTATGGTACTCACTCACTATTTCACCACCTCACCACCTATATTTGTTTCCGGATAGCCCGGGCCGGTGGCTCGGGCTATCTTTGTGCAGGTCGGCAGGGTGTTCCCTTTTGTCAGGGAATCATCTGCTTGCCGAGCTCTGTTTCTGGAAAAAGCGTCTGAATCATCGTAATTCACGTACTCAGCGCAAATCAGTGATTTATGAAGATTCACAAAGAAGGACGACGAATTTTATTCTTTACGTTGCTGGCCCTGGTGGCCATCAACCTACTGCTGTTCCGCTATAATGCCCGCTACGATGATTTTAACAAGATTTTCGCGGTCATTTCGGTAATCGTCTTTCTGGCGCTGCTTCAGTTTTTCCGGAGCCCGGCCCGGCGCCTCTTCACCCACGAAGACTTGGTTATTGCCCCTGCCGATGGCAAGGTGGTTGTAATTGAGGATGTGCACGAGCCAGAATATTTTGATGATGTGCGCAAGCAAATCAGCATATTCATGTCGCCCATTAACGTGCACATTACCCGTAACCCTATCTCGGGTATTGTGCGCTACTTTAAATACCACCCCGGTAATTACTTGGTGGCCTGGCACCCCAAGAGCAGTACCAAGAATGAGCGCACCACGGTAGTGGTTGAGTCAGAGGCTGGCCCGTTTGTGCTGTTCCGGCAAATTGCCGGCGCCATGGCCCGCCGCATTGTGTGGTATGTAAACGAGGGCGACGAAGTAAGTCAGGGTGAGGAGTTTGGCTTCATCAAGTTCGGCTCTCGCGTAGATATTTTCGTGCCGGTTGATACAGAAGTAAAAGTACAGATGGGTGAGAAAGTGAAAGGTGGCCAAACCATCATCGCTCAACTAAAAACCGAAACCACCAGCCTGTTTTAAAGGCGCATACGCGCCGGACATTTTCCCATACAGCGCAAAAAGCAGCGGCCTCCCATGTTTGGGAGGCCGCTGCTTTTTGCGCTGTATAAGTGGCCTATGCCTACTGCTGAGCCGAGCGGCCGACAGCCTGTTGGCTTTCCTGCGCGGGCAGTTGGTAATGCAGAAGTGCCATGCCATCGGGCCAGGCCTGCTGATTCAGCAGCACCAGGGGCCGTGGCTGTGGCTGGGCCCGCCACAACGGAATGCCTGCGCCCAGCAACTGCGGCACAATGAACAGCATGAGCTCATCTACCACGCCAGCCGCCAGCAGCGGTGCCGCCAGCATACTGCCCCCAATCAGCCAGATAGTATTGCCTTCCTGCTGCTTGAGCTGGCTCACGAAACTAACCGGGTCTTCGGTCACGAAGTGTACGGACGGGTGCGCGGGCTCCGTAGGCGGGCGGCGGGTAAATACGTAGTTGGTTAGGGTTGGGTAGGGCCAGTCGCCGAGGGTGAGTACCTGCTCATAGGTGGCGCGGCCTTGTAGCGTAGCATCGGCGGTGGCCAGGAAGTTGCCGTACCCATAGTCTTCGTTGGGCGGCGGGGTGGGTAGCCATTCCACGGAGCCATCCGGGGAGGCAATGTAGCCATCCAGACTGGTGGCTATGTACAGGACAACTTTACGCATGGGTGGGGTAGGATGGGGGTAGGACTTATCCGGGTAAGTTACGCGGTTAACAGCTGAGAAACACCTCCAGTAGGTGCCTTTCTGCTTTCCGGGTCCCTGGGTTCCCTAAAACCACCGCGCGGCGGCGGCCATCAGTTGCTCCAGCGCCTCCTGGTCGGCTTGGTCAAAGTCGTTGAGCTGGTCGCTGTCCACGTCCAGCACGGCTACTACCTGCCCAGCCTTCAGCACGGGCACCACAATCTCCGACTTCGAGTCGGAACTGCAGGCAATGTGGCCGGGGAACTGCTCTACATCGGGAACCAACACTGTTTCGGCGCGGTCCCAGCTGGTACCGCACACGCCCTTGCCCCGCCGGATACGAGTGCACGCAATAGGGCCTTGGAAGGGTCCCAGCACCAGTTCGTTGTCTTTTACCAGGTAAAAGCCCACCCAGAAAAACCCAAAGGCCTGGCGCAGTGCCGCCGCGGTATTAGCGAGGTTGGCTATCAAGTCAGGCTCGCCAGTGGTCAGGGCTTCAATTTGAGGAAGAAGTTGGCGGTATTGCTCCGCTTTGGTTAGTGTAGTATCGAGGTGCAGTTCTTCGGCCATGGGTCAGTGCAGATAAAGGGGGAGGTGCTAGCAAACCACGCCAGCGCCGCAAAGTTATTACCGCGTCGGCACTACCTGGCCTAGCGCCTGCCGCTGGTACACAAATACCTCATCCTCTCCCAGTGCAAATTGTTCGCGTAGGCCAGTCAGGCCCATCTGCGGGGCTGCTACTCCTCCCCCCAGCACCTTAGGGCTCCGAATAACCCGCGCTTCATCCCAGAGTCCATCCTTGAGCAGGGAGTTGAGCACGGTGGGCCCACCTTCTACCAGCACCGACTGCACGTTACGCTCATAGAGGTTATGCAGAATCTGGGGAAACAAGTCGTTGGCTGCCGACAGTGGCTCGTAGGCCAGGTTGTTGGTAGCATCCCGCTCCCGATATGTGTAGACGATAGTGGGCTGGCTGCCGTCAAGCAGCTGATGAGTAGGCGGCAGGCACAGGTTTTTATCAATGACTAACCGGATGGGGTTTTGGCCGGGCCACTCCCGCACGTTCAGGCGCGGGTTGTCGTGCAAGGCGGTACGGGTACCTACTAAAATGGCTTGTTCTTCAGTGCGCCACTGGTGCACTACTACCTGCGCCAGCCTGCCACTAATAGCCACGGGTTGAAAGTAGGGACCAGCCAAATAGCCATCGGCCGTTTCGGCCCATTTAAGTACTACATAAGGCCGTTGCTTTTCTTGAAAGGTGAAGAACCGGCGGTTGAGCCAGCGTCCTTCTTCCTCCAACAGTCCGGTTTCTACTGCAATACCTGCTTCGCGGAGCTTGGTAATGCCACGGCCAGCTACCAGCGGGTTAGGGTCGAGGTTACACACTACTACTTCCGCCACGCCTTTCGCAATCAGTAAATCGGCGCAGGGTGGGGTTTTACCGTAGTGGGAGCAGGGCTCCAGCGTAACATACACCCGGCTTTGCGGTAGCAGATCCTGCTCAGTAACGGACGCTACGGCATTCACCTCCGCGTGCGGACCGCCATACTGCTGGTGCCAGCCTTCCCCAATTATTCGGCCTTTATGGGTGATTACACAACCAACAATAGGGTTTGGACGCGCGTAGCCCGTGCCCAAGCGGGCAAGATCGAGGGCCCGGCGCATCATGAGGTGGTCGAAGTCGGTGGCAGACATGGCGGCAGATTGGGTGGGAGGGTGAAGGTACAAAACTAGCCGAGCCAGAAGCCGAGTACTACCTTTGCGGTATGCCAACGGTTCGCCAGCTTACTACTGCTTTATCAGAAGCCCTACAAACCATTTACTCCCTCTCCGAAGCTGATTCGGTAGCTGGACTGGTGCTAGAGCATTTGCTAGGCCTCTCGCCGCTGCAGCGCCGCATGCAAGCCCAGGAGCCCGTAGCAGAGCCGGTAGCCCAGAAGCTAGCCGCCATTCAGGCCCGGCTGCTAACGCATGAGCCTTTACAGTACGTGCTGGGTACAGCGCACTTCGCCGGCTTAGAGCTGGAAGTATCTCCGGCCACGCTTATTCCGCGCCCCGAAACGGAGGAACTGGTAGCACTGATAACCCGGGAGCAGCAAGGCCGCCGCAGTTTGCATATTCTGGATGTTGGCACGGGCTCAGGGTGCATTCCGGTAGCGCTAGGCCTGTCACTGCCTGGTTGCACCCTCACGGCCGTAGATATTTCTTCCCAGGCCTTAGCCGTGGCGCAGCGCAACGCTGCCCGGTACGCCGTCTCTGTCGATTTTCAGGAAGTTGATATTCTGACCGCTGAGCCCCAACTCCTGGGGCAGTTAGACGTGATAGTGAGCAACCCGCCTTATGTACTGGAAGAAGAGCGCGACCTTATGCGCCCTAACGTACTGGCCTACGAGCCCACCACGGCCCTGTTCGTGCCCAACCACGACCCCCTGCTGTTTTATCGCCGAATTGCGGAGCTCGGGCAGCAGTTTCTGCGCTCGGGCGGTTGCTTGTATTTCGAGATAAATGAGCGGTACGCCCATGCTACCAGTTCTATGCTTCAGGAGCTAGGGTATCAGCAGTGTGAAGTGCAGACTGATATTTTTGACAAGGATCGAATGGCCCGTGCGACCTGGTTAGGGACTTGAACAGAAATAAGTTGCCCTACCACGGCAAGCCTAAGCAGGCTGTTTTGAGGCTGGGTTCGGCTATCTACCCCTAGGGTGAGATACCTATGCATCGTGTTGTAGCAGAACCTTAACTCGCATCCGTTCAAACTTCTACCCTATTGAACTGACAAAACCCTTACCTTTGCCGGCTGAATTCTATTCTCCAATCACCCCTCGGTATGGCGGAGCCCTTGGCTTACTATGCGCACTCAACTGCCATCCTGGATGAGGGATGCCGCATTGGTGATGGCTGCCGTATCTGGCACTTCTCGCACGTGAGTGCAGGGGCCGAACTCGGTCCTGATTGTTCCCTGGGTCAGAACGTATTCGTAGCCGATGGCGTACGGTTGGGCCGAAATGTGAAGGTACAGAACAACGTTAGCCTCTATACTGGCGTAGAGTGCGCCGATGATGTCTTTATCGGTCCTTCTGTGGTCTTCACTAATGTGCTAAATCCGCGCTCCGCCGTGCCCCGCCGCCATGAGTATCGTCCAACGTTGGTAGAACGTGGCACAAGTATTGGGGCTAACAGTACTATCGTGTGTGGCGTCCGTCTCGGCGAGTATGCTTTCGTGGGTGCAGGGTCGGTAGTTACTACTGATGTAGCTTCTTATTCCCTAGTGTATGGCAATCCCGCCCGTCCTCATGGCTGGATGAGTACGCACGGCCACCGGCTGGATTTTAATAGCACTGGCTTGGCTACTTGTCCTGAAAGTGGCCAAAAATATCGCCTGTCTAAAAACCAGGTTTTTCCTATCAACTCTGAAGTATAAGCTGTCAGCTTTTCTCCGTCTTTAACTAACTCAAGTTTCTAAGTCCCTACCCGTGTACGAGCAACTCCTCCAGAAACAAACCAACCTGGCCGTTATTGGCCTCGGCTACGTAGGCCTACCCATCGCCCTCGAATTTGCCCGTAAGATTAAAGTGATTGGCTTTGATATCAATGCGAAACGGGTGGAGATGATGCGTAACAACATCGACCCTAGCGGCGAACTGGATGCCAAGGATTTTGAGGGCTGTGACATTGAGTTTACCGATTCCCTGGACGTACTGCGCGAAGCTACTTTCTACGTGGTAGCAGTGCCTACACCCATCGATGAACATGCTATGCCCGACCTGAAGCCCTTACTAGGCGCTTCCTCTTCGGTAGGCAAAGTTTTGAAAAAGGGTGACTATGTGGTGTTTGAAAGCACCGTCTACCCCGGCTGCACCGAGGAAGACTGCATTCCGGTGATGGAAAAACATTCAGGCTTAAGCTTCGCCAACGGCGACTTCAAAGTAGGCTATTCTCCTGAACGAATTAATCCTGGCGACAAAGAGCACACGCTTTCCAGCATTGTGAAGGTAGTAGCGGGCTGCGATGCTGAGTCACTGGAAGAAATTGCTAAAACCTACGAGCTGGTAGTGAAAGCGGGTGTACACCGCGCCAGTAGCATTAAGGTGGCTGAGGCAGCTAAGATCATTGAGAACACCCAGCGCGATGTAAATATTGCCCTGATGAACGAGCTCTCTATGATCTTCGACCGCATGAGCATTAATACCTATGAAGTGCTGGAAGCCGCCGGAACGAAGTGGAATTTCCTGAAGTTCTCGCCCGGTCTGGTAGGCGGCCACTGCATTGGCGTTGATCCTTACTACCTCACCTACAAGGCTAAAGAGCTGGGCTACGATGCTAAAGTGATTCTCTCTGGCCGCACCACCAACGATAACATGGGGGCCTACATTGCCCGCAAAACGGTGCAGACCATGATCAAGCAAGGCAAGGACGTAGCCAAAGGCCGCGTGTTGGTAATGGGTGCCACCTTCAAAGAAAACGTAGAAGACATCCGTAACTCCAAGGTGGCTGATGTTATCCAAGAGCTGAAGAACTTTTCCGTAAACGTAGATATCATCGACCCCCACGCCGACTCTGATGAACTGAACCATGAGTACGGCTTCCGTCTGACTCCACAGGATCAGATTCGCAATGATTACGACGCGGTAATCGTAGCTGTGAGTCATCAGCCATACATGAAGTTGGATGAAGCTTACTTTAAGTCTATTACCAACCAGCCAGCTGTAGTAGTGGACATAAAAGGCCTCTTCCGCAATAAGATTCAAGAATTGGCTTACTGGAGCCTGTAAAAGTGAGCACTGAGCTGCAGAGAGGAGATACTGCTGCTATACTTTATAAGCTCATTAAATTAATTCTTGGCTGTTTCACCGACTGAAAATGGAGCGCACCAAAATATTAGTAACAGGAGGCGCGGGCTATATTGGCTCGCACGCAGTAGTAGAGCTCTATAATGCTGGTTTTCTGCCGGTTATTGTAGATAACTTCAGCAACTCGCGCGAGCAGGTACTAGATGGCCTAGAGCATATTCTGGGTGTGCGCGTGCCGGTGCACAACGTTGACTGCAATGATGAAGAAGCTCTGCGTGCTGTATTTGCCGAGGAAGGCAACCTGCGCGGAGTAATTCATTTCGCTGCTTATAAGGCGGTAGGAGAGTCGGTGGCGAAACCCCTGGAGTACTACCGCAACAACGTAGGCTCACTGCTGGCTCTGCTTTCGGTAATGCGGGAGTTTGGCGTGAATGCGCTGGTATTTTCGTCTTCCTGCACGGTATATGGCATTCCAGACCAACTACCCGTAACCGAGCAGACGCCCACTAAAAAGGCCAATTCACCTTACGGCGCTACCAAGCAAATGTGTGAAGACATTCTGCGCGATATTGCCGCCGTGCCTGAGCAGCCCCTGAGAACCATTCTGCTACGTTACTTTAACCCAATTGGGGCGCACCCGTCGGCTGAAATTGGCGAGCTGCCACTAGGGGTTCCTCAAAACCTGGTGCCATTTGTAACGCAAACGGCCGCTGGCATCCGGGAGCAACTCACTATCTACGGCGATACTTACGACACCCCCGATGGTACCAATATCCGCGACTACGTGCACGTGGTGGACTTGGCCAAGGCGCACATTGTAGCCGTACAGCGCCTGCTGAACGGCCAAGGTGAAACCGTTGAAACTTTTAACGTGGGTACCGGTAACGGCAACTCAGTGCTGGAAGTAGTACAGGCGTTTGAGCGGGCTACTGGCCAGAAGCTGAACTACAAAATAGGCGCGCCTCGTCCCGGTGATGTGCCCGCCATTTACGCCGATGTAACAAAAGCTACGGCTGAGTTAGGGTTTACCACTACCTCTACTCTGGAAGAAGCACTAGCCAGTGCCTGGCATTGGCAGCAGGCTCTTGATCAAAAAAAATAATCAGATGGTATGGCTAGGCCTGACTGGAGTAGCTAGGCCTGCCTACTCAAAAACAGCGTACTTTCCCTTACGTCAGCCTACGCCTGGCACATAACGGGCCTTACGTATTCACTACATCTATGAAAATCATCATCACCGGCGGAGCCGGCTTCATTGGGTCGCACGTGGTGCGCTTGTTCGTGACGAAGTATCCAGAGTATCAGATTCTGAATCTGGATGCCCTGACGTACGCCGGCAACCTCGAAAACCTGCGCGATATTGAGTCGGCACCTAACTACCGTTTGGTGAAAGGCGACATTACGGACCAAGCCTTCGTAGATCAGCTGTTTGCAACTGAAGAGCCCGATGCGGTAATTCACCTGGCGGCTGAGTCGCACGTTGACCGTAGCATCACCGATCCGCTGGCATTTGTAAAGACCAACGTACTAGGCACGGTACACTTGCTTAACGCAGCCAAGAACCTCTGGAAGCCGCTGGGCTATGAAGGCAAAACCTTCTACCATGTAAGCACTGATGAAGTGTACGGCTCCCTGGATTTCGGTCCCGAGATGTTCACCGAAGAAACCAGTTACGACCCTCGTTCTCCTTACTCAGCTTCCAAGGCTTCTTCTGACCACTTCGTGCGGGCCTGGCACCACACTTACGGCCTACCCGTGAAGTTGAGCAACTGCTCCAATAACTACGGTCCTAACCACTTCCCCGAGAAACTGATTCCGCTGGCTATCCACCGCATTCAGCACGGGCAACCCGTACCGGTATACGGTAAGGGCGAAAATGTACGCGACTGGCTGTTCGTGAAAGACCATGCCACCGCCATCGACGCCGTGTTCCACAAGGGCAAGCTGGGCGATACGTACAACATCGGTGGCGTGAATGAGTGGGCCAACCTGGAGCTCATTCATCTGCTCTGCGATACCCTGGACGAGAAAACCGGCAAAGAAAAAGGCACTTCGCGCAAGCTCATCACCTTCGTAACCGACCGCGCTGGCCATGATTTGCGCTATGCTATTGATAGCAGCAAAATCATGAACGAGCTGGGCTGGAAACCATCCGTTACGTTTGAGCAAGGCCTATCACAAACGGTAGACTGGTACCTGGAGAACACGGAGTGGCTTGAGCACGTGACTAGTGGTGCTTATCAGCAGTACTACCAGCAGCAATACGCTACGCGCTAGTGCGCTTCAATGAGCAATGAGCAGTGGCCTACGCTGTTCGGTAGGCCACTGCTCATTGTTTATTCATCACTGTTAATCAACACAACGTGTACAATACGCCTTTTCACAACCAGCCCATTGATAATCTGGCTTTCCTGGTAACAGGTGGAGCTGGCTTCATTGGCTCTAACCTGGTTGAATACCTGCTTAAGTACGGAGCCAAAGAAGTGCGAGTGCTAGACAACTACTCAAACGGCTTCCGCAAAAACGTTGCGCTGTTTGAAGGCAACCCAGCCTTGCGAGTAATTGAGGGGGATATCCGCGACCGGCAAACCTGCATTGATGCTTGCCAGGGTATTGATGTAGTGCTGCACCAGGCGGCGCTGGGCTCCGTGCCGCGCTCCATCAACGACCCCATCACGAGCAACGACGTAAACGTGGGAGGTTTCGTGAACATGCTGGTAGGCGCTAAAGAGGCAGGCGTGAAGCGCTTTGTATATGCCGCGTCCTCCTCAACGTATGGCGACCATAAGGCCCTGCCAAAGGTTGAAGACCGTATTGGCAAGCCGCTGTCGCCTTATGCCGTGACCAAATATGCCAATGAGCTCTATGCCGACGTATTCGGTAAGACGTATGGTATGGAAATTATCGGCCTGCGCTACTTCAACATCTTTGGTCCCCGCCAAGACCCGAATGGGGCTTATGCCGCCGTTATTCCGCTCTTTATTGATGCTGTACTGGAGGGCAAGTCGCCGCGCATGAACGGTGATGGTGGCCAGACCCGGGACTTTACCTTCGTGGAAAACTGCGTGCAGGCTAACATTAAGGCGGCACTCGTGCAGAACCCAGAGGCCGTGAACCAAGTGTACAACATTGCGGTAGCCGACCGGACCTCGCTCAACGACCTGTTCAATATCCTGAAGGAAGAAGCCGGATCAGATATCAACCCTGAGTACGGCCCTGACCGCCCCGGTGATATCCGCGACTCGCTGGCTGATATCAGCAAGGCGCAAAACCTACTGGGCTACAACCCTCAGATCCGCATCCGGGAGGGCTTGCAGAAAACCCTCGCTTGGTTTAAGACGCATCAGGAGTTTATTGCCGAGCGAAATTAGTCGTAGCTGGTTTCAAGGCAGCTAGTAGTCAAGATCATACGATAGCAACACCTCAACATGAAAGGTATTATCCTCGCCGGTGGCTCTGGCACCCGTTTGCACCCGCTTACCCTGGCTGTTTCCAAGCAACTGATGCCCGTCTATGACAAGCCGATGATTTATTATCCGCTGTCGATTCTGATGATGGCAGGTATTAAGGATATCCTCATCATCACGACGCCACATGATCAGGAGCAGTTCAAGAAGCTGCTAGGCGACGGCAAGAACCTGGGGTGTAACTTCCAATACACCATTCAGGAGGTACCCAATGGCCTGGCTCAGGCCTTTGTGTTGGGCGCAGACTTCATCGGCGACGACAAGGTGGCGCTGGTGCTGGGCGACAACATCTTCCACGGCGAAGGCATGGAAGAGTTGCTTAAGTCTAATAACAACCCCGATGGCGGCGTGGTGTATGCCTACCACGTGCATGACCCTGAGCGCTACGGCGTAGTGGAATTCGATGAAAACCACAAAGCGCTCAGCATTGAGGAGAAGCCTAAGCAGCCCAAGAGCAATTACGCAGTCCCTGGCTTGTACTTCTACGACAACGTGGTAATCGAAATTGCCCGCAACCTCAAGCCCAGCCCCCGTGGCGAGTACGAGATTACAGACGTTAACCAGGAGTACCTGCGTCGGGGTAAGCTGAAAGTAGGTATTTTGGGTCGGGGCACTGCCTGGCTTGATACCGGCACCTTTGAGAGCCTGATGCAGGCCGGCGAATTTGTGCGCGTATTGGAGCAGCGCCAGGGCCTGAAGGTGGGCTCTATTGAAGAAGTGGCCTACCGCCAAGGATTCATTGATGCTGACCAGCTGCGCAAGATTGCCGAGCCTCTACGCAAGAGCGGTTACGGCGACTACCTGCTGCGCCTGCCCGAGCAACTGTTGATGTAAAGCCTGTTTCAGGCGAGCATTAACCTCCAGAAGCCGCCTTACTGGCCTAGCACAGAAATTATTTCTGTGCTAGGCCAGTAAGGCGGCTTCTGGTTGTACCCAGAGTTAAAAAATGACACCGGCCAGTAGTGCGGCACCCACAATAATGTAGGAAGGAACCCGCTCCCAAAGCAGTAGCAAGAAGGTAGCCACAATAAGGCTTAAGTTAACCGGAGTCTCGGGGAGGGGGTGGTACAGCAGAAAAGTAGCCGCACACACCAAGCCTGCTGATACGGCATTGATACCCTCTAAGGAAGCCTTAATTACCCGGTAGCGCTTCAACTGGTCCCAGAAGCGAATCAGGAAGAAGATAAGCAAGGTACCTGGCATGAAGATACCGGCTGCCCCCACCATTGCCCCCAGCAACTGCCCGCTCATACCACTCCCTGTTTGGCGCATGGCTAAAGCCCCAATGTAAGAGGCAAAGGAAAAGTTAGGCCCCGGCATGGCTTGCACTAGGCCTAGGCCAGATAGGAACTCCTTATTGGTCAAATAATGCTTGAATTCTACAAACTCAGTATAGAAGAGTGGCGCCAGTACCTGCCCACCCCCAAATACGAGGCTGCCGTTGCGGTAGAAATTCTCAAAAAGTCTGACTGGCAAAAGCTTGGTGTAGGAGCCCAGCAAAGCCGCACTGACAAACACCCCCAGCCACAGCAGGAAGTTCGACCACTCAATCTGAAGCGGAATAGTTTGCTCCCGCGGCATTTTACGGTAGCGAAAGGTGGTGAGGCTCCCGCCCGCCAGCAACAGAATAGGCATGAGCCATGGCAGCTGAAAGCGGTATACCAGCAGTGCCGATACCACCATAATGCCCACGGAGGTTTTGGTATGAATAACCTTCTCGGAGATTTTATAGGCTGAGTAGGCCACAAAGCCAATGGCCACGGGCTGCACAAACTGCACGAGCCGGGCCACCAGGTCCTTGTCAAGATAGCTGATGGTCAGGCCCGCGGCAGTCATAAAGCTCACCGCCGGAAGCATCCAGACCAGCAGCGTGAGGTAGGCCAGGTTGGGCCCGCCCAGCCGGAAACCAATGGCCGTGATGGTTTGCGTGGAAGTGGGCCCCGGCAAAATCTGACACAGAGCCGTAAGCTCCAGCAGGTCGGGGGCGGTGAGGTAACGGCGTTTATCTACCAGCAGGCGCAGCATCATGGCCATGTGGGCTTGGGGCCCACCAAAGGCAGTGAGGCCTAGCGCGGCCACATCCTTCAGAAAAATCAGGTTACGCCCGCGCTTCACCCGCTCCGGTGGATGGAGCGGGGGTGAAGCAGAGACGGGAGAAGGGGTTTGGGGTAACAAGGCAACGCAGCGTAGATGCTTGACAAAGAAGCAGAAACCAGCCAAAAAAACAACCGGCCCCGACTGCGCGGTGCAGCCGGGGCCGGCATGAAAACAAGGGAACGGGCAGGTGCGCGAGTGGGAATACGTAAGGTTCCGATGAGTTCAAGCGCGGGCACCTACGGCCAGGGGACTATTTTTTCTTTAGTCCCAGCTCTATGAGGCGCTCATTCAGGAACTCGCCGGCAGTAATATCGGCTTCCTTTTTCGGGTTTTCGGGTGTTACGCAGCTCTCCAGAGCCGCCAGGCTCATTTCAGAGCGAGGGTGCATGAAGAAAGGGATGCTGTAACGGGAAGAATTCATCTTCTCGCGGGGTGGGTTCACCACGCGGTGGATGGTGCTCTTCAGCACCCCATTAGTGAGGCGCTGCAGCATGTCGCCCACGTTTACCACAATCTGGTCGGGGAGGGCAGTAATAGGAATCCACTTGCCGTCGCGGCGCCGCACCTGCAGGCCATCGGCAGAAGCACCCATCAGCAGCGTAATCAGGTTGATGTCGCCGTGCTCGGCAGCACGCACGGCATCGGCCGGAACGCTGTCGGGGTTTTCGATAGGGTAGTAGTGGATAGGGCGCAGGATGCTGTTGCCATTGCGCACCTTGTCATCGAAGTAGCTTTCGGGCAAATTGAGGTACAGGGCAATAGCCCGTAATACATCCTTACCCGCTGCCTCGAGCGTTTTGTAGGTGGTGAGGGAGGTATCAGCAAAGCTGCTTACTTCCTTGGGCCAGATGTTTTCGGGGTATTCGGCACCGATGGGGTCATTCGGGTCGTCTACTTCCTGGCCTACGTGGTAGAATTCCTTCAGGTCGCCGGTGTTGCGGCCTTTGGCGTGCTCCTTACCTTTACTAACGTAGCCACGCTGGCCAGCTAGCTCGGGCTTTTCGTACTGCTGCTTCACGTCGTCGGGCAGCGAGAAGAACGACTGCACGTCGGAGTAAAGCTTAGTGGTCTGCTCAGCGTTCAGACCATGGTTTTTGAGTGCAATGAAGCCAATGTTCTGGTAGGCTTCACCGAGTTGTTGAACAAAGCGGGCTTTGCGTTCCGGGTCACCGGAGCGAAAATCAGCCAGATCGAGGGAGGGAATTTCCTCCAGCAGTTTTTCTTCCATGGGGGAGAAACGATATACTTTTTGGAGAACCTTACGTAAGGCGCAAGGTACTTAAAAAACGCGTCTTTGTGGTGCTACCAAGCCATCGGTATTCTGGCTGTAGGCCACTTCAGCGTCCTGAATAACTCTATGAAAACAACTACATACTTACTGAGTGCCCTATTGGTTGCAGCATTGGCTGCCTGCGACACTACCCGGCGGGTGCAGGAAACTGAAGTGGAACCAGCCAGTGAGGCTATAACAAGCCTAAGCACTGAAGGATTCATAGAGAAGAACGGCATCCGGCTGACTCCGCTCACTGACTCGCCTAAAATGGCGGAGGCGCAACTAGTGCTGAAAACGCCCCCATCTGGCTCGGCGGTACCTAGCGGCCCGGTAGCTTTCGACTACGACCTGACCAACTTTCAGCTAACCCGCATGACGGGTGGGCCTCATGCCGAGCATCTGGCCAATTCTCAGCAGGGCCAGCACATTCATAACATCGTAGATAACCAGCCCTACACGGCCCACTACACCACTGAGTTCAGCAAGCCCCTTCCCGATGGGCAGCACGTGGTGCTATCCTTTCTGTCGCGCTCTTATCATGAGAGCCTGAAGCACCGGGGGGCTTACGATTTGCGAGTACTTACCGTAGGGCCAGGAGTGTACAGCACCCAAAACTTTGATCTGCAGGCTCCTCACTTGTTCTACAGCCGCCCGAAAGACGTGTATAAGGGCAAGGATACCAAGCGGGTAATGCTAGACTTTTATCTGGTAAATACCACCCTCTCACCCAATGGCAACAAAGTACGAGCTACCATCGACGGTACGGAGTTTGTGTTAGATCAGTGGGTGCCTTATATAATGGAGGGGCTAGCTCCTGGTGAAAACACCATCAAACTAGAGCTGCTTGATGAGAAAGGCAACCAGATACCGGGGCCTTTCAACGCCGAAACCCGCACATTTACACTGCAGCCCTGAGCTAACCTGAAATTTTAGTCGTGTATATGCAAGCAAATGGCTGCCTGTGCGTTATGGAGAAAAGCGGCAGCTAGTAATGGTTTGCTCTTAGGATTAAGCATGGCCTACTTATAGCAGTAAACTGGTAGTCTAAGCTCAGTGCTAAAAATCAGGTGATGTCAGGAGAGTAGAAAAAGGAGAATAAGTCAATAAATAATTGACTTTTTTATAGAATAGGTTAGATTAGTGTCGTGGTTAGTGAAACACCTTTTTTAGGCCAAAACTAGCTTAACTGACACCGGTGGGATATCTCTCCGTACCTTTGTGCCGCTTTCATAGAGATTTGCAACTAACCAAACCTACGGAACGTCTAAGAGGATTCTAATTGGCTAGCTCCCCAAATTACATGACTTGCCAAAAGCCTTATGTTTTGCCCTTAACCATATGAGCATCCGAAAAATACTGTTGTCGGGAGGGTTGGTAGTAGGGATACATAGCATCACGCAAGCCCAACACGCTGTCTGGGCCAATAAAGTGGTGGCCGTTTCGTCGCAAAAGGCAGAAGGAAAAGAAGCCTTCTCCCCCGAAAAAGTGCTTGGTGAGCCCAACGCCCTCCCGCTAGGACAAGTTAGTAACGACGCCTGGATTCCTAGGAAGGAAGGTGCCAACGAGTCTATCGAAGTAAAATTTCCGAAGTCACTTGTTGCCAAGCAGGTAACTATTGTTGAGAACTTTAACCCTGGCTCCATTACCAAAATTGAGCTGGTAGATACGCGCGGTCAAAAACACCAGGTGTATGCAAATGCCAACCCGGGACCTATTCCGGAGGCATTCAGAGCTTTGCAGGTTACCTTTTCACCGGGTACCTACCGTACTATTGGCGCGGTAGTTTCCATGAATACTAAGGCAGTAAATGGGGTGAACCAGCTTGATGCCATTGGTATTGCTGATGTGGCCGAAGTAATGGTGAAAAAGGAATTCCAGGCCGAGAAGAATGCCGTAAGCTTCGACTCAGCCATGGTGAACCTGGGGCCCAACGTGAATACCAAATACGTGGATACCCACCCGGTAATTTCACCCGATGGCCGCACTTTATTCTTTGCCCGCCAGGAAAGCCCCCAGAATGTGGGCGGGGCCAAAGACGCTCAGGATGTATGGTACTCAACGCTGCAAAGTGCCCAGAAGAAAACCTGGAGCCAGGCAAAGAACATCGGCAGCCCCATCAACACTCCGGGGCCCAACGGCTTAGCCTCCATTTCCTCGGATGGCAATACGGCCCTGCTGATCAACGTATATAAACCCGACGGTACGCTTGACCCCAAGGGCATAAGCATGTCGCGCCGCACTAAAACGGGGTGGAGCCAGCCTGAGAAAGTCACTATTGATGACTTCTACAACGATGACCCCGAAAACGTTGATTACTACCTAGGCGTCTCGGGTAAAGTGCTCTTAATGGCCGTTGACCGAAAGGACGGGCAGGGGCAACAGGATATATTCGTGAGCTTCCGCAAGGAAGATAATGCTGGCTGGACGAAGCCCCGCAACCTTGGCCCCAACATCAACACCAAAAAACCGGAGTTTGCGCCATTCCTGGCCGCTGATGGCAAGACCTTGTATTTCGCCTCAGAAGGATGGGGCGGCTATGGCAAGAGCGACATCTTCTACAGCAAGCGTCTCGATGATACCTGGACGAACTGGACCCGCCCCCGTAACCTGGGAGCCAAGGTAAACTCTCCCGACTTTGATGCCTATTACACGGTATCGGCGGCGGGTGAAGAGGCCTACCTAGTATCGGCGCGCAAGGGCATTGATAACTCCAAGGATATCTTTCGCATTAACCTTACGCCTAGCTTCCGACCGGAGGTAGTGACCTTGGTAAGAGGACGAGTACTGGATGCAGTTACCAAGAAGCCTATTGTAGCCACCATCCTCTACGAGAACCTGCTTACAGGTGAGGAAATTGGCGTAGCCGAAACCAGCCCCGTTGATGGTTCCTACACTATTGTGTTGCCCTCTGGCGCGCACTATGGCTACCGGGCAGAAGCGAAAGAGTACTTGGCCGAGTCAGACAACCTGGACGTGACGGACCGGCAGAAATACTCGGAGGTAAACCAAGATCTGTATCTGGTGCCCTTCGCCGTAGGCCAGACTATCAAGCTGAACAACATCTTCTTTGCGCAGAGCAAATATGTGTTGCGCGAGACTTCTTATCCGGAGCTGCAGCGCCTGGTTAAAACGCTAAAGGCCTATCCGCAGGTAGAAATCAAGATTGAAGGTCACACCGACAATCAGGGCGACCCCGCGCTAAACCTGAAGCTAAGCCAAGACCGTGTGAACGAGGTAAAGAAATACATCGTGAGCAAGGGCATCAGCAGCAGCCGTATTACCACTGAAGGTTTCGGAGATAAAAAGCCCATTGCTTCTAACGAGCAGGAAGAAACCCGCCGTCTCAACCGCCGCGTGGAGTTCCGCATCACCAAGAAGTAAGAGAGGTGCCGAGCGTTAACTATTGACGCCAGGTTGCCCAACCGCATAAGCCAACAAGAAAGCCCGACTCATGTAGAGTCGGGCTTTCTTGTTGGCTTATGCGGTACAAACAGTAGGTACACTAGCTCAACCGGGTCTCGTCGCGGCCGGGCTTGGTGCTGCTGTTCTGGCCGCTGGGATTGGCAATAGAGTCGCGCATGTCTGTATCTGACTGAATGTTGCGCATTTTATAGTAGTCCATAATGCCAAGGTTGCCGGAGCGGAAAGCCTCCGCAATAGCTTTCGGAATTTCGGCCTCGGCATCCACCACGCGGGCTTTGGCTTCCTGCGTTTTAGCGCGGTTCTCCTGCTCCATGGCCACGGCCATGGCCCGGCGCTCTTCGGCACGCGCCTCGGCTACGCGCAAATCGGCGGAGGCCTGATCGGTCTGGAGCTTGGCGCCAATGTTCTCTCCTATGTCAATGTCAGCAATATCAATAGACAGGATTTCGAAGGCGGTGCCGGCATCCAGGCCCTTGCTCAGCACCAGCTTGGAAATCTTATCGGGGTTTTCCAGCACTTCCTTGTGCGAGTGCGAGGAGCCGATGCTGGTTACAATGCCCTCGCCTACGCGGGCCAGAATGGTTTCTTCGCCGGCACCGCCCACCAGCTGGGCAATGTTAGCGCGCACCGTAATACGGGCTTTGGCAATAAGCTGGATACCATCTTGCGCTACAGCAGCCACATTGGGCGTGTTAATCACTTTTGGGTTTACGCTGGTAGTTACGGCCTCAAACACATCGCGGCCGGCCAGGTCAATGGCGGTAGCCTGCTTGAAGCTGAGTGGAATGTTGGCTTTATCAGCCGATATAAGGGCTTTGATAACGCTAGGAATGTTGCCACCCGCCAGGTAATGGGTCTCCAGGTCGTTGGCAGTGAGCTCTAGGCCAGCTTTGGTGGAGGTAATCATGGAGTTGACGATGAGGGATGGGGGCACTTTGCGCACCCGCATAAACGCCAGTTGAAACAGGCTCACCCGCACTCCCGAGAATAGGGCCGTAATCCAGAGGCTGATGGGGAAGAAGTACAGAAACACCAGTAGCACAATGCCACCGACGACAATCGGGAAAAACGGGAAATCCATACTATCTAACATCGGAGGAAGAAAACAAGACGGAACTGGACAGCAACTAACAACAAAATAAGTGAAGAACTGCCTAGGCCACCCTTTCTACCACTATACGGTTGTGCTCGATAGCCAGCACGCGCACCTCGGAGCCGGCTGCTACAAACTCACCACGGGTAGTTACTTCACGGCGGTCATCATCAAAGAGAACGGTGCCGGCAGGGCGCAAAGCAGAAAGGGTGCGGCCCAGAGTACCGGGCAGCACATCGGCGTGACGCACATCCTGCACACGAGCATCGTTGACGTTGGTAAGCGCCATACGGTTGAGGTTCTTCGGGCGAAGACCCATGTACACCAGGAGGCCTACTACCACTGCCGAGCTAGTTAGCAGTACGTGGCCCGTATTAGTGCCCAAGTCTCGGTAGCTGAACCAGATACCCGCTATCAGCAGGCCAAAGCCTACCAAGCCCACTACCGTGGTGCCAGGAATAAAAATGACTTCGACCGCCAGAAACAGCAGCCCGAAAAGGAGTAATAGCGCAATTGTGAGCCAGTCCATAGGAATAGAGTGTTTGGTCAGGAAAAGATACGCAGAAGCCCAGTAATGGCTTGGCTTTCTTATCTTTTCCAGTCGGTTTTACGCTTCTGCTTCCGTGTCGCCTACTTCTGCCACTCCATCTGCCGCACTTCTGGCTCTTAAAAGTCTGCTAGGCCAGGTGCCGCAACTAACACCCGCCGATGTTGAAATCTTTGTGGCGCAGTGGCGGAAGGCCATGCGCTTGCCGCGAGGCGAATTCCTGATTCGGCCGGGGCAAGCAGAGCACCATCTGTACTTTGTACACACTGGCCTACTGCGCATCTACTTTCCGGCGGGCCCCGAGGAAATCTGCGTGGGCTTTGGCTATGAGAGCAGCCTGCTCTGCTCCTTTCCTTCCTTCGTGACCGGGCAGCCGTCGGAGTACGGTATTCAGGCGCTACGCGGGAGTGAGCTGCTGGGCATCAGCCGTTCAGATTTTCTGGCTTTTGTGGAGCAAAATACCAACTTCGCCCGCTTCTGGCGTGCCGAGCTAGAGCGCAACCTAGTGGGCCGCATTGAGCGAGAAATAGATCTGCTGCTGCCAGATCCGGCCCAGCGCTACCAACGGTTGCTAGCCCGCAGCCCTACGCTGTTTCAGCGGGTGCCCAAAAAGTACATTGCCTCTTACCTGCGCATGACGCCCGAAACGCTGAGCCGGCTGCGCTAAATCTTGATTACCATCAAGGTTTTGGGGATTCTGGTTCCGGATGTTTGCCCTGTACAACGTCCCTAGTTTGTCTTATGCAATCAACTGCCTTTCTCGCTGATATTCAGCACCGGCTAGCTACTATTGAGGCTTCTGTGCAGCAGCTACTGCCGCTACCCAAAGCAGTGCTAAACCACAAGTCCAGCCCCGAAAGTTGGAGCGTATTGGAATGCCTGGAGCATTTGAACCGCTACGGACGCTACTACTTGCCCGCCCTGCAACGGGCCCTAGGCCACTCCAAGGCCTCCGCTGGGCCAGGTGAGGAGGTAGGCTTTAGCTGGTTAGGCCGTAAGTCATATGAGCTGGTACGGCCTGACAACCGCAAGGCGCAAAAAACACTCGGCCGCATGAACCCCGCCCAGAGCCACCTGACGCCGGCCGTAGTGCAGGAATTTCAGGCACAAGTAACAGCAATTCGGGCGTTGCTGCCCCAAGCGGCACAGGCTAACCTCAACCAGAAGGCAGTGCCCGTAGAGTTTTTTCGATTACTGAAGCTACGGGTAGGGGAGGCGCTGCTCTTTGTAGTAGCGCACATGCAGCGCCACGTGCAACAAGCGGAAAGAGCGGCAGCCACTGCCTCTCAAAAAGAAAGCCAACCTGCTTAACCCCTCTAGCACAAAAGCCCCGCTACCGAGCAGGCAGCGGGGCTTTTTACACGAGTTGTAGTGGCCTAGGCCTAGTAGGCCCGCGCAAAGTACACACGGCGCTTCGAGGGCTTACCGGTTACAATGCAAACACCATCCTCATCGGGCTCGTTAAGCGCAATGCAGCGGATAGTGGCCTTGGTTTCCTCCTTGATGCGCTCCTCGGTTTCAGAAGTGCCATCCCAGTGGGCTACCACAAAGCCAGGCTTGTTGTCGAGAACCTGCTTGAACTCTTCGTAGGTATCCACGCGGGTGGTGTTCTCCTCCCGGAAGCGCAGGGCCCGCTGGTAAATATTGCGCTGAATATCGTGCAGCAGCTGATCTACGCTGTTCACAATGTCGGCTAGCGGCAGGTTCATTTTCTCCTTGGTGTCGCGGCGGGCAACTTCTACGGTGCCGCCGTCTAGGTCGCGCATACCCACGGCAATGCGTACAGGTACGCCTTTCAACTCCCACTCGGCAAACTTAAAGCCGGGGCGCTCGGTGTCGCGGTCATCAATTTTTACTGAGATGCCACGCTCAATCAGGCCCATTTGCATCGGCCGGATACGCTCCAGCAGCTCATCAAGCTGGCCGGTTTTATAAATGGGCACAATTACCACCTGAATAGGCGCCAGCTTGGGCGGCAGCACCAGACCTTCATCATCGGAGTGGGCCATTACCAGGGCACCCATCAGGCGCGTGCTTACGCCCCAGCTGGTACCCCATACGTGCTCCAGGCCACCTTCTTTGGTCGCGAATTGTACGTCGAAGGCCTTGGCAAAATTCTGACCCAGGAAGTGCGAAGTACCTGCTTGCAGCGCCTTACCGTCCTGCATCAAGCCTTCAATGCAATACGTGTCGAGGGCGCCGGCAAAGCGCTCATTCTCAGTTTTTACGCCTTTCACCACGGGCAGGCCCATCCACTCCTCGGCAAACTGCGCGTATACCTCCAGCATCTGGCGGGTTTCAGCTACGGCTTCTTCGGCGGTGGCGTGGGCAGTATGCCCTTCCTGCCACAAAAACTCGGCGGTGCGCAGAAACAGTCGGGTACGCATTTCCCAGCGCACCACGTTGGCCCACTGGTTAATGAGCAGGGGCAGGTCGCGGTAGCTCTGAATCCAGTTTTTGTAAGTGCTCCAGATGATGGCCTCCGAGGTAGGACGCACTACCAACTCTTCTTCCAGCTTGGCATTGGGGTCTACGCGTAGCTTGCCGGGGTTATCGGGGTCAGTTTGCAGGCGGTAGTGGGTTACCACTGCGCATTCCTTGGCAAAGCCTTCGGCATTTTTCTCCTCAGCTTCAAACAGGCTTTTAGGTACAAAAAGCGGGAAATAGGCATTCTGGTGGCCCGTCCGTTTGAACATATCGTCCAGGGTGCGTTGCATCTTTTCCCAGATGGCATACCCGTACGGTTTGATAACCATACAGCCCCGTACGGCCGAGTTTTCGGCCAGGCCGGCACGCTTCACCAACTCATTGTACCACAGTGAATAATCTTCACTGCGTTTCGGCAAACTTTTGCTCATATTCGGAGTATCTTTGATTAGGCAGAAAGGTTCCTTTTCTGGTATAAGATTTGTCTCTAAGAAAAGGCACCGTTTCGGGGCTAAATTACGTTATTAAATCCGGAGGATGTGGACCGGCCCCAGTCCATCATTGCCGGGCACTATTAGTTTTTAATCCTCCAATTCGTTCTTTTCGCGCTAGCATCCATGAAAAAATCCATCCACTCCGTATTGCCCGCTATAGCCCTGCTTACCTTGGGCGGCTGCGCCGGCACGTCGGCCCTCACCACTACGGAGAGCGACGGCGTATATTTTTCTTCCAAGGATCGGGTAACTGCTCCCGTTGCTATGCAATCAGCAACAGATACTCAGGGTCAAACGGATGCTAGCAACCCTGGCGACGTGGCCAACCCCGACTATAACGGTAACGACGGTTCTTCTACCGCTTCCACTGAGTATTATGATGATGGCTATGGATACGCGGCTCGGTTGCGGCGATTCCACCAGCCGTCTTATCGTGGCCTTGGCATGGGGTATTATGATTTCGCCTACACTGATCCTTTCTGGTATGGCGGCCCCGCGTACTCCTACTACCCAGGTGCCTACTCGCGGTTCGGCTCGGCGTTTTATGATCCGTTCTATTCCCCCTTCTGGGGTGGCGGCAGCTACATCAGCATCAGCATAGGGCGGCCTTGGTACCGGCCCTTCGGCTACAACCCCTACGACGTGTATAGCTATGGCGGTTACGGCTACGGTGGCTACTACGGTGGCCTAGGTGGCTACGGTAACTACTACGGTGGTTTGGGCTCTGGCTATTATGGTAATCGAGGATCTTACGATAATAACCCCCGCAACCGGGTGGTGTATGGCCCGCGCCGTGATGGCGCCATTAATGCCACGCGAGCAGGTAGCACTGCTACCAGCAACGGTGTGCGGGGGCAAGTACAGCAAAACGGTATCCTAACGCCTGCTACCGGCTCCACCGGCGTGGTATCATCCCCAACGCCTACCCGCGGCCGGGGCCGCTTAGAAAGTGACGTTGCTGGCTCAGCGCAAGGCGCTGCTTCCGGAAACACCGGGCCAGACCGTTCGGGCCGGGCGCTTTCCGGCGACCAACGGCAGGTGCTGTCCTCACAGCCAAACCTCAACCCTGATGGCGGCGGCCGCCGGTGGCGGGTACTGGAGCAGGCTTCGGGCCAACCAGGTGCTCAGCCAGCTACCAGCTCCAGCGACTACAGCCAGCCCCGCCGGGGCCGTGGCTGGGTGAGCGATGGGCAATCGTCGGGCTCAGCAGATCAGCCCGCTCGTCGGGAGCGGGCATGGCAGCAGCCTTCCCGTTCAGTTGAGCAGCCTACGCGCAGCTATTCTGAGCCATCCCGTAGCTACTCGCCTTCCAATAACGGTGGTAGCTTTGGCGGTGGCAACAGCGGCGGTGGCGGCGGGTCGCGCGGCCGGGGTCGGGTACAATAACCCTTGCCTCTCCTGCGTATTTAGCTATATCCAGCTACTGATTGAACTGCTGGCCGCCTAGGCCGGCTACTCTCTTCCTTCCCCATGAAAAACTTGAAATATGGCTTAGGCCTGGCCTTTTTGGGCTTGGCCAGCCACGCTTTTGCCCAAAACGAGACCGATGCCTTGCGCTACTCCCGCGTTCAATTTGGAGGCCCAGCCCGGGCACTTGGTATTGGCGGGGCAACCTCTGCTGTAGGCGCCAACCTAGGTAGTCTGGTATCCAACCCCGCTGGCCTAGGCCTCTATGTAAAGTCAGATGCCAGTATTACGCCCGGTTTTGGAAATCTTTCTACCAAAGCGCAAGCAGGCTCTACTAGTATTAATGATCAGCGCTCTTCTCTGGTCTTAAGCAACCTGGGAGTGGCCTTTACCAACCGCTTACCCGATGACGATAACTCCTCGGAATGGCGCTCGGGCACATTCGCCTTTGGGATTACTCGCCTAAATGACTTCAATAGTCGCGTCCATTATCGGAACACTACTACCGATGACCGTTCCTTGTTTCAGCGGTTACGCGAGCCTCGGGTTAGCTACGACGACATTGATCAGGAGTACCAGGACAACGCTTACACTTCCCTTGATGGGCTGGCCTACGGGGCATACCTCACCAACTTCTACCGGAGCCGCTTAAACGGCGGCGACTCGCTTGGTACCATTCGGCGGGCCAATGCCATTGAGCAGGAAGAAACAATAGAAACCAGTGGCGGCCAGACCCAGTTTGATTTTGGCTACGGCGCCAGCTTCCGCGACAAAATTTACATTGGTGGCGCTTTGGGCATTGTAAGTACCCGCTACAAAGAAACCCGCGACTTCCGGGAAACAGACAACGACCCTAATACGCCTTTCTCTAGCTTGCTGCGCCGCAATACCCTGGAAACCAGAGGTACAGGGGTTAATTTCCGGTTAGGAGTAATTTACCGGCCCGCTGATTATATGCGGTTTGGCCTCTCGGTGCAGACCCCAACCTTCAGCAAGCTCACCGATACCTATGGAGCTTCCATCCAGTCTGACTTCAGCAGTGAGCCGTACGCTGGGGCGGGTGTTACCTCCGCTTCTGAAAGCACTCAGCCAGGGGAGTATACATACCAACTTACCACTCCCTTCAGGGCTACTGGCGGGGCAGTGTTTTTGCTGGGGAAGTATGCTTTCCTGAGTGGTGATGTAGAGTACGTTAACTACAACCAAGCCCGCTTATCAGGTGCTGATGGTGATGGGGCCAGCGTGTTCTCCGTAGAGAATGAGGCTATTTCTACTACCTACGGTAAAGCCTTCAATTACCGCGCTGGCATTGAAGGGCGCTTTGAAGTGTTTCGCGTCCGGGCGGGTTATGCTCGCTACGGCGACCCTTTCAAGACGACTGCCTTCGACAGAGCCCAGAACTTTTACACTGCCGGTGTTGGCTTCGCCCAACGCAACTTCTACCTAGATCTGGCCGGAGTCTATAACACTGACGACAGTTACACTTCCTCCTATACGCTTGCCAGCGGGCGTCAGCCAGTGGTAGGGGTGAAAGGCGACCGGTTTGTTACGTCGGTTACGGTAGGCGTTAATTTCTAGTAAAACAGGCTAGGCCTCCATAGAAGAGCCACTTCCAAGAATGGAAGTGGCTCTTCTATGGAGGCCTAGCCTGTTTTACTTCGTGACCCGCACTTGCAGAATAAACGTGGGGGTGGGGGTGGCAATAATATCTTCTATAAGAATGGCGCCAGTTTTATTCTCTGGTGTGCGAAAGGCAATAACCTGGTTTTTGGTAACCGCCCCTGTGTAAGTAGAATCAGTAAACTGAGTGCCCGCAGCGAAAGCGGCCGTAAGCTGCGTGGTAGTGGTGAGGGTAGTGAAAGTAGTTTCGTTGAGTGTGGTGCGCCGGATACGCGTTTGGCGCTTAATGGGCCAACGATTATCGGGCAGCTTGGCACGGGAGTTGGCAGGCGTGGCCAGCCCTGGTCCGGTAGTAACGTTTGGCACGTACACTAAATCAATAAGCTGTTGCGCATCAGTATTTTGTGGGGCTGTGCGTACCGTGAATTTTGGCAACGCTAAACCTGAGCGCAGTGCCAGATAGCTGCGCCGCGCTGCATTATCCGGGGTAGGGGCTTGCAGGCCTACCCGGTAGCTATGATAGATGTATAAAGAATCGGTGCGGCCCAGCCGAAGAAAAAAGCTGCGTTTACCGGTATTGCCGTTGGTATCAGTAGCTTCATACACCCACGTCTCTTTGCCCGGGGTAGTACGGGTGGGTTGCACACTCTGGAAGGCAAACTCCGTAGTGAAGCGCGCAACCGTTTCAAAGGTAGAATCTAAATAGGTGAGCTTGAATGTTGGTTGGTCGCCCTCTACGTACCCTACCTGTGGGTAAATAATGCCCTCGGGTACGGGTTGGTACTCAGCCGTAATGAGCATACGCGTCAGTCGGGAGTCCTTTTCGGCCTCAGCATATATACGGGTGGCTACCGTGTCGCCGGGAGTGGTGAGTCGCCGGTTGCCCGTGGTAAAACGACTGCTAGCCACAAAATCAACGCGGGGCCCTGAGTTCAGGTCGGGCTGGCAGGCCGCTAGGCCTAGCAGCGAAAAGAGCAGAAGGGGCTGGGGAAAGCGCATATGGGCGTAAAGGTCGGAGATTTGGTGGGCTAAACCACAACTGGTAGCGCAGCCATAATATAAGTAGATGGAGGAGTGGCCTAGCACCACAATGGTTGCGTTTGCGTGCATAGCAGGCTCAGAGGATAGTAAGCGCGCCTGCACTGCCCTCCTTAACGTTTAAACCCTGCCAACATTTTACTTGCTGTTGTCCAAGCTGTGGCTTCCTTGAGTTGGCACTATTGCAACCGGATGTCAGCCTCGGCCTGATACCGGCCTGGCTCCATGCCGGCTACTATAGCTCAGTACAAATAGCGTGTGGCTCCCGGAAAGACTGCTCATGGAAAGGCCTGCACGTGCGGCAACAGCCAGTGGCCTAGCATAGGCAGCCAACAATTCTGGACGTAGCCTGAACTGAAGAGCGAGGAACAAAGGGAAGGATAGCAGTATGCCGTTTAGGTCTATGGTAGTATTCTTTTTAACGTTGCTAACCAGTTGTTTACTGAAAAACATAACCTTTAAGCCAAATAAGCGCCTACCTAACAGCGTATAGCCCTTGTTATGCCTACTCTCCGCCCCTTTTATTTGCTGTCTTTACTGGCAGTTGCCACCCTCGGATGCCAACGGGACCAGCCAAAGCGTACCGAGCAGCGCAGCCCCGCTCTAGCCGACTCCCTAGCCCTGGATTCCGTTGTGGAGCCAGTGGCTGTGACGCCCGTGCGGCGCGACTGGCACCATCTGGAGCGGCTCACGAACCGAAAAGCGCCTCTGGTGGTGTATCGTCGCGGGGTAGTGCGGCCGTCTTCCTTCAATATGGCAGCGCCTCCGGTAGAAGCCCGCTTGCAGGACCTAACGCTGAAAGCCAGCGAATACTTCCAGATTGATCCTTCTAGGCCGGCAGAAGTGCAGGGGCGGGAGGGTACTATCATCCGAATTCCGGCCAAAGCGCTGCTCGATGCCCGTCAGCGCCCGGCTACCGGTACCGTATGGGTAGAGGTAAAAGAGTGTTATTCTGTTGCCGACTTGCTGCTCTCTAATTTGCTAACCGAGACAACGACTGGCACTCCGTTGGAACTGGCCGGGGCCGTGCTGGTGCGTGCCACGGCGGGCGGGCAGCAACTAGCCTTGGCTACTAGCCAGGAAATGCAGGTGCAGCTGGCCAGCGCACCGCAGCCGCAGCTATATTATGGAGATGCCGTGGGCACAAGCGCGCCACTACGCTGGAAGGCAGCTGAGGCGGCAGCCACAGCCGCTGAAAAGGTGTATAGCTCCGTTGAGCAGATGCCCCAGTACGGAGACGGGCCCGAAGATATCAACAAACTTATTCGGTACCCCAGCCAGGCAATGAGTCACCAAACCCAAGGGATAGTATTTGCCTCTTTTGTTGTTGATGAAACTGGCCGGGTAGCCAACCCCCGGATTATCAAAGGACTAGGAGACGGCTGTGATGAGGAAGTGCTGCGCGTGTTGCGGCAAACCTCAGGCCGCTGGCAGCCAGGCAAGCAAGAAGGACAAGCCGTGAAAGTTCGCCTCACCCTCCCCATTCGGTTTGCCTTTGAGCAAGGCGCTGGCTCAGCCGTAGAAGCCCATGGGCTGGCCGCCTCAGACCCCACAGAGCCCGAATTTGCGAAGGTGCCCAACGGTATGTGGGTGAGGCGCCTGGGCTGGATTGCTACCGGCAAGGCTTGGACCGGGGCCACCACGGCGTACTACGTGCCTGTACCTGCAGCGGCGGAGCAAACTGCCCTGCGAATGGTGCTGCCAGGGAGAAGGGTAGTGCTGGCCGGAATGCCGCAAACCGGAGGCTACCAGTTTCTGGCTGCGCCGGCTCGTGCCAAAATAGTGCTACTTGGGATGCGCTATGAGAACGGAGCGCCTTTTGTAGCCCGGCAAGAAGCCCGTACCAGCATTCCTCCTGACTCGTTGCAGTTTGCAGAGACTTCACTCGGTGAGCTGGAAGCTACGTTGGCCACGTTTAATTAGGCGGGCGCAAGTATGGCCCTCTTGCAGAGTAATAATATAAAATGTTCTTTTTATAATGATATAAAAATGTATATTAGCGAGTGAAAAGGTACGGCTACCGAGGGAAATAAAACTTTCGTCGGATAGCTCTCAGCCCGAGTGAGAAATGAGCCTCGAAATAGTTAATTTTCGATTCCTCTGTTCCTCTTTGGCTGCGTTCTGCTGCTCCACCACGCGATTACACCCGAATGACATCACCTTTACTGCGGATTTTTACGTTTGGATTAGCCCTAGTGTGGTCCTGTGCGGCTTGGGCTCAACCGGGTTCTTCTACAAATAATGCTCCTCCAGTGGCCGTATATATCACGGCTCACCCCGACGACTGGCAGCTGTTTATGGGGAGCGATGCCTGTGCTGACGTGCAGCGAGCCGGTGGAAAAGCCATATTTATCTGCCTGACCGGTGGCCAGGCCAATGAGCCCGGCGATACCTTCTGGCTGGGGCGCGAAGCCGCTTTTCAGGCGGCGGTGCAGAAAGCAGCCAACCTCTCGGTGCCGGCGTCGAATGTGGTGCCCACTACTTGTAAAATAACGGTTAAAGGCCACTCCGTGCTTATGCAGCGCTACAGGAATACGGTGGCCTACTCTTTGCGCCTGCCCGACGGTAACCTGGATGGCAAAGGCCAGGCCCGGGGTGGCTATCAGAGCATGCGCCAGCTATTCAAGGACGGTCGTTTCGTAACACCTCTCGATGGCAGCCTGTCCTATGTTTCCTGGGATGATCTGATTCAGACGGTACAAAGACTTTTGAAGAAAGAGGTGGGTGAAGCGAAGGTGAGTGTTCATGCCTCACAGCCCGATGAGCGTTATAACCCCCGTGACCACTCTGACCATCGGATGGCAGGGGAAGTAGCGCTGGCGGCCACCAATAAAATAGAGTGCCGTACGCTACTCTACGTCGGCTATGATAGCCGTCGGCGTCCAATCAATCTGCAGCCTGAGCAGGCTGCTAATCAGCGGGCAGTATACCAGGCCTACAGCGAAACCATGACCAGTCATGGGCAGCCCTCGGGTTGGGAGTTTTCACATTTACAGTTTATTGGTCGCCAATACTCGCAAGTGCGCCACAAAAGCGGCCAGCAGTTGGGAGATTCTATTGCTATTCCGCGAGTTGTGCCCAGCACAGTGGGTGGGCAGGGAGATGGTAAAACGTATACCAGCCTAACCCTGGAGCCTAACTACCCTAACCCCTTTGACCGCTCTAGCCTGATGGCGTACCAGATGCCAGCGGCCGGAGCCGTATGGCTGCGGATACTAGACGTGCAAGGTCGTGAAATAGTACGTATGCTACACGGAGAACAGCAGCAGGCTGGGCGGCATGAGCAATGGCTGGATGTCAACAGTTTTCCGGCGGCGGGCCTCTATATTGCAGAGCTGCGCGTAGGCGACGAGCGGCGTACATGCCGCCTGCAGATTATCCGCTGAGTTTTCCAGAATGACATTTTCGCTTCCGGCGTGGTTACGCCGTCCTTCTCGAACGGGGCTGCTTCTGGCAGCTCTGTTGCTTCAAATAGGGTTGGTTTTCAGAGCCCTAGGCCCCCTGCTTACTGAGCCAGGCCAGCATTTGCTGGTGACGGGGTACGACGGCCTGAAGAACTACTTTACTTTTCAGGCCTACATACAGCAGCCAGCTGCCGCCGGATTTGCCTGGTTCGGGATGATGAACTATCCCTTCGGCGACTATATTTTTTACGCCGATAATACCCCCCTGCTCGCTGCTGCCGTCCGGCTGTGGTCGCAGTACGTGCATGATATCACACCCTATGGGCTTGATATATACCACGGGCTACTCTTGTTGGGTTTTCTGGCCAGTACGGCTCTCCTGGTGCTGATCTTGCACCGACTGCTGCATTACTGGGGGTTGGTGCTCTTCTTTGCCATTGTGCTGCCGTGGCTGAGCCCACAGGTGGGGCGGCTGCTAATGGGCCACTTTAACCTCTCCTACAGCTGGGTAGTGTTGCTCGGAATTTGGGGCTTGCTGCGCATTTATGACCGGCAGCAGGCGGGGCTGCCCCTGGGCAAAACCGTGGCTGGTCTGGTAGTGGCGTTTACGCTTATTTCTTTTCTGCACCTGTACTACCTGCCACTGCTAGGCCTCCTCACGGGAGCATTCTTTGCTGCCTGGCTATTGCCTAAGGCACATTGGCGCAAGCAACCCCGCCTGGTACTGGCGGGGGCGGCCCTTTCAGGCTTACCGCTGGTGCTGAGTGTACTCATTGTGCGGGCCGTTGACCGTTACTACGCCCTGCGCCTTACTGATCCCACCGGCTTCAACTATCCCGCCTGGAAGCTGCAGGTATCGGCGTTGTTCCAGCAGTATTCCTACGAGACTACCCACTTCATTATCGAGCCTACGGCCTACGTCACGCAAGAATCGCAGGCATATTTAGGCGCTTTTGCGCTCTTTGGCCTGGTGGCCCTGCTGGTGGCCTGGTTGTTTGCCCGGCCTGCTACTAGGCGCTGGTGGGCCACTTGGGGGCAGACACCAGAGTGGGAGTTTTTATTCTTATTGGGTGTAGCAGCGCTCGTAGGCCTGTTCGGATCCGTCGGGACGGTGTACGACATCTTCGATGGACAGTATCATATCACCAATTATCTGAGTCCGTTCTTTTACTTGCACAAGCTCACGGATACGGCCTCCCACTTCCGGACCGTAGCACGCTTTTGCTGGCCGTTTTTCTGGTTCGTGAATCTGTTTGTGCTGGTAGGGCTTGATTATTGGTTGCGCACCAACCGGTACTCCATTCGCTGGGTGCTGGCCGCCGGCCTCATCTTACTGGCCTACGTGGATACCCGCGACACGCTCAAGTTTTATAGCCGTAGCCTGGTTCCGAATACGCTGACGAACGCCATGTTTCAGTCTGATCTGTATCCGCTGACGTTTTCACTGAAGCCAGAAGAGTATCAGGCCATTTTGCCCGTGCCCTTCTACCACGTGGGCAGCGAAAACATGGACCTCACTCTGGACGACGACGACCCCCACTCGCGCCGCAGCTACCAGTTGGCTCTTCGTACCAACCTGCCCTTGATGGCCGCCAAATTATCAAGGACGCCCCCAAAATATGCCAGCTTGCTACGAACTCTCTTTGACCCTGCTGGCCCGGCCCCAGAACTACGCCAGCAGCTAGTTGCCAACGGCAAGCCAGTACTGGTGTTGTATGATCAGAGCTATTATGATGGCTCCAATGATTTGGCTGGCCGCCAAACAAACCCACATGCCCGGCAGCTCATTGAAGCCGGCGCTGCCTTCCCTGCTAACCAGCACCTCACCCTGCTGGCAGAGTCAGGCAAGCTGCGCCTCTACCGCTGGGATGTGCGCTAGGCCAGTAGTAACCCTGTGGTAAGCCCAGGCATAGAAGAATATCAAGCCAACCGCTGCCTAAAGCTTGATGCATACGTTCTGCGGCTCAGTAAAAAAGCGGAGCGCCTCCAGGCCACCCTCGCGCCCAACCCCCGAGTTTTTCATGCCGCCGAAAGGCGTGCGTAAGTCACGGTGCAGCCAGGTGTTGACCCACACAATACCGCTGTGTAGGGCGTGCGCTACCCGGTGAGCCCGGGTAAGGTCCTGGGTCCAGATGGTGGCGGCCAAGCCATACTCGGTGCTGTTGGCCCACTCAATTACTTCGGCCTCCGTATCAAAGGGTGTGAGCGTAACCACTGGGCCAAAAATTTCTTCCTGATTGACGCGGCAGTTAGGGGCCAGGCCCTCAAATACGGTGGGCTGGAGGAAGTATCCTTCGGCGCAACGCCCTGGCAGGTGTACTTGCTCTCCGCCGGCCAGCAAATGACCACCTTCCTGGTGGGCTAGCGCAATGTAGCCCAGTACTTTTTCCAGGTGAGCCTTACTGACCAAAGCACCCTGCCGGGTACCGGGGGCCAGTGGGTCGCCAACGGTTAATGAGGCCACGCCATCCAGGAAAGCCTGCCGGAAAGCAGCGTAAATGGGGCGCTCAATGAAAATGCGGGAGCCGCAGAGGCAAATCTGCCCCTGGTTGGAGAAGCTGCTGCGTAAGCTGGTAGCCACCGCTTCCGTAAGGTTGCAGTCGGCAAATACCACGTTAGGGTTCTTGCCGCCTAGCTCTAATGAGAGCTTCTTGAACATGGGAGCCGCGGTGCGGGCAATGTGCTCCCCGGTTTTGGTGCCGCCCGTAAAGCTAATGGCCTTAATGCCGGGGTGTTCTACTATTGCCTGCCCCACTGCCGGGCCAGTGCCATGCACTATGTTAAGCACGCCAGGTGGTAAACCTGCTTCCATGCACAATTCACTCAGCAGGTAAGCGGTGTAGGGTGTAATTTCTGAGGGTTTGGCTACCACGCAGCAGCCAGCTGCCAGGGCCGGTGCAATTTTCCAGGTAAAGAGATAAAGCGGTAAGTTCCAGGGGGAAATGCAGCCCACCACTCCCAGCGGATGGCGCACCGTGTAGTTCAGCGCTACCCCTTCCTGGTAATGGGTTTCAGAAGCAAAGTGCTGAGCAGCAGTGCCAAAAAAGGCAAAGTTGCTGGCTGCCCTAGGAATATCAACGGAACGAGCCAGACTGACGGGCTTGCCATTGTCCTGGCTTTCGGCGTGGGCCAGCCGCTCCAGGTCTCGCTCAATCAGCTCTGAGATGCGCACCAGCAGGCGGCCACGTTCCTCGGCAGGCCGGCTCCGCCAAGCGGGCAGTGCCCGCTCTGCGGCCCGCACTGCCTGGGCTACATCGGTAGCATCAGAGGCCGGAACCTGGGCGTACACTTGCCCGGTAGCTGGCTCTACGCCAGGCAGGTACTGCCCGGCGGCTGGCGCTATTAACTGCCCATCGATATAGTTCTGGAAGTACTGCATAGGAGAGGCGAGAGTGGAGGAGTAAGGTACTGCTCCCACCCCAAAAGAACTACGCAGAGGCCTCTGGAGAGGGTGGAGGCGCAATGTTCGTCTCAGATACAATGTACAGTGGCCGTTGGCGCACGTTGGCGGAAAGCCGGGCAATGTACTCTCCAATAACGCCTACCGCAATCAGCTGCACGCCGCCCAAGAACAGAATGCTAATCATTAGGGAAGCCCAGCCCGGCTGAAAGTCATGGGAGATAAAGCGCGCGTAAAGAGTGTACAGCATCACTAAAAACGCCACCCCGGAAACGGTGAAACCGCTGATGGTGGCCACCCGCAACGGTACATCGGAGAAGGCGGTAATGCCATCGAGAGCCAGGCCCAGCATTTTGCGGTAGGTGTAGCCCGTGGCCCCGCCGGCCCGCTCGGTACGGTCATACTCTACGCAGGCCTGCCGGTAGCCAATCCAGGAAATTTGACCCCGGATAAACTTATTCTGTTCCGGCATTTGGCGCAGGGCCGCCACTACCTTCTGCGAGATAATGCGGAAGTCGCCGGTATCAACGGGGATGGAGATGTGCGTGATTTGCGCCAGCAGGCGGTAAAATAGCTTGGCGGTGAGCTGTTTAGCCCGGCTTTCGCCCCGGCGGCTGCGGCGCTTGGCATATACCACCTCGTAGCCTTGGTGCAGCTTCTGATATAGCTCCGGAATCAGCTCTGGCGGGTCCTGCAAGTCGGCATCAATGATAACCACTGCCGCACCCTGGGCGCCGTCTAGGCCAGCTGTTACGGCAATCTGGTGCCCGAAATTCCGGCTAAAATCAAGGTAACGCACTCGTTCGTCGCGGCTGGCCAGTAGTCGAAGCAGCGCCATGGACTGGTCGCGGGAGCCGTCGTTGACAAAAATGAACTCGTAGCCACCCGGTAAGGCCATGCCCTCCACCACTGCTCTCAGCCGCTCATACAGCAGGGCAATGTTTGCTTCTTCGTTGTAAATAGGGATAACGACAGATAGATCCACGAGCGGGGAATTCAGGCAACAAACAAGCCGCAGGGCGGCCAAGACAAACGAAAGTAGCAGGCTGGCTACACCAAGCCAAACAAGCTTTCAGTCGGCCAGATGAAGCAGTAGGCTAATCCTGGCCGGCTAATACTCTAAGGTATGAGAGGCCTAGCAGGGGTGGCGTACATTGGAAGAGCCGAGCGAGTGGGAAAGATACTCGGCTTGGGTTGATTGCGGGTAGGCTAGGCCACTGGGTAAGGATTGAAGGCAGCTTTCGCGCTGCCAACATCTTGTTACATTTGTGAGAAACTGATATTTCTCTAGTGTTTATCCTCTATGGCTAACCCGCTGCTTTCCGTTGTTATTCCGGTTTTCAACGAGGAGGGCTTGGTGGCAACGCTGGTGCAGCGCACCACAGATGCCGTGCGCAGCATCACGGATGACTATGAGATTATCTGCGTAGATGATGGCTCCCGTGACCAGACGCTGGCCTTGTTGCTGGCCGCGCGCGCCTCTGACCCACGGCTGAAAGTGCTGGTGCTCTCCCGTAATTTTGGGCACCAGGCCGCTTATACGGCCGGGTTGTTTGCTGCCAAGGGCCAGTACGTGGCCATGATGGATGGTGACCTGCAGGACCCGCCGGAGCTTCTGGGCCGCATGTACGAGCTATTGAAAGATGATCAGTACGACATTGTTTACGGTCACCGGACCGACCGCGCGGAAGGCTGGGCCCGGCAGACGCTGATCAAGATCTTTCACGGGGTGTTTCGCAACTTTTCCCGCCTGAAGGAAACCGACAATGTGGGCAACTTCTCTATGCTGAACCAGCGGGCGTTGCAGGCTTTCCTTTCCTTGAAAGAGAAAAACCGCTATTTACCCGGCTTGCGCTCCTTTATCGGGTATCGGCAGGTGCCAGTGCCCTACGCCCGGCAGGCCCGCCACGATGGTACGGTGCCGAAGATGTCGTACAAGCGCCTGATTGCTCTGGCCTTTGACGCCGTATTTTCTTTCTCCGACCTGCCCATTAAAGTGTGCCTGTACACAGGCCTCTTCGGGATGATAATTTGCCTGGCCGGGGGCGTATGGGTTCTGGTAAGCAAGGCCCTGGGCCTGGCTCCCTTCGGCTGGTCATCACTGGAGCTGAGCATTTACTTTGTAGGCTGTATTCAGCTACTGTTCCTGGGCATCCTGGGGGAGTACGTTTTCCGGATTTACCGCGAAAACCAGAACCGACCGCTCTACTTTGTTCAAACCTACTTTGATGCCTGATATTGCCTACCTGCGGCTGCCGGCCGTGCTGGATCGGCGGCCGTGGCTACCCGTAAGCCTGTTTTTTAGCTTGCTGCTGCTGCTAGGCCTCTGGGTTTATTCCGATTACGGACTATCAATTGATGAGAACCAGAGTCGTGATAATGGCATGATCAGCCTGAAGCACGTGCTACAGCGCTTTGACCCTGACTTGGCCCTCTGGGATCCAGCTTTTGGGCCCTACACCGTACCGCTCTCCGAGCACTACGACCGAGACTACGGAGTAATGTTTGAAGCCCCGGTGTGTTACGTGGAGCGCCTATTGCGGCTAGAGACTACTCGGGAGCGGTTTTTATTCCGGCACCTGGCCACATTTTTAGTGTGCTGGGGTGGGTGTTTGGCCTTCTTTCAGCTGGCGCGGCGGCGCTTTAGCTCCTGGAAGTGGGGCCTGCTGGGCACGCTCTGGCTGGTACTGAGCCCCCGCCTGTTTGCTGACTTCTTCTACAACGACAAGGATGCCGTGTTCATGGCCTTATTTGCCGTGGCCACCAACACCGGCGTGCGCCTGCTGCGGCGCCCGAGCCTGCGCACGGCTGGCTGGCACGCGCTAGCCTGCGCCGTTACCATTGATGTGCGCATTATGGGTGTGTTGCTGCCCGCCGCCACACTGGCCTTGCTGCTGGTGCGGGTGTTATACGGGGAGGTGCGCGCCAGTAAAGCCCTGGTCGTGAGTCTGGTGTACGGCGGACTCACAACGGGGCTGGTGGTAGCGCTCTGGCCCTACCTGTGGTCTGCGCCGCTCCATAATTTTCTGCTGGCTTGGCGCAACATGAGTGTGTTCCGTTGGGGAGGCGAAGTGCTGTATTTCGGCAAAATGAGAGCTGCTACCAGCCTGCCCTGGCATTATGCCTTCGTCTGGATGGGTATTACTACGCCCTTACTCTACGTAGTGCCCTTTCTGCTAGGCTTAGTGGTGGTAATACGCCAGATAATACTACGACTGCGAGCGGGCGGGCTGCGGCTTTGGGCTACTGAGCAGGAAATGCAAGACGTGCTGTTTCTAGGCCTGTGGCTGGTGCCTTTGCTGGCTATATTGATTTTAAAATCAGTTGTATACGATGGCTGGCGCCAGCTCTATTTCTTGTACCCGGCGGCTCTGCTGCTGGCGTTGCGCGGAGCCTGGAGCCTGTGGCACTGGCGGCCGGCTGCTGGTTGGGCGCAGTACTGGCCTAGGCTACTGGCTGGAGTGACCCTGGTAAGCATGGGAAGCATAGCAGTGCAAATGGTGCGGGCTCACCCCCTACAGAACGTGTATTTTAACCTTCTGGCGGGGAAAGATGTACCTCACCGCTTCGAGATGGACTACTGGGGCGTTAGCTACCGCCAAGGTCTGGAGTATGTGTTGGCCCACGATGAGCGGCCCCGGATTACGTTCAATGCGCCCATGCCTAGTCCCGCAGCGTTCAACGTGCTGATTCTGCCCCCCGCGCTGCAAGACCGGATTGTATTTGTGGATGATATCAACCAAGCCGATTATTACCTCTCGACTTACCGGTTCCATGCCAAAGACTACGAGTTCCAGGACAAGGAAGTGCATCAGGTGAAAGCCTTTGGACGACGGGTGTTGTCCGTATTTAAGCTCCGTTAAGCCGGCCGGCCCATTCAGTTATCCTCTCTTCCTTATGTCGTTTTTCTCCCGTTTTTCCGGCTGGCTCACGTGGCTGCTTACGGCGCTGGTGCTCTGCAGCGCGGGGTTGTATAACGGCTTCCCACTCGTCACCTCCGACTCGGGCACGTACCTGGACAGTGCCCTGCGGCTGGTGGTGCCAGAGGATCGGCCCATTACCTACGGGTTGTTTGTTCGCCTAACCTCACTGAAGTTTTCACTGTGGTTGGTGATTTTTGCGCAGGCTCTGCTACTGGCTTGGCTGCTGCTGCGCTACGTACAACTGCTGGTGCCGCGGCTAGGCCACAACCGCGCCGTACAAATAGGCTTAGTAGCCCTCACAACCTGGCTCACCGGGGTTTCCTGGTTTTGCAGCCAACTAATGCCCGATATTTTCACGGCTGCTGGCGTGCTTGCCCTGGGCCTGCTGCTCATAGGCCTGGCGCTGGGCCGGTGGGAGCGGGTGGCGCTGTTGCTAACCACTCTGTTATCGGCCCTCATGCACTCCTCCAATTTGCTCACCTTCACGCTGGTGGTGGCTGGCTTTGGGGTAGCCGCCGGGCTGACGGGCGTATTTCGGCGGGGTGTGGTGCAGTTCAGGCAGTGGCTGCTTGTTACGGCCGTAGTGCTATCGGGCTGGTTGGTATTGCCGGCGTTGCATGCTGCTCTGGGCGGGGGCTTTGCCATTTCCAGAGCTTCTACGGCTTTTCTTATGGCCCGGCTGGTAGAGTCAGGCGTGATGGATGAGTTCCTGAGCCGCAACTGTGACCCCGCCGACCAGTACCGGTTGTGTGCCTATCGGGATAAGCTACCCAATGATGCTATTGCATTCATGTGGGATGGCAACAGCCCGCTGTATCAAACGGGTGGCGTATTGGCCAATCAGCAGGAGTATGGCCAGATAATCAGGCGGGTGCTTACCTCGCCACGCTACTATCCTTACCTGATTTCTGAAACCATACAGGCTGGCCTACGCCAGCTCACTCACATAGGCCACGGTGATGGGCTCACACCCTTTCGCGAGAATACCAACCCCTTCTGGAAAGTAGGGGAGTTCACGCACTATGAGCTGAAGGAGTACATGTCGTCGATGCAGAACCGGGGACAGCTGGAGTTTAAAACGCTGAATGAGCGTACTTATGGGGGGCAACTGGCCGCGTTGGCGGTGCTGGCCGCATTGCTTTTTACTGGGTTGCGCCGCTATGTAGCTCCGGCCGCAGTACTGGCGGTAGTAGTGCTAGGCCTAGGAGTGGTGGCCAATGCCTTTGTAACGGGTGGCTTGGCCAACGTACTTGATCGGCTGCAGAGCCGCGTGGCCTGGGTAGTGCCGTTTGTAGCCATGCTACTTCTGGTACAGTATGCCCCACTGGCAGCGCGGCAGCTGCTGGCCCGGGTTCGGGCCTCGGCGAGGCTATAATTCCCGCTGGCTTTTCGCAATTGTGGGTACTTTCGCCCGCCTATTTCTCGGACTATCGATATGAAAAAACTTCTCTTCGTAACGGCCCTGGCTGGTTTAGCCGCCTGCTCATCTGATGGCACCAGCAGCTACCAGCGGCTATCAGGCCCCAACGTGCTAACCGATACCAGCTTCGAAGAAGTGTATGGCTGGGGTATTGATCCGGCTACGCTTACCCGGGAGCGGGCACACTCCGGTATGTACTCCATGCGCGTGGACCCGGCCCATGAGTATAGCATGACCTATAGCGTGGTAATAGGCCAGATGAGCCCCCGCAAAGTCAAGAAGATTAAGCTCAGTGCCTGGGTGTTCCTGCCCAGTGAAAACACGAAAGCCATACTGGGCGTGCAGATCGTTGACCCAGACCAGGGCTATAAAGAAGTCTTCGGGGATGGGGTAAAGATGGAAACCGTGAAAGAGTATAATAAGTGGGTGCAGGTAGAGAAAGTAATGGAGCTGCCTGAAACCTTAGCACCAACTCATAACCTGAAGCTGTTCCTGTGGCGGGCTGCCGCCGTTGACCCCGTATATGTTGATGATGTGCGGCTGACCATTGAAGAATAAGCTTCTTCCGTTTCCTTTATAACAGCACCAGCAGTAATGCTCCTTTTTCAAGAGGCTTACTGCTGGTGCTGTCTTTAGAGAAGA
The DNA here is from genome assembly GCF_013137895.1 of Hymenobacter taeanensis. NCBI lineage: Bacteria > Pseudomonadati > Bacteroidota > Cytophagia > Cytophagales > Hymenobacteraceae > Hymenobacter > Hymenobacter taeanensis. The sequence continues at coordinate 1,938,890 of NZ_CP053538.1, forward strand.
TATAGATCTGCTTACTACTGCGACAAAAAAGTAGGTAACCAGCTTATAAATTGCCCGTGCGGCCCCCATCAACGGGCACGTTAATTCCGGTAATGTAGCCCGCCGCCGAGGAAGCCAGGAAGGCTACTGCCGCGGCTACTTCAGCGGCCTGCCCAAACCGTCCCGCCGGAATCAGCTTTAGCATAGTGGCCTCCACCTCTTCTACGCTTTGGCCTGTTTGCTCCGTTTTTTTCTCGATCAGGGAGGTATGGCGTTGCGTGACGGTGGCGCCAGGTAGTACGTTGTTTACCGTGATACCATGGCTGCCCAGCTCATTGGCCAGCGTTTTGGCCCAGTTGGCCACCGCCGCCCGAATAGTGTTTGACACTCCTAGGCCAGGGAGAGGCTGCTTCACGGAGGTGCTAATGATGTTAATAATTCGGCCGTAGGCCCGGCGCTGCATACCCGGCACCACTGCCTGAGCCAGCAGGTGGTTACAGATCAGGTGCTGCTCGAAGGCCGCCCGAAAGGCATCTATGGAAGCATCTAGAATAGGCCCGCCGGCTGGGCCACCCGTATTGTTTACCAGAATATCAACGCCTTCAGGGTGGCGTTGCAGATAGGCCTGTAGCTGCTCCTGGAGTTGGTTGGGCTGGCTGAAGTCGGCTACCAGATAGTCGTGGGCTTGGCCAGCGGGCGTAGGGAGAGCTGCGGCAGCTTCGCGCAGTGTGGTTTCGTTGCGGGCCAGTAGGGTTACCGTAGCGCCACGGCGCGCCAGCTCTTCGGCTACTGCCCGTCCTATGCCTTGCGTGCTGCCGCCTACCAGGGCTCGTTGAGAAAGAAAATCCATCAGAGGGTGAAGTTGAGGAGTGAAGGGTATAGAGGTGTATTACCTGAGCAGCAGAATGCTCGTGAAGATATACGGTGCCCGGCTGCGCCGGAATTTCGTTATTTGCTCTGAGGCCCAGCTAGGCCATCATCTTGTTCACTCTTACAAACGCCTCCTATGCCTGTCGCTCGTCCGTTCAACTTTCAACAGTGGATTGAAGAACACCGCCATTTGCTCAAGCCCCCCGTCGGGAACCAGCAGGTATTCAAGGACAACAAGGACTTTATTGTAATGGTAGTAGGCGGCCCTAATGCCCGCAAAGATTACCACGTAGATGAAGGAGAAGAGCTTTTTCTGCAGCTGGAAGGTGATATCGTAGTAAAAATTATCGAAGACGGAAAGCCCGTTGACATTGAAATTAAGCAGGGTAGCATGTTCCTGCTGCCCGGAGGGGTGCCTCATTCTCCGCGTAGGCCAGCCGGTACGGTAGGTCTGGTACTGGAGCGCTACCGCACCCCAGGGGAGCTGGATGGGTTTCAGTGGTATTGTGAAAACTGCGGCAATAAGCTCTACGAGGAGTTTGCCGAAATCACGGATATCGTGGCGCAGTTGCCGCCCATCATGAACCGCTTCTGGCAAGATGAGCACAAGCGTACCTGCCAGGTGTGCGGTACCGTGCTGCAGCCACCAGCACCCGTAGTACCGGCGCCCTAAGTAATTACTTAGTGGCCTAGCAGTATAGCTTATGCTAGAAGAAGTGACTACGCTCGTGGCCTGAGGCTAGCGTTGTACGCTAAATGTGCCTTGTGCATTCCTGCACCAAAATTTCGCGCTTTCCACCGGGCCTAAGTGTGGTAGGTAGCCTTTCGCAGAATCAATAACACTATCCAGACAGTACTTTCCTCTTCGCGTGCTTACCATTGATATTCACACCCACATTCTGCCCAAAACCTGGCCCGACCTGCGGGAGCGGTATGGCTACGGTGGTTTTGTGCGGTTGGAGCACCACCGGCCCTGCTGCGCGCGCATGATGCAGGACGACAAGTTCTTCCGCGAAATTCAGGACAACTGCTGGGACCCCGAAGTGCGCCTGCGGGAGTATGACCAGTTTGGGGCGCAGGTGCAGGTGCTTAGCACGGTGCCCGTTATGTTCAGCTACTGGGCTAGGCCCCTAGATGCGCTGGACTTAAGCCGAATGCTCAACGACCACGTAGCCAGCGTGGTGGCCCGCTACCCTAGTCGCTTCGTGGGGCTGGGTACGCTGCCCATGCAGGCCCCCGACCTGGCCGTGCGCGAGTTAGAGCGCTGCGTAAAAGAGCTGGGGCTGGCCGGTGTGCAAATCGGGTCCCACGTCAACGATTGGAACCTAGACGCCCCCGAGCTATTTGAAGTGTTTCAGGCCGCTGAGGAGCTTGGGGCATGCGTGTTTATTCACCCCTGGGACATGATGGCGCAGCAGAAGATGCCCAAGTATTGGCTGCCGTGGCTGGTAGGTATGCCCGCTGAAAGCACCCTGGCTTTATGTTCCCTCATCTTTGGCGGGGTGCTGGAGCGCTTACCCAGGCTGCGGGTAGCTGTGGCCCACGGCGGAGGCAGTTTCGCCAGCACCATTGGTCGGATTGAGCACGGCTTTCAGGTGCGCCCCGACCTGTGCGCCGTTGACAACCCCGTGAACCCACGGGAGTACCTGGGGCGGTTCTGGGTTGATTCTTTGGTGCACGACCCGCGCATGCTCGACTATTTAGTGCAGACGCTCGGGGCTGATAAAATCACACTGGGCACTGATTATCCGTTTCCGTTGGGCGAGTCAGAGCCCGGTAAGCTGATTAGATCTATGCCGTATACCGAGGAGGTGAAAGCTCAGATGCTGGGCCAAAACGCGCTCGACTGGCTAGGCCTGGGCCAGGAGCACTTAGCCAAAATCATGGCGTTGGTAAAATAGTGCCCAGGTGCGGGGCTTGGCTATCTTTGCTACCCATGACCTTCGAACCCACCCTCGACTTTGCCCGCCAGTTGGATGCGCAGGACCCCCTGCACGAGTTTCGCCAGCAATTCCATATTCCGCCTGGCCCCAATGGGCAGGAGTGCCTGTACTTCTGCGGTAACTCGCTAGGCCTGCAGCCCCGTACCGCCCGCGCCGCCGCTGAGCAGCAGTTCACTAATTGGCAGAACCTGGCCGTAGAGGGGCACTTTCGCGGCGACTCGCCGTGGATGAACTTCCATGAGTCGTTGGCGGGTCCATCGGCCCGTATTGTGGGCGCTAAGCCCGTTGAGGTAGTGGTGATGAACAACCTTACTACCAACCTACACTTGCTGCTGGTTTCCTTCTACCAGCCCACCGCCACGCGGTACAAGGTGCTGATGGAAGGAGGGGCTTTCCCTTCAGACCAGTACGCCCTTGAAACGCAAGTAAAGCTGCACGGCCGCCAGCCCGACGACGCCATTGTGGAGCTCACGCCCCGGCCCGGTGAGCACACCCTGCGCACCGAGGACATTCTGGCCAAAATTGAGGAGCTCGGGGAGTCTTTAGCCACCGTTATTATGGGCGGCATCAACTACTACACGGGGCAGGTGTATGATATGGCCGCCATCACGCGGGCAGGCCACGCCGTGGGAGCCAAAGTAGGCTTTGATCTGGCGCACGCAGCCGGCAACATTCCTCTGCACCTCCACGACTGGGACGTAGACTTTGCCTGCTGGTGCACCTATAAGTACCTCAACTCAGGCCCCGGCGGAGTAGCGGGAGCCTTTGTGCACGAGCGCTATGCCGATCAGCCTGAATTATTGCGCCTGGCAGGCTGGTGGGGCTATGATGAAACGGAACGCTTTAAAATGCGCAAAGGCTTCCGGCCCATGCGTGGCGCCGCCGGCTGGCAATTATCGAACGGCGCTATTCTGACCATGGCGGTGCATCAGGCCGCACTGGCCCTGCATGATGCCGCCGGGGGCATGGAGGCGCTACGCCGCAAGAGCGAGCTGCTGACCGGCTACCTTGAGTTTCTGATTACCCGCCTGGGCCTCTCAAAGTCGCAGCTGGAAATTATTACCCCCGCTGACCCCGCTCAGCGCGGCTGTCAGCTCTCCTTGCTGGTGCACCAAAACGGGCGCGACCTATTTGAGCACCTGATGGCAGTAGGGGTTATCGGCGACTGGCGCGAGCCTAACGTTATTCGGTTGGCCCCGGTGCCGCTCTATAATACCTTCGAGGACGTGTACCGGGTGGGTGAGGTGCTGGCGGAGTGGGCCAGCCGGCAGCAGCCCGTACAGGCCTAGGGCGTCTCTTTATGGCGGGGCAAAGGGGGCGACCAGCCGCTAGGCCACTCTCTCCGGCTGCCGGGGAGGGTACTGAACGGTGGCTCCTTCCTATCCCATCTAAGAAGTAGAATCTTTTCCTTTCCAGAAAAAAGTAAAGAAATTCAGCTTTCTCGGCGCTTGTGCGTAGGAAGGGAGAGGGGGCTAGGCCTCTCTTTGATTGTTGATCTTATTTGTGTTGACCATGGCCGAAGAGTACGCGGCGAAAATGAGCCGCAAAACCGACGCCGAGTTACTGCTGTACCTGCGTAACCGCGCAGAGTACCGGGAGGATGCCGTGTTGGCAGCTCTCTTGGAGGCTGAGCAGCGGCAATTACCCATAGAGGAGTTCAACCCTATCGCCTTACGTGCAGAGCTGGAGCCTATTGCGGCGCAGCAGCAAGCGGCAGAGGCGCAGCGCCTGGCGGCCAGCCAACAGCACAAGGCTGCTACTGAACTACCTGAGGAAGTAGGGCCAGCATTGTACTCGCCCCTCACAATTACGCTCTTCTCGGTTCTTTTCTCAATGTTTGCCGGGGCCGTGTTACTGATCCTCAACTTTCGGGTTCTGGGCCGGAAAGGAGCTGCCACTCGGTTGATCTTGTTTTTGGTCGGTTACCTGGTGCTCTTTGCCATTCTTATCAAAGCGCTGCCTCAAGTGGCACCACTCCTGATGCAGTTTGGTAGTTTGCCACCCATCATGGCCTACAACCTATGGTTCTGGCCGCGCTACATTGGGGCGCAGCAGTATCAGCGGCGGGGGTGGTTTGCACCTTTTATCATTTGTATGGCGGTAAGCATGCTGTTATTACTACTGCTGGCCCCCATACTAATGCGGCAGTTTACAGAAATGGGTATTCCCGTGAAATAGTCAGCACATTATCCAACCATAAAGGCCTGAAGTTTGTCTCCCTGACAAGCTCCAGGCCTTTCCTTTTTGCCATGCCGCTCACGCCCATTCCGCTGCCCGCCGCCGATCTGCTCCTGGATCCGGAATTTCTGCCGCTGCCTAAGGCAGCGGAGCTACTGACGGAGCTTACGGCCACTATTCCGTGGCAGCATGAGGCCATTCGGCTGTTTGGCAGGGACGTATTGCAGCCTCGTCTGACGGCTTGGCACGGCGATGCCGGCGCTACTTACCGCTACTCAGGCCTGCAACTTACCCCGCAGCCCTGGACGCTTGCTCTGCAGCAGCTGCGCCGGCACGTAGAGGCCGTGACGGGAGCGGCATTCAACAGTGTGCTGTTAAATCTCTACCGCACCGGCCAAGACAGCATGGGCTGGCATGCGGACAACGAACCTGAGCTTGGGCCTACGCCCGTTATTGCCTCTGTTAGCTTAGGCGCAACGCGCAGTTTTCGGCTGCGCCCCCGCAACCCGCTCCTGACCCCGCACCCTCCCCTTAGCTTGGCGCTGACTTCTGGCAGCTTACTGGTGATGCGTGGCCTCACCCAGCAGCATTGGCTGCACTCCCTGCCCAAAACTGCCCGCGTGCAGGAGCCCCGCCTCAACCTAACGTTCCGGTGGGTAACGAGCTAGAAAGTATTACAACACAACGTGCCCTTACAGATGAAGCAAAGCGCTCATCCATAAGGGCACGTTATATTGCTGCGCAGTAAATCAGCAGCCGAGTAAGTGGGTTATTTCAGATCAACCTGAACACCCACGTACACGAGGCGGCCAATATTAGGGCCACCATAAACCTGAGTGTTGTTGGCGTTAAACAGGTTAGAGGCTCCTGCCTGCAGCGTGCTGTTCAGGGAGGGGAAGTTGTAGCCCACAAACGCATCAACGGCGCTATAGTCAGCCAACTGGCCTACAGCGAAAGGCATACCATACTCATGGCCCTGGGCCCAGCGGTAGTTTGCTGAGTAGCTTAAGTGGCTAAAGGCAGTGCCGCTGGCTCCTACGTTATACTTGTGCTTAGGGGTATTGAAGTACGTTTGGAAGGCCTGATCCTGTACCGCGCTGCGGTCAAGGATGTTGAGCGAGTAGTTGGCCGCCAGGTTGAGGGCCGGAGAAACAGCGTAAGTCACGCCAATAGCTCCGCCTTTCGTGCGTACCTCCTGAGCAGCATTAGTCCATACCTGCAGCACCCGCGTAGCGCCCGACTGAAACTGAGTGGGCGTACCGGCCTGAATATCGGCGATGGTAGGCCGTGTGCCGTCGGTGTTACCGATGAACGTAGTAGCACCAATGAAGTCGTTGTAGTAGCTCTGATAGTAGTTAACGTCCAGGGCCAGCTTATCCGAGAGGGCCGCTTTGTAGCCTGCCTCATAGGTGCTCAGGCGCTCTAGCTGCAGCGGGGCCACAGTGGTTTCAAACGAACTCAGGGCGGCGCCGCTAGTACCAAAGCGCTGGCCTTGGGCATTAACCAGGCGGTAACCCTCAAATCCGTTGCCAACGTTGCCCAGTAGCAGTGCCCGGCCTACGTCCAGACGAACGTACTGGTCAAGCTGCGTGGGAGACCGGAAAGCCCGACCAAAGCTGGCCCGGAAGTTATGCTGCTTTTTCTCACCGGCTGAGTATACCACGGAAGCACGGGGCGAGAAGGCTGCATCAAAGTTTTTGAATGCATCTACGCGGCCAGCCAAGGCCAGCTTCAAGCGCTCATTCAAGAACTTCTTCGTGAATTGCGCATAGCCACCCACTTCGTGGTTCTGAATGCGCTGGTTGTCGTCGGAGTAAATGTTGCCGTTTGAGCCGAGGCGGAACTTGCGGTAAGCAGCCCCAACAATCAGGTCGGTGTTCTGACCAAATTTGAAGTTGTACTGAGCGGTACCTTCATTCAGCAGGGAGCTGGGGTTAAGGCGGGCACCACGGCCAGGAGTAGCATCCTGAATAATCTGGTTGCGCAAAAGCTGAAAACGCTCACTGTTAGGGTCCAGTTGTACCTGATCAGCGCGGGTTTTAGCGGCTGCCTGAGCCTGCTCTATGCTGGCACCAGCATTGCGAGCGGCAGTGTATGCTCCGTTATAGGTACCAAAATACTGATCAACGTAGCGCGTGGTAGTGCCGTTGGCTACTGCCGAGGTCTGGATGAAAGAGCCCAGGAAACCCAGATCATAGCTCTGGTTACCGAAGTCTTGCACAGATTGGCCCCGCAAGAACCACCGCTCACCCTTTATTTCGCCGTGGTACTGGTTGGTGCCCAGGTTTTTAAGCCGGTAGCGGCTAGAGCTCTGGTAGCTGGCCGTACCGCGGTTGATGTTGGCCCCCACAGTCATCTTAATGCTGCTGGTAACCAGGTAAGATAAGGAGGGCTGCACCTTCCAGGATTTCGCCTTGTCGTCGTTGCCAACCAGCGTCTTCTCCTCAAAGCCCGGCATAAATACGCTCTTCCCGTACAGCTCTGGGTTTACGGTGTAGGCCGGAGTGGTACCGGCAGCGGGGCGGTTTTGGGCAGGGCTGAAGGTGTTTTTGATATCACCATAGCGGTTCACGGCATCATAGCCCAGGTTAGAGCCCTCTGGGTTGTTGTCGCGCTCAATGGTGGTGCTGGTAGCTGAGTAGTTAGACGCCAACCAGTCATCAGCGGTTAAATAAGCGCCCGTAATTTTAAAAGCCAGCTTGTCGGTCAGCTTCTTGGCGTAACGCAGCTGTCCTTCCACAAAGCTCCGCTCGCCACCCCGAACGCGGGCGCTCAAGCCTTCACTCACGAAGGGGTCTTTGGAGTTAAGCAACAGTACGCCGTTAAAAGCGTTGGCACCATACAGAGCCGAAGCAGGGCCGTGGATAATTTCAATGCTCTCAATATCTAGCTCTGGCAGGCCGGTGATGTTGCCGGCGTTGACGTTGAGCGAGGGCGACTGCGTATCAAAGTAATCGTTCAGCTGAATGAGACGCTCTGATTTGGCCGAGTTGAAACCGCGGGTGCTCAACGAGTTCATCAGCATGCTGCTGCTGTTCACGTCAATACCCTTAAAGTGATTCAGCCCGATTTGCACATCGGGTGGGGGCATGCGTAGTATCTGCTGGGAAGTGACTTTTTCAACGGTAACCGGAGCTTGCAGAATGCCTTCCTCCACGCGTGAAGCCGATGCAATTACTTCATTGGTAAGAGTAGGGCTAAGCTTTAGCTGTACCAATACAGTATTGTCGGGCTTGGCCAGGGTCACTTCCCGGCTCTCAAAACCCACAAAAGAAACCGACAGGGTAACCGGAGAGTCACCAAAATCAGCTTTCAGAGCAAAATGACCGTCCCGGTCGGCGCTGGTACCAATAAAAGTGCCCCGGATGAATACGGTAGCACCCGGCATTGGCTCCCCAGCAGCATTCTGAATAGTGCCGCTGATTTGAGCCGCATTTTGGGCCCAAGCTGACGTACTGCTCAGTAGGAAAATTGAAAAACCAAGTATTGGAACATGGTAGAGTTTTCTCATACTAGAAAAATTGCAAAAATTATGACAATGGTGTGTGTGGTAGAAAAGGGCACAAATATATTGGATGGGCAGCGAATTAACTACCTGTAACGGCGTATTAGCTAATGGTTAACATTTTTTTATTTAATTGTATTAAAGATATAATTAACATGAAAAAATAGGCCGTGCGTTAGCACGGCATAGCCAGGTTATGGAAGCTAGAGTTAGTACCTGATGGTTGGGTCGCCGTATAATAACGGGCAGTACCCTTCGCCAATACAGTATTCACCAAGCAATAAATGAGTTTTAGTAGTATTAGCTAAATGGGCCTGCTGTGGCACCGTGCTCCCTGCGCGAGCCAAGCAGTATCGAGGTGTTTTGTATTTGCACTTATCAAATACAAAACTGTGTGATCCCTCTTGCTTTATACGAAAGCCTCGGTAGATAGCAGGTCCTTGGATTACCCCTAGTAATTGATGGTTTTTATCTAACATATAGCACTCGTTGTATCTCTGCTGTTCTCTGAATAGTTCAAAGAAAAAGAGGTTGTGTTGGCAGCCCGGTATTTTACGATTAACCTGTAATGTCGCTAGCCAAAGGGTAGGGTTTTCTCGTTGAACTGAAGCCGCGAGAATATTCTACTTTCGCCGGGGCTTTACCTGGTGCCTTCTATTTCGCTTTACTTATGTCTGCAGCTACTCTCGCTACCCCCAACACTGATAACGAACCGATGACTGTAGTTGGCGGTGGCCTGGTAGGGTCGTTGTTAGCGCTGTATCTGGCCCGGCATGGGCACACAGTGCAGGTGTTTGAGCGGCGCCCCGATCCAAGAAGTAGTGAAAGCCTAGAAGGGCGCTCTATCAACTTGGCGCTTTCTGACCGGGGCTGGCGAGCATTACAGGGCATTGGCGTTGAGGAAGCCGTGCGAGAGGTAGCTATTCCGCTATACCGCCGGGTAATGCATGATCAGCGCGGGCAGCTAACTATGCAGCCCTACGGCCATGCCGAGCAGGCTATCTACTCGGTTTCACGGGCAGGGCTCAATAAGCGCTTGTTAGATTTAGTAGACCAGGAGCCCCGAGTGGAGGTACTCTTCAATCAGCAATGCCGCCGCGTAGACCTGCGCAGTCGCACCCTAGAAATGTTTGACGCCGCCGCTGGCAACAGCCAGGTGCACACCTACCGGCATTTATTCGGGACGGATGGGGCGTACTCCTCAGTACGGGCCGCCATGCAGAAGACCGACCGCTTTAACTACTCCCAACAGTACCTTAACTACGGGTATAAGGAGCTTACTATTGCCGCTGGTCCCAACAACAGTTGGGCTATTGAGAAAAATGCCCTGCATATCTGGCCCAGGGGGCAATACATGATGATTGCCTTGCCCAACCTGGATGGCTCATTTAACTGCACGTTGTTTTTCCCCTACGAAGGCCCAAACTCCTTTGAAACGCTACTAACCCCAGCGCAGGTGCGGGGCTTTTTTGAGGAAGTATTCCCGGATGCCGTACCCCTGATGCCGGAACTAGAGCAGGAGTTCTTTGAAAACCCCACGAGCTCTCTGGTAACCGTACGGTGCTACCCCTGGTCGGTGGCTGATGAAGTATTACTGCTTGGGGATGCCTCCCACGCCATTGTGCCCTTCTACGGGCAGGGTATGAATGCCGGCTTTGAGGATTGCACCATTCTGCAAGAGCTCATGACCCGGCACGGAGACAATTGGCTGACTATTTTTCAGGAGTTTCAGCAGCAGCGCAAACCCAACGCCGACGCCATGGCGGACTTGGCCGTGTATAACTTCGAGGAAATGCGCGACCGGGTTGCGGACCCACGCTTTTTGCTGCAAAAGAAGATTGAGAGCAAGATTTCGGCGCAGTACCCACAACAGTGGTTGCCGCTATACTCGCAAGTAACCTTCTCACACCTGCCTTATGCTGAGGCTTGGGCTAATGGACAGGCGCAGGAACGCATTATGCAGCGCATTATGCCGCATATTCAAACGGAAGCCGACTTTGAGCTGCCTGAAGTACAAGCCCTAATTGCGCAGGAATTAGCTCATCGGGAGTAGAAAGAGCCACTGGCGGAACGCCGCGCCGCCCTAGATCCTGAAAGGGGGGGAAGATCTTGGTAATGAGCAGGCAAATGGCTTAAATACAACAACTTGATTTAATTCTATTCAGTGCGGCTGTTGCCACTAGCTGGATAATTTGCAGTAAAGACAGATCCGGCGGATAGCTCCGTTGCGTAACACGTATGAATGTTGCTGTCAGCAGAGAAAAATATCAGCTCACAGGAAGAGTGTAAGCACATTGATTTGTGCCCTGCCGGCTTGCAGAGGCCATTTTTTTGCAAAATGCTTATGGCTATTATTACTGGCAGGTTCCGGGGTGGTGCAACCCCGCCGGCATAACTTGGCTAGTTCAATTTTCTATCATAGTTTAGTATACATTTAGTTACACAACGTCTGGTTAAACGGTGAATTTTGCCGTGTGAATGTCCTATTTCACTAGCTTAACAACTGACGATACGCACTGATTTTTCTGCTTTGGATCGAAATTCTATGGCTGCTCCCGTCCTGACTTGCGCCATCATTGATGATGAAGAGATTAACCGGCTCACGCTGGAGCACTACATCTCTCTGACTGACTCACTCAACTTGGTGGTTTCGCTGGATGATGCCTTGCAGGGGCTTAATTATTTCCGGGCCGGTAATCGGGTAGATGTGCTATTCTTGGATGTGCAGATGCCGCAGTTAAGTGGCCTAGATATGCTACGGGTACTGCCCGATCCGCCCATTGTTATCCTGACCACTGCCCATGAAGATTTTGCCGTAGATGCCTTCGATCTGCGGGTGACCGACTACCTGGTAAAGCCCTTCGACTATGCCCGCTTCAGCCGGGCCGTGCAGCGGGCCCTGCAGCAGCACACTGCGCCGGCAGCCGTGGCGGCGGCACCCGCTACCCCCACCGCTCCGCCCGACAACGACCTCTTTGTGAAGGTCAATAACAAGATGGTGCGCATCAACTTCGATGAGGTTATCTACATTGAAGCCTTGTCGGACTATGTTATTATTGTGACGGAGAAGCAGAAATACATTGTGTATACCACCATGAAGGCCTTGGATGCCCGCCTGCCCTTTGATCATTTTGTGCGGGTGCACCGCTCTTACATCTTGAATATGCGCCGTATAGAGGCTATTGAAGATGGATCGGCAGTAGTGCCTGGTGGTCATCATGTGCCAATCGGCAAGTCATATCAGGAGGCTTTCTTCCGGAAGCTTAACCGCATCTAGGCCAGTTAGCTGCTAGAAAGCAAAAGGCCCCACGCAAGCTGCGTGGGGCCTTTTGCTTTCTAGCAGCTAACTGGCCTAAGTTGTTAGCGCCAGTGGCAGAGTTTCCACTACTTCTTCCAGCAGCGCCGTTAAGCGAGCTACGGCGGGGGCCAGCTGGCTGGGTTCAGGCATTGTGCTGCCTTCTGGCAGGGGGCGGGAGAGCGGTTCCAGAAGTGCCACATCGGGCTGAGCACTATGGATGTTGAGTAGCTGAATGGAGGGGCGCATTTTGTGTACTACTTCCCCTACACTAAGCCAGTCGGAGGCGGCGGCGGCTTCACGCAGGCGGGCAATGGCCGGCGGAGTATGCGTCCGGAAAGAGGCCAGAATCTTATCCATAAAGATGGTACTGCCATGCGCAGTTTCGCGCAATCGGTTCAAATCAAATAGCGAAGACTCTGTAAGTAAATTACTGAGCCCGGCTTGTGCCGAAGCCGGTGAGGCTGCCACTGCCGGAGTGGCCGCAGGCAAGGGCTTGGCTTCTAGTGCGGCTACCCGCTCTGGGCGCAGATTGGCTTCTATTTTTCGGAAGAGGTCGTCCTCCTCAAAAGGCTTGGAAAGGTAATCGAGCCCCGCCTTCCTATAGATTTCATCATCGGTGCGCATCACGTTGGCTGTTAGAGCAATGATGGGTGAGTTAGCCCGGAGCGGATCGGGGTGCTGCCGCAGGCGGTGGGTTACATCTAGGCCACTCATGCCCGGCATTTGTATGTCCATGAGCACCACGTCATAGAGGCGCGCCTCTAACTGCTGCAGCGCTTCTAGGCCGTCGGAAGCTACATGGGTTTCTACCTCCCAACTGTCTAGAATCAGTTGCACCAATTGCTGGTTTACGGGGTGGTCTTCCACGAGTAAAATACGGGTGCCCCGGAGGTTAGCGTAATTTAAGGGAGCCAGCGGTACCGGTGCCGGCAATGCCTGGCCTGCTTTGGGTAGCGTGAGGGAGAAGTAGAACGTGCTGCCCTGGCCTAGCTCACTGGTTACCCACATGCGGCCGCCTAGCTGCTCAATCAGGCGGCGGCTGATGGTTAGCCCCAGCCCCGTGCCGCCAAAGCGCCGCGAGATATCAGCGTAGGCTTGAGAGAAGCTTTCAAAAATGGTTTCCAGCTTTTCCGGGGCAATCCCGATGCCGGTATCCTGTACGCTAAACTCCAGCCCCAAGGTGGTGGCCGTGTCTTCCAGTACGCGGGCTGCCAGCGTTACCCGGCCGTGCGTAGTAAACTTGAGCGCATTGGAGAGCAGGTTAAGCACAATTTGGTTGATGCGGCCCGAGTCACCGATTACCACCGAATCGGCCAGCGCTGGTAGCACCAGCACAAAACCGAGGCCTTTTTCCTCAGCCCGGAACGCTAAGGTTTGCGTGGCCTCCCTGATGGATTGCTCAATATCAAACGGTACCTGCTCTAGCTCCAGCTTGCCTGACTCAATCTTGGCTACGTCCAGCACATCATTGATTACCGTGAGCAGGTGTCGGCCAGAGCTGCGCAAAATGCGCAGGTGCTCCTGTTGCACCGGGTTCAGCGGCGTTTTGGCCAGTAAGCCAGCCATGCCCAGAATGCCATTGATGGGCGTCCGAATTTCGTGGCTCATGTTGGCCAGGAAGTTTTCCTTGGCCATGGCCGTGTTTTCGGCGGCCTCCTTGGCCCGGCGGAGTTCCTGCTCAGCCAGCAAGCGCTCCGTAATTTCCTGGCCGTAGGCAATTACGTAGGGCGTTTCGCCTTCTTCATCTACCCGGTAGTTATCGTAGATGAGATGATGAGGCCGACCGTCAGGGCCCCGTAAGGTCAGGAGGCCGGTGGCTTCCTGCTGTTGGGCTACTAGCTCCAGGTACTCGTTCAGTTGGCGGTGCAGCTCCGGGGCCAATACCTGATGTAGAGTGCGGCCTACCAGCAACTCCGGCGTAACCCCCACCAGCTGAGCTGCCGCGGGGTTTACGTAGAGCACCTCTCCATTTAAGTTATGCGTACAGATCAGGGCCTGCGAATAGTGCATCAGGTCGCGGTACTGCTTGGCGCTACGTTCCAACGTGCCGCGGGCCGCCTTCATTTCCGTGATATCGGTGCTCACGCCCAGCACGTTTATGCTGCCATCGGCGCGGTGCAGGGGGCGCACTATGGTTTGGAACCATCTAACCGTACCATCCATCTGGGTGAAGGAGCTTTCGTAGGCCAGTTCCTCCTGGGTGCGAACCACTTGCTCAATAATGCCATAGTGCCGCCGGGCCTCGGCTGCCACCGGGTCGGTGGGGTCGTTGCGGTCTACGGAGCGGTGGTTGCCCACCGCTCGGAGCTCCCGGAAGGCCTGATTGTCAAACTGAATGGTCCCGTCTTCGCTGGCTACCCAAATAATGCTGGAGGTAGTGTCTACTACCTGCCGCACAAACTCCTGCTGTTCCTGCAGGCGCGCCTCACTGCGGCGCAATTCTTCCTCCGCCTCATGGCGGTCAGTGATGTCAATGCCGTAGCCAATGACCAGCCTGAGCTCGTTATCAGGCCCAAAAACGGGCTGCATATGGCGCAGCGCTAATTTAAAGCCGTTTTCATTTGATAAAGCTTCTTCCCAGGCTAGTACACCCTGCTGCTGCACAGCCTTCTGAAAACGGGCGCGGCGCTTTTGAGCAACAGTAACAGGCTGCTGCGTGTGAGCGGCGTACTCAAAATCGTCGTGCCCAATGATCCAGTGCCGCAGCGCGGGGTCCGGAATGGCGGCGGGGTTCACAAAACGGTAGCGGTGGTCGGCATCGAACACGGCTACGTCGGCGGGAAGCTTGTTAAGAATGGTTTCATAAAACTCACGCTGCTCCCCCAGTTTCTGCTCGGCGTCTTTCAGCTCCGAGATATCCGTGAAGTAAAGGTTCACATACTGGTCTTCCACAAACGTGGCGATGGCCAGCTGGTGGCACTTGCCGGCAAATGCCACCTCTTCCTGCGTGTAGCTGCTGTCAACGAGGGCTCGCGCCACGGCCTTGCGCAGGGCGGAGGCAAACTCCAGATCTTGCCAGGGCGTGAGGTATTCGCGCCGCATCTCATCGGCGGCGGGGTTAGCATACAGCAGGTGCCCATCGGCGTGCAGGCGCAACACGGGGTTGGGGTTTTGCCCCGGAATGCGGGAAAGGGAGTTCATGTACTGCTCCGTGCGCCGCGCCTGAGTTACGTCGCGGAAGGAAAGCAGGTAGCCATTTGGCAGAAGCTCCTCTTGTCCGCTTAAAGGGATGTAGTCAAACTCCAGTACACTTCCATCGGCTAGCCGCAAGGTTTCTCCCAGCGCCCGTTGCCCCTCAGCGCGGAGCGCGGCCAGGCGGGCCGCGGCCTGGGCAGGCTCGGCGCAACGGGTTTCCATTTGCGCCAGCAGCGGCTGAACGGCCTGATCCTGAAACGCAGTGGCATCCTGTTCCAGCTCAAACACCTCACAAAGCTCCTGGTTGACTAAGGCTACTGACCCGTTACGGCGCACGGCCAGCACCGCAATGCGCAGGTTTTGGGTAAAGCGAGCAATGCCACTAGTCATGCGCTGGGCTACTCGCTGAGAAGCAGCAAGCTGCCGCTTTAAGTCGTGGACCTGCTGTTCTGCCGTTCGCCGGGCCTGTCGCTCTTGCTCTAGCTGCTCCGTGAGAGCCAGAGTATCCGGACTGCTGTGTGGGTGTTGCATAGTAGTGAGAGTTCTACCGCCAGGCTGATTAATTTCTTATACAATAATTGCCTTGGTAGCAGGAACAACCTGCCTCGGGCATGAGTATTAAAGGACGGCCTCCGTGCAAGCAGAAAGATACGTATTCAGAAGGGCTTAACCAGCAGCCAGTCCGGCGCCCAAGCCCAGCACTAGCCCCAGCCCCAAGCCTAGGCCAGCCCACACTTGCGCCACAGTGTGGGCATTTAGTGCCAGACGGGCACTTAGCACGGCCCCTGCCACCAGCACGGTGCCTACCAGCCACCATAGAGTCGTGTCGCCGGCTGTGCCACCCAGGTAGAGCAGCGCAAACAGGCCTAACGCCCCACCCATACCCATACCATGCGCCGATATTTTCCAGCGCAGCGTAATAAGAAACGTGAGCCCCACAGCCAGGGTCATGCCTACCATCATCTGCCCAAGCAGGGCATCAAAAAACCGAGAGCGGCATAACAGCACGGCCGCCATAGCAAAGCTGCTGGTAGCCAGCAGCAACGGCCAGGCCCGCTGGCGGCGTACATTCATCTCCAGAGAATCAAGCAGCCTAAAGCGTAGCAGCACTACTGAGCTAAGCGTGGGCAGCACAAACGTGAACAGCACCACGGTGCCCAGTACAAACCACCGCTCAGGCCATAGTGGGCGCAGCACCACGCTGGGCAGCTGGTAGCAAACTACATAGTACAAGTAAGACGGCACCAGCAGCGGATGAAACACCACTGACAGTGCCACGGCTAGGCCACGCGACACCCTTTAACTGAAAAAGCGAAGAGCGAAGATATAGTAAAAGCAGCGGTAGCCCCTCCGCAGCTGTAGCCAGTGGCCTAGGCCGCCGAGGAATGAGCCAACCAATTTTAAAACAGAACCTCCTGCCACTGTTACATGCGGCAGGAGGTTCTGACTTCTTATGAAGTAGAGCAGGCCTGGTAATACTGGCCTAGAGCTCTTTCCGGAGGCGGGCCACCGGAATATTCAGCTGCTCGCGGTACTTAGCCACCGTGCGGCGGGCAATATTGTAGCCACGGGCGTTAAGCATTTTCTCCAGCTTATCATCGGAGAGGGGGCGGTCTTTCTTTTCGCCTTCGATGATTTCTTTCAGGATATGCTTCACCTCGCGGCTGCTGGCGTCCTCACCCGAGTCAGTGGCAATGCCTTCGGAGAAGAAGTACTTCAGGGGGTAAATGCCAAACTCCGTCTGCACCGATTTTGAGTTGGCGACCCGGCTCACCGTGGAAATGTCCATCCCAATTTCGGTGGCAATATCCTTTAAGATCATGGGGCGCAGCTTGCTTTCGTCGCCGTCCTGGAAGAAGTCGCGCTGGTAGCGCACAATGGAGTCCATGGTGCGCAGGAGGGTATTCTGGCGCTGCCGAATGGCATCAATAAACCACCGGGCCGAGTCAAGCTTCTGCTTTACAAAGGTCACGGCCTCCTTCATCTTCTTGTCCTTCTTCGAGGCCTTGTCATAGGCCTGAAACATCTCGGTGTAGGCCGGCGACACGCGCAAATCAGGAGCGTTGCGGGAGTTGAGCGTCAGGTTGAACTGGCCGTTGTCGTGGGTTAGGATAAAGTCGGGGATGATGTACTGCACTTTGCCCATACCTACGGGGCCAGTGCCGCCGGGCTTGGGGTTGAGCTTCAGAATCAGGGCAATAGCTTCCTTAATTTCCTCGTCTTCCAGGTCAAGGCGCTGCTGAATGCGCTGGTAGTGCTTCTTGGTAAACTCGTCGAAGGTCTCGTTTAGGATGCGCTCGGCGTGCTCAGTAATATCATCCTGCGGGCGGCGCTCTAGTTGCAGCAGCAGGCACTCCTGCAGGTCGCGGGCACCAATTCCGGCGGGGTCAAACGACTGCACCACGTGCAGCACGGCCTCTACCTCGGGCACCGTAGCCTCAATGTTCTGCGAGAAAGCCAGGTCGTTGGCAATGGCCGACAGGTCGCGGCGGATGTAGCCGTCGCCGTCGATGGAGCCGATGAGCTGGCGGCCGATGGCTTCCTGCTTTTCATCGAGGCTGGCGAAGCCCAACTGGTCCAGCAGGCTGTCGATGAGCGAGCCGCTGGTATCGGCCAGGGGCATTTCCCGGTCGTCCTCATCCTCGCCGGGGCCGTCGCCCTGCATTTTGTAGCCGGCTATTTCGTCGTCGTTGAGGTAGTCGCTCAGGTCGAGGTCCTCTTCCGAAGACGATTCCTTCGTGTCGGTGGGCTCCTCATCCTTAACTGGGATTTCTATCTCGGGCTGCTCTTCGCCCTGCTCGTCGCGGAAGTCCTCGTCGAGCGTGTTATCGTCGTTATCAAACTCCGAGTCGGGGTCGTCGTAGTCCTCGTCGTCGCTGTCATCGGAGCGCTCCTCCTCCTCGTACTCCTCGTTGTCGTCGCCTTCCTCCAGGGCCGGGTTTACTTCCAGCTCTTCTTTGATGCGGGCTTCCAGCTCTGCCGTCGGAATCTGCAGCAGCTTAATAAATTGTATCTGTTGGGGTGACAGCTTCTGCGAGAGAAGCTGCTTCATGTCCAGTCGTTGCATACTCTAAAAACGCGTACGCCCCGCCGGTTTGGAAACGGGGTGGTGTGGCCAAATATAGGCCTTTCTGTACTTGAGTTGGGCCGAAAATGTTGGGACAAGCTTCCCGTTTTGACCTACGCTCAACATATTGTTCAGGTTGGTTAGAGTGGCCTAGGCTAGCATGAATAGCTGTGCAAACAGTGGCCTAGGCCGCTCCGCCCCTATAGGCGAAGTACAGACTACGCAAGAAAGGGCAATTTTCGGCCTGCAAATCGTTTACCTTTGCTCTTAATAAAGTTTTAACCCTGAGAACACAGAGTCCCGATGTCCGACCTTAGAAGATCCAGCGTGCAGGACTTGCTCCATAGCACCGAGCTGGACCGCGAAGTGCTGGTACGCGGCTGGGTACGCACCCGCCGCGGCAACAAATACGTGCAGTTTATCGCCGTGAATGACGGCTCCGGCTTTAATTCCATTCAGGTGGTAGCCAATGCCGAGCAGTTCCCCGAGGAAAAGCTGAAGGCCGACGGCGTGGAAAATGGTGCTGCCGTGCAAGTACGCGGTCAGCTGGTGGCTTCGCAGGGCAAAGGGCAGTCGGTGGAGATTCAGGCCTCGGAGATTTCGGTGTACGGTAAGGCCGATACGGAAACCTACCCGCTCCAGAAGAAAGGCCACTCGCTGGAGTTCCTGCGCGAAATTGCCCACCTGCGCCCCCGCACCAACACCTTCGGGGCGGTGCTGCGCATACGGCACGCCATGGCCTTTGCGGTACACCAGTACTTCAACGACCACGGCTTCTACTACGTGCATACGCCCATTATCACGGGCTCGGATGCTGAGGGTGCCGGCCAGATGTTCCGCGTAACCACGCTGCCCGACCAGAACCCACCTCTCACGGAGGACAAGACCGGCGTAGATTACAAGCAGGACTTCTTCGGTAAGCAAACCAACCTGACCGTATCGGGGCAGCTTGAGGGCGAAATTGCGGCTATGGCGCTGGGCAAGGTGTACACCTTCGGCCCCACGTTCCGGGCTGAAAACTCCAACACGGCCCGCCACCTGGCGGAGTTCTGGATGATTGAGCCCGAAGTGGCCTTCAACGACCTGCAGGACAACATGGACCTGGCTGAGGATTTCCTTCGCTACCTGGTGCGCTACGCCCTCAAGAACTGCCAGGACGACCTCAAGTTCCTCAATGAGCAGTACGATAAGGAATTGCTCACGCGCCTGCAGTTTGTGGTGGACAATGAGTTCCAGCGCCTAAACTACACCGAGGCGGTAGAAATTCTGAAGACTGCGAAGCAGAAGTTCGAATTCCCCGTGGATTGGGGCACCGACCTGCAGAGCGAGCATGAGCGCTACCTAGTAGAGAAGCACTTCAAGAAGCCGGTTATCCTGACCAACTACCCCAAGGATATCAAGGCCTTCTACATGAAGCTCAACGACGACGGCAAAACCGTGCGCGCCATGGACGTGCTGTTCCCGGGCATCGGCGAAATCATCGGTGGCTCGGAGCGCGAGGAAAGCCTGGAGAAACTCACCCAGCGCATGGCCGAAATGAACGTGCCCGAGCATGATCTGTGGTGGTACCTAGAGCTGCGCAAGTACGGCACCGCGCCCCACTCCGGCTTCGGTCTGGGCTTCGAGCGCCTCATCCTGTTCGTAACCGGCATGGCCAACATCCGCGACGTAATCCCCTTCCCCCGCTTCCCCAAAAGCGCGGAGTTTTAAGCCACGGATTTAGACGGATTTTTCGGATTGACCGAATTTGTATAGAAAACGGCAGCTCCCAGTGGGGCTGCCGTTTTCCATTTGAGTATAATCTGACGCCTAGCACTCTGTCAAAGCAACGAATCTTGTCAGGCATTAACGAGACATTCTAGGCCAGTCTTTTTTGACAAATAAGGCCCTCCGCTTCGCTGAAGATGACGTGAATCATTATTTAAAGAAGTTGGCTAGCAGTAATTCCGCATTTCCTTATCATCAACAGCTACCAGCGCATCTAGGCGCAGCTCAAAGCCGTCGGCGAGGCGCAGGTATTCTACCTTGTCTTTGATGAACAGGTCCTGGATGGTGCCGTGGTAGGTGCTGGGTGGAGTGTCGGGCTCGGTGCGGTAGGTGAGGGTGCAGGGCTGGCCGGTGGTGGCGCGGGCTTCGAGCTCGTCGTAGAAGGAGCAGCTGATGGGCGTGTAGGCGGGCGTAGACATAGCAGGTTAAAGTAAGTGGTTAAACGTATTTACGCAGAAGTTGCGGTCAAGGACAGGCCTAGGCCGCCAGGCGGTGCCCATTCACGGCCACTAGCCAATCGAGTCGCAGTTCCCAGCCTTCCTCTAAGCACAGAAAGTCAACTTTACCGCGGCGTAACAGGCCTAGCACATTGCTGCGCACACTAAACTCGGCGGAGGTACCCGGCATGCGGTAAACCAGCACGCAGCAATGGTCAGCAGGTAACAGCTGCTGCAGCTCCGCCGACAAATCAGAATATGGAAGCGTGTAGGCGCGAGGCATGAGCATATAATAGAATAAAGGTCAGCTGGATAAGAGGTAGGAAACAGAATTACGCAGAGAGGGCACAACCCGGTTTTGCTTCCGCGCGTTGGCAAAACTGCGCTAACCTCAACCGTTCCAACAATGCCTCCTGAAATTGACTTGGCCCCCGCCGACGCCCTACAAGATGGTGACATGCGCACCTTCACGGCCCAGGACACCGAAGTGCTCTTGATCCGCCGCCAAGGGCAATACCTGGCGCTGGCGGCGCACTGTCCGCACTACGGGGCGCCGCTGGAAAAGGGGCGTATTGTAAACGACCAGCTGGTGTGCCCCTGGCACCATGCCTGTTTCCAGGTGACGGATGGGCACTTGTGCCAGCCACCGGCCCTAGATAAGTTGCCCAGCTACCCCGTGCGAGTAGCGGATGGCAGAGTGTGGGTGCAGGTGCCACGCAAGCCAGCGGCTTCAGCAGATAGTCCGGAGAAAACCCCCACGGCCCTGGTAGGCGGCGAGGCACCACCACCGCACGCCGCCGCACCTGATACGCGGACTTTTGTGCTGGTAGGTGGCGGAGCGGCCGGGCAGTTTGCGGCGCAAACCCTGCGCACCGAGGGTTTCGGGGGCCGCATAGTACTGGTTACGGGCCAAGAAGAGCCACCCTACGACCGTACCAAACTGAGTAAGGGTTTCTTGGCTGGTAAAACCGATAAAACTGGGCTGCCGCTACGCAAGCCCGAGTTCTATGCTGAACACCAAATTGAGGTAGAACCGGCCCGCGTCACGGGCCTGAACCAGCATAAGCAGGAGCTACAGCTCAGCAGCCAGGAAACACTGCGGTATGATGCCTTGTTGCTGGCCCCCGGCAGCCAGCCCAATCTGCTGCCCAAATTGCCGGGGCGCGAACTGGAGGGCGTACTGCCCCTACGAACCGTCGAAGATGCCACCGCCCTGCGCCAGGCCGCCAGCGGTGCCCAGCGTATCGTTATCATTGGCGCAAGCTTTATTGGGATGGAAGCTGCCGCCAGCCTCACGAATGAGCAACGGCATGTTACCGTAGTAGCCCAGGAAGCCGAGCCATTTGAGCGAATCTTAGGGCCGAAAATTGGCCGGGCATTCCGAAATCTACACCGCCGCCAGGGCGTACGCTTCAAGTCAGAAGCTGCCGTAGCCGCGCTGGAGGGTGAGAACGGGCGGGTAGTGGCTGTACGGCTAGAGTCGGGGCAGCGCCTCCCCGCCGATGTAGTAGTGCTGGGCGTAGGCGTGCGGCCCGCCACCGATTTTCTGGCGGAAGTGCTGGACCTGGAGAAGGATGGTGGCCTACGCGTAGATGCTAACTTGTGCGCGGCCGAACACATCTACGCCGCCGGTGATGTAGCCATGTTCCCGCTAACCGGTGGCCTAGGCCAACACCGCATTGAGCACTGGCGCATGGCGCAGCAGCAAGGCGCTTGCGCCGCCCGCAACATGCTGGGCCGGCAGGAGGCATTTACCGCCGTGCCCTTTTTCTGGACCCAGCAGTACGGCAAAAGTTTGCGCTACGCCGGCCACGCCAGCGGCTGGGACGAAATCATTTTTCACGGCGACGTGCGTCGCCTCGATTTCCTGGCCCTCTACTCCCTCAACAACCGCATAGTGGCCGCCGCCGCCATGAACCGCGACGACGACATGATCTGTATTGAGGCCTTGCTCCAGCAGGACCGCATGCCCACCCCCACCGCAGCCCGCAAGAAAATCAGCTGGAGCAAGCTGCTGGAGCAGGTGGCGCCATGGGCTTAGAAGCGGAAGTAAATGAAGGGGTTGAATGAGCCACTAATCACGTAGCTCGCGCTTAGTACCAGTAATACTGCCGTGAGCAGGCCGAGCCCCACGGCGCGCCGTAGCGGCATTGGTTCAGCCGTCAGCCAGTTCATCTCCCAGCGCTCTACGGGTGGCAAGGCTGCCATAAATGCACAAACACTAGCTAAACCTAGCGTCGCCCAGAACTCCCGGGAGAGGTCGGGTAGAACCCTAGGCCACTCTGCCGAGAACATACGGCCGATAAAGGTTAGGGCCGCGCTTAAGCTTTCGGCCCGAAAGAGCACCCAACCCACCATTGTAATCAGGAAGGTGGGCACGATGCTCAGCACGCCCAGCCGGCGCGAAAGGCGCAGCAGAAACAGACGGTCGAGGATCAGGAACAGTCCGTGGTAGGCACCCCAGGCAATGAAGTTCCAGGCCGCGCCGTGCCAGAAGCCCGAGAGCAGAAACACCGTCCAGAGGTTGAGGTAGAGCCGGGCAGGCTTCACGCGGTTCCCCCCAAGCGGAATGTAGAGGTAGTCGCGCATCCAGCGCCCGAGCGTGATGTGCCAGCGCTGCCAGAACTCCGTGATGGAACGAGAGATATAGGGGTTGTTGAAGTTCTCCGGAAACTGGAAGCCCATGAGGCGGCCCAGGCCAATGGCCATATCGGAGTAGCCGGAGAAGTCGAAGTAGATCTGGAAGGTGTAGGCCACGGCACCCAGCCACGCCAGCGGCGCCGAAACATCAGCGGGAGCCAGCCCGAAAATTCGGTCGGCCTCCTGGCCTAGGGCATTGGCAATGAGTACTTTTTTGGCCAGGCCCAGACCAAATCGGAACAGGCCCGCCAGTTTCTGATCCACGGTATCGAAGGCGGAGCGGTCTTGCAGCTGCCCCGCAATTTCTTGGAAGCGCACAATGGGCCCGGCAATCATCTTCGGGAAGAGCATAATGTAGAGCAGGAAGTCCCAGAAGCTGCGCAGGGGCTTATTTACGCCTCGGTATACATCAATGGAGTAAGTAAGCTTCTCGAAGGTGAAAAAGGAAATACCAATGGGCAGTACCACCTGCCGCCAGTGCAGGGCCTCACCACCCACCGCCGATTTTACCTCGCTCAGGTTCTCCAGAAAGAAGTTGGCGTATTTGAAGTAAAAGAGCATGCCCACATTGAGCAGGATGCTAACTGTCAGGTAGATGCGCTTCTGCCAGTCAACTGCCGCATCCATTAGCCTGATAAGAGAGAAGTTAAGCACCACCGAGGCCAGAAACAGCGCCAGAAAGTTGAGCCCACCCCAGGCATAGAACAACAGGCTGGCCACCAGCGCCACTGCGTTTTTGAGGCGAGTAGGCGCCAGCAGGTACAGCAGCAGAAAACCGGGCAGAAAATAGAAGAGAAACAGCGAACTACTGAATACCATGGGGCGCAGATACGGAAGGCCCGGCGAAAATACAGGGCGGCCCACCAGCCCCAGCTATACCAGCGTAAAAAAGCCGCCCCTTTCAGCAGTGCTAAGAGGGGCGGCTTTTTGCATAATGGAACCAGGCTTAGTGCTTGCCTTTACCGTGGCCTTTACCATTACTGTTTCCGGGGTGGCCCGAGTTACCGGGGTTGCCACCATACACCTTTTTAGCCTGGCCGGGAGGGAGGCCTTTGCCGCTTTGCAGGCGCTTCACCTGGCCTGGGGGCAAGTAAATCTCGCGGTGACGGTTGTACTGCTCCCATGGCTGTGAGCCGCGGTAGTCCAGCACTACCGGGTGGAAGCTGCGCGGATCGTAGCCTTGCACATTGGCTACGCGCACCCACTGCCCATTCTGAGGAACAATGTAGCGCTGGGCCCGCAGGTCATAGTAGCTCTGCGTTTCGGGGATGTAGTAATACTGCGTGCCGGCCGGGGTAGAGGGGCCCCAGGAGGGTGGGTTGACGTTGATAGTTACCTGGGCCTGGGCCGGAGCAGTAGCCAAGGCCGCACCTAGTAGGCCAGTCAGGGTAAGTTTGGTGAGGAGTTTCATAGGAGCAAGGGCAAAAGGTTGGGAGGAGGAGAGGCAGAAGACAAGAACAGGGCCAAACTGGCAAGAGCGCTTACGCACGGGCTTACCGGAAAGGTGCTTGGAGCCATTAATGCCCGCCAAACGCCCGCAAAGCATCCTGGCTGAATCCTTGATCAAACACCTTCAGGTTGTGCTCATTGAACAGTACCAACACAATGTCAAACCGCAGTAGCTCGGCTTTGCGGTCGAGCTGGGCTACGTTGGTTTCGCCGGTTAGCTGATCATGCTGCTTGCGCCAGACCACCACCTGGTTGTAGTACCAGAAGCGCGAATCGGGCGCGAACAGTGAATCCAGGTAAGGGTACTGCTCAATAAAATTCCACACAAAACTGTCTCCTACTACCAGCAGGCGGGGGCGGCGCTGCCCGGGCTGCAGCGGCTGAAACTGCACCATGGGGTAGCCCATTGGGAAAGAGGGCGGGGCCCAAAGCAGGTTGAGGGCCCTAACCATGTCACCATCGGGGTGGCGCGGGGAGGTGGTGACTTCTAGGCCAGTGCGCCGGAAGTCGGGCAGATTGAGGTGGGTATGCTGCTCCAGGTAAGGGAAGAGGGTATCGGCGGCCAGCGTGAGACCATAGCCGCTCCAGTGAATGCCGCCCCGCGCAAACAGGGGGTAAGAGCTGGTGTCTTTCCACTGCCGAAACAGCGCCCCGAAGTCCAGCACGTTCAGGCCCGCTTCCCGCATGCTCGTGGCGTAGCGGTCATAGTTGGAGCGGTGCGGCCGTTGCTGTTGGTAGGCGGCCGGAAGAAGCTCGGGATAGATGGCCGCTTTGCTGGGGGCTATTACGAACACCAGGAGCTTGCCACGTCGCGCCAGCGTATCCTGCACCACCCGAAACCGCTGCACGTTGGCCCGTATTTCCGCCGCAGGCACGGTATCGCGGCCCAGGTAAGCCAGTATGGGGGCCTCCTCAAACAGGGTGTTGCGCTTTCCCATTACTACACCATGGGCCCGGGCTTGGTTAAACAAGCTGTAGGCCACCTGGTTGCGCGGCCGAATCAAGGCATCATGAAAGCCAATGTGCTCCGTGAGGTAGCGCTCCAGGGCCGGCTGGTAGGTGTTGTTGCGCAGGCTCTGCCAGCTAAGAGGGGGGCGGGGGGCAGGTTCAGAGTAACCCGCCAGCGGACTGGTGCGGAAAATCTTGATGTTGAGCCACGTCTGAATAGCGGGCAACAGCAGCAACAGCAGCAAGCCCCCCAATACGCGTCGCTTGCCCGTCAGGAAAGAAAAATTAGCCACGCCGCAAGCAGAACACAACCACAAACATCATAGAAAGTACCAGTCAGCAAACCCACCGAAAAGTAGCTACTTATTCTGGAGGGAGAGCAGAATAGACCTGGCAACCCCATTGGCGTGAAACAAAAAGGCCCTTCCGAAGAAGAGCCTTTCATGTTCAACAATAACCAGGTATTAATTCACCCGGCCTCTGCCACGGCCGCCGCTGGGAGCACCCTGGCTGGCTTGGCTGCCGCGGTTGTCGTTGCGGTCGAAGCCACTGCCCCGGTTACCATTACCCCAATTGTCGTTGCGGTCGTACCCGCCCCGGTTATCGTTGCCACGGTTGTCATAACCACCTCGGTTGTCGTTGCGGTCGTATCCGCCCCGGTTATCGTTGCGGCCATTACCATAGTAACCGCCACGGTCGTTGTGGTAGTTGCCGCTGGCATAGCCACCTTGGTTGTAAGGGCGGTTGCCGTAGTAGCCCCCACGGGGAGGTACTGCATAGTAGCCTCGGCCCGGCCAGTTGGCGCCATAGTAGCGACCCGGTAAAACGCCCCAATTGTTGCAATAGGCGCGGTGGTCGCGCAGGTAGCCCCAGGGCTGGCGGCCCACATACTGAATAACCACCGGGTGGAAAAAGCGTGGGTCGTAGGAGGCGTAGGCGCGCGGCAATACGGGGGAGCTTACCCAAGCGCCGTACACGGGGTCAAAAAACAGGTACGACTGACTGTACAGGTCATAGTAGCCGTCAATTTCCGGTATGTAGTAATACTGCACACCCTGGGGCACCGGTGGGCCCCAGTACGGCTGGTTGATACCCACCTGAATTTGCACCTGAGCCTGAGCGGGCTCGGTATAAACCAGCAGGCCCAGCGCCAGCAGGAAAGCAGATTTAAGCAATAGTTTCATGAGCAAAGAAGAACAAAAGGGAGATATCTATCTGACGCAAAAACAGCACCATAGTTTAAAAAAGTGACCCGCTGCCTCAAGTTTTTAGCAACCCCCGGAAGAACTTCTGAGCGGGTGGGACATTTTCGCTCCTTGCATTGTTATAGGCCGTCTATCCTCTGCTGTGCCCGTTGCTGAAACAGGCATGTGAAGTCGCTAATGCGCTTGGCAAATACGCAGGGGAGGGTAGCCATCGGGGCGCGTTTTGCGTACCTTTGCAGACTTATCCGCTTCGCTGTTGCATGGCCAAAAAAACAACTGCCGCTTCTAGTTCTTCCACTTCGGCTGCTTCTAAAACCCAAGTAGCTCCTAAAGCTGACCGCCCGGCCAAACCAGCTGCTTCCAAAGCCGTTGCGCCAGCTCCAAAAGCGGCGAAGAAAGGGGCACCCCAGCCCGACCTAACAACTGCCAAAGGTGCGCAGCAGGCAGCTATAGCCTCCACGCCCCGATCTGAGCAGATTTCAGAAACCATAGTGGCCTCTGCGGCTACTGCGCTGCCGGGCGTGCTGCCATCCTTGGTGCAGGGCCAGCTAGGCCAGCATGCCGCCGATATGGAGGCGCCCTTCATTGAAGTATACGGTGCCCGGGAGCACAACCTCAAAAACGTTTCCATCAAGATTCCGCGCGGCCGGCTGGTGGTATTCACTGGCATTTCAGGCTCGGGCAAGTCGTCGTTGGCCTTCGATACCATTTACGCCGAGGGCCAGCGCCGCTATATGGAGACTTTCTCGGCCTATGCTCGCAGCTTCATGGGTGGCCTAGAGCGCCCCGATGTGGATAAGATTGAGGGTCTGTCGCCGGTTATCAGCATCGAGCAGAAAACTACCTCGCGCAACCCCCGCTCCACCGTGGGCACTATCACCGAGATTTACGACTTCCTACGCCTGTTTTACGCCCGCACCGCCGAGGCGTTCAGCTATGCTACGGGCAAGAAGATGATCCGGCAGAGCGACGACCAGATCATCAACTACATTCTCAAGCATTATAACGACAAGAAGCTGGTAGTGCTGGCGCCGGTAGTAAAAGGCCGCAAGGGCCATTACCGCGAGCTGTTTCAGCAGATTGCCAAGCTGGGCTTCACGAAGGTGCGAGTTGATGGCGAGCTGCTAGACATTACGCCCAAGATGCAGGTGGACCGCTACAAGATCCACGATATTGAGATTGTGATTGACCGCTTGGTGGTGAAGGAGGAGGACCGGTTCCGCCTGTCGGGCTCGGCGCAGAATGCCCTCACCCACGGCAAAGGCACCATGCTGGTGCTGGCCCCCGACGAGAAAAACGAAGCTAAGAAGACGCAGTTCTTCTCGCGCTTCCTCATGGACCCCACCACCGGCATCGCCTACGACGACCCGGCGCCGAACACCTTTTCCTTCAACTCACCCTACGGCGCTTGCCCCGTTTGCAATGGCTTAGGTGAGGTGCAGGAAATCACCGAAGACTCGGTGATGCCGGATAAGAAGCTGAGCGTGAGCCGCGGCGGCATTGCGCCCTTGGGCGAGTACCGCGACATCTGGATTTTCCAGCAGCTAGGCCTCATCCTGAAAAAGAACAAGGCCAGCCTCAGCACGCCCATCGAAAAGCTGCCCGAAGACTTGGTGCAACGCCTGCTTTATGGTGTGCCTGAGGACGAGGACGCCGACCCCAAAAAGCCAAACTATACCGAGCCGTTCGAGGGCATCATTCCCTTCCTGCAGCGCCAGATGGAGTCCGACTCGGAGAACATCCGGGAGTGGATTCAGCAGTACACCCAGGCCCAGGAGTGCCCCGAGTGCCACGGCTACCGCCTCAAAAAGGAGTCGTTGCACTTCAAGATTGCCGATAAGCACATTGGGGAGCTCTCGGTGATGGATTTGAGCGACCTGGCCGGTTGGTTTGAAGGCCTGGAGGACCGCCTCACGGACCGCCAGAATCTGATTGCGCGCGAGCTGCTGAAGGAGATTCGCAAGCGCATTGGCTTTCTGCTGGAAGTAGGCCTCGACTACCTGAACCTGCACCGCTCCGTGCGCACCCTCTCGGGCGGCGAAAGCCAGCGCATCCGCCTCGCTACTCAAATCGGTACCCAGCTGGTGGGAGTGCTCTACATTATGGACGAGCCCAGCATTGGCCTACACCAGCGCGACAATGAGCGCCTGATTAAGGCCCTGCAGCACCTGCGCGACCTGGGCAACTCCGTGATTGTAGTGGAGCACGACAAGGACATGATCATGCACGCCGACCACGTGCTGGACATTGGCCCCGGGGCCGGCATCCACGGCGGCCATATTGTGGCAGAAGGCTCACCTACCGAAATCTTCTCTTCGGGCAGCCTCACTTCGCAGTACCTGAGTGGGCAGAAACACATTGAGCTACGCAAGAAAAAGCGTACCGGCGAAGGCAACGAGCTAGTGCTGAAGGGTGCCAAAGGGCACAACCTCAAAAACGTCACGGCCAAGTTTCCGCTGGGTAAGCTCATTGCCGTAACGGGCGTATCAGGCTCGGGCAAATCGTCGCTCATCCACGATACGCTGTACCCTATTCTGAACCAGCACTTCTTCAACGCCAAGCGCGAGCCACTGGCCTACGACAAGGTTGAAGGCTTGGAATTTATTGATAAGGTGATTGAAGTAGACCAGTCGCCAATTGGCCGTACGCCGCGCTCCAACCCGGCTACGTATACCGGCGTGTTCACCGAGATTCGCCAGCTGTTCTCCTCGTTGCCAGAAGCAAAGATTCGGGGCTACGGACCAGGCCGTTTCTCGTTCAACGTAAAGGGGGGGCGCTGCGAAACCTGCGAGGGGGCCGGCATGCGCACTATCGAGATGAACTTCCTGCCCGATGTGCACGTGCCCTGCGAAACCTGCAAAGGCCGCCGCTACAACCGCGAAACGCTGGAAGTGCGCTTTAAAGGCAAGTCCATCACCGACGTGCTCGACATGACGGTGGAGAAAGCCGTGGAGTTCTTTGAGTTTCAGCCCCGCATCCTGCGCAAAATTCAGACCCTGAACGAAGTAGGCCTCGGCTACCTCACGCTAGGCCAGCAGGCCACCACGCTCTCAGGTGGCGAAGCCCAGCGCGTGAAACTGGCTACCGAACTCAGCAAGAAGGACACCGGCAAGACCTTCTACATTCTCGACGAGCCCACTACTGGCCTACACTTCGAGGACATCAACCATCTCGCCGACGTGCTCCAGAAGCTTGCCGACAAAGGCAACACAGTGCTCATCATTGAGCATAACCTCGACCTGATTAAGGTGGCCGACCACATCATCGACATCGGGCCGGAAGGTGGCGCGGGCGGTGGTACCATTGTGGCGCAAGGCACACCGGAGCAGGTGGCCAAGTCGGGCAAGGGGCATACCAGCCGCTTCCTGGCCGAAGAGCTTCGCACCAGTAAGTATGCCACGGAGCCTGCTGGCAAGACAGAAAAAGCAGCGTAGAGTAATATATAACTAGCTGACCCTGTTTAGAAAACTAGAATCCTGTACATAGCGCAATCTTAATATATTTTGCGCTGTGTACAGGATTTTTGTATGTTAAGGGCTTGCTCTATAACATTCCCACTATGAAGGTTCTGCTTTTTCCCGCCCTCCTGACCGTTGCAATACTCACTGCCCCTCCCAAAGGCACCCATTGGACTGGCACTGCCAATATCGGACAGCAGGAGAACAAGATCAATTTTGAGGTATCTGCCGATGGCAAACATCTATCGAGCTTAACGTTTGATGGGTTTTGGAACTGCTCAGGCAAGCAGGCCAAGCGTACTATTGGGCCTCAGGAAATTTTCGAGATACAAGACGGGAAGGTGCAAGGCGTAGTACAAGACGCTTCCAGCGGGGGCTTACTACGTTTTGTGTTGCAGGGCGACTTTGTTGGAAAAGCCGTGCGCCAGAAAGAGTTCCGCATGAACCTCTCTGCCTCACCCTGCGAAACCTATACCGTGCAATGGGTAGCGGCACCTGCTGAGTAGCTTGGTGCCCGCAAACGGTTGCGGAACTCTTCGCTGGGTAATCTATTGGTAGCCAAGGGCTGGGCGATACGCATTTAATATCCTAAGCACGTTAACAGTAGGTGCTTTTGAACGGTAGCCACGGAAGAATTCGGTACCTAAAACACTGCTACCTGAATTCTTGGCTCTTGCCATAGAAATTAAAAAAAGCTGCCTCCAATGAAGGAAGCAGCTTTTCAAGGATAGGTAGTATCAGTAGATACCAGCTATAAGGCTATGCTTACATGCTGCTGAACATCTTCAGGTGGGATTCAACTACGGGTGTAACCTTAGCAATGAAGCCCTGCACTTCTGTGTCTTTGGTCATTTGCTGAGCAGCAGCCAACGTGTTAAGCGTCTTTTGGTGGTCCATCTTCATTTGCTGCACGTACTTGGTCTCGAATTCCTTACCCGAGAGCTTGCGCATATCAGCGGCAATGGCCTTATGCTCGGCGTCCATATCGGCCGGCAGGGTCACGTTCTTCTTTTCGGCAATGGTCTTCAGATCAGCCGTTGACTTGGTGTGGTCCGTAATCATCATGTTGGCGTGGTCTTTCACCATGCCCGTCACACCTTTTTCTAGGGCCAGCTTGCTCAGCTGAATCTCGTTTTGGTCGCTGGCCGCCGCCGACTTCATGAACTCAGCATCGGTAGCGTGAGGAGCGGTGGGGCCATTAGGGTCTGCCATAGTCGAGCCTCCAGCCATACTAGTATCGGTAGGCATAGCGGTGTTGGTATTAGCCCCCGCAGAATCGGTGTTGGTGGTGCCCATGGCATCATTAGCGGGTGCCGAGGTAGCATCCGTAGTGCCCGTGGTAGAGTCGTTGGTGGAGCAGGCAGTGGTAGCCATAAGGGCAGCTACGGCCATACTTAGCAGAGTGCGTTTCATAGTTTGTAGGAAGGTTGGTTGGATGGGGAATAAAAAAGGAATAACAGCTTACTTCCGGGCCTCTACGGCAGCGCTCATTTTTTGCGCCATTTCTAGGTGGTGCTGTAGTATGGGCACCTGCTTGGCAGCAAATGCTTTAATCTCCGGGTCAGACGCCTTCACTGAAGCTTCCGTGAATTCATTCACGTCTTCTTGGTGGTCTTTGGTCATCTCCTTCAGGTATTCTTTATCCATGGCTACCCCTTGCTCCTCCGTAACATCTTTCATCACCTTCTGATGATCGTCGCCGAGAGTGGTGGGGAGCGTGATATTCTTCTTAGCCGCCAAAGCCTTGAGTTCAGCATTTGCTTTGGTGTGGTCTTCTACCATCTTATTGGCAAATTCCCGGGCTTCGGCAGTGGTTGCTTTTGCGGCCACCGCCTGGCCTAGCTGTACCTCCAGCATGCCACCGCTGGCGGCTTTCGCCATAAACTCCGAGTCAAAGTTTTTACTGTTTTCCGTTACGTCACCCATTTCCGAATTGGGAGTGGCAGTTTCGTTCTTCGCCTCATTCGTTTCCTCAGCCTGTTTAACTGAGTCTTGAGAGTTACACGCAGTAGTGCCGGCAAGAAGTGCCGCAGAACAGACCAGGGAAAGAAGAGTGCGTTTCATGGAAAAAAAGTTGAGGGGAGTGGTAGAAAGCGGGCAAACAGCCAAGGCCTAAGCAGGCCGTGGGGGGTATGTCGGGTCAGAGCTACTTGGCAGCGGCCTCGGCGGAGTCAGCGTCGGCGGTTATGGTAGGGCCAGCGTTGTTGTCAATCACAACTGCATCGGCTTTCACACCGCCATCAGCGGCGGCTGAGTCCATGTTGGTTACGGCAGTGCCGGCAGTGCCGTCGGTGCGTTGCTCGGCATTGCCGCAGCTGCTGAATGTGAGAGCCGCAAAAAGAGAAAGAATGGAAAGAATGCGCAGTTTCATATAGGTTGGTTAAGTAAATGGAGTAGGAGAGAGGATTATTTTTTGAGTTTGTCCTGTAGTTGTTCCGCCGCTTCCAAATGCTGTTTCAGCACGGGTAGCTGCTGGTTGGCGTACTGCCGAATGTCGCCGTCGTAGGCGTCGTCGCGCATATCATCGGTTTCATCAACTGCTTTTTTATGAACATCAATCAGCAGGTCAGTGTATTTCTGATCGAAGGAGGCGCCGTTAAGGGCTGCTACCTGGCCTAGTGATGTAGCCAAGTCGCCGCCTAGGCCAGTAGGGAGTACAATGCTTTTTTGCCCGGCCAGCGTTTGCAGATTCTGCTGGCTGCCGGCGTGAGCAGCTACCAGGCTTTGAGCCAATGCTTTTACCTCCGCCGATGCTGACTTGGTTTGCGCTAGCTGGCTCACATCACGCACAAACATGTTGCGGTTAGCTGAATTAACCACGTACTCAGCATCACGCGACTGCTTCTCGGTAATTGCCTCATCGCCAATGCGCTTTTCATTCTGAAACTTTGCTTCTGCTACCGGGTCTTTGTTGCTTTCGCCGGAAGAGCACGCAAAGGCGGCTGGTAGGAGCAGCAGGAGCAACACGCGGGAAACTGACATATAGACAATGAATTACCGGGTAGGAAGAAGAGTGCAATTGGGCTATACGCACCCTTGTGTTTGGAGTTGGGGTAGGGGTTTCCAAAAAAAGTTCCATAGTGGGTTAAACTTTCTTAACTAGCTATAATCAAAGGCCCGAAATTCGTTCTCACCTCTCTCACTTCACCTCTTTGCTCCCCATGGTAAGATCTACCCTCTCGCTGTTTACTGGCCTAGTGCTGGCAGGCAGCCTTCTAACCTTCACCTCCTGCGATAAAAGCAACGACCCAACGGATTCGGTCGCAACCGTTTCGGCGGAAGACCAAAGTGTAGCAGAAGATGAGAATGCCGCGCTCGGGGATATTGTGGAGGCAGCTTCGCCCGCTGATGTTACAGAAGCCAGCAGCCCGGCCACAGAATCTTCAGATCTGGTGCGCCTCGCCGGCTCCTGCTTCACCCGGACCTATAACGCCGCTACCCGCACCCTCACCCTCGACTTTGGCCCTACCAACTGTGTAGGTCCCAATGGAGTAGCCCGCCGCGGCAAAGTAGTGGCTGTATTCGCCGGCCCGTATCGCCAGGCTGGGGCCAGCGTTACTATTTCACTGGTAGACTACTACCGCAACGATAATCTGCATACCGGCACGCGTACCATTACCAATCTGGGCAATGGCTCTTGGGCGCTGAGTGTGCAGAACGCCAGCGTAACCACTACCGCGGGCACGCACACCTGGTCATCGCAGCGCCAGTACACTCGCACGACCGGCGGCGCTACCCGCACTATTCTTGATGATACTTACTCCGTAACCGGCCAGGCCAGCGGCACCAACCGCAAAGGCATCAGCTACACGGCTACCATCGAGCAGCCACTTATAAAGGAATTCCGGCTGGGTTGTGCCCGCACGTTTGTAGCCGGCACTGTGCGCCTCATCAACGCAAAGGAGCAGACCCTCCTGCTTAACTATGATCCCACGGGCACGCAGGCCTGCGATAATATCGCCTCCGTCACCATTAATGGCAAAACTCACCTTATTCGGTGCGGTCGGTAGCTGTTAGCTTAAACAAATAATAAGCCCGCCAAGCGTGTCTGATTCCATGATAGAATCAGGCGCACTTGGCGGGCTTGTTTATGAAGTGGCCTAGGGCAGGCAGGCAGTCAGGATATGGCCTAGTGCGAAGGAGCCTGGAGTAGCGCCTCGGCAAGCACTAAGTCCTCTGGAGTAGTAATTTTCAGGTTTCGATAGTCGCCGGCCACTAACTGAATGGGGTGCAGATCTTCTACTACGCTGGCATCATCGGT
The DNA here is from genome assembly GCF_013137895.1 of Hymenobacter taeanensis. Taxonomy (NCBI): domain Bacteria; kingdom Pseudomonadati; phylum Bacteroidota; class Cytophagia; order Cytophagales; family Hymenobacteraceae; genus Hymenobacter; species Hymenobacter taeanensis. Next base: position 1,973,030 of record NZ_CP053538.1, read on the forward strand.
GAAGGTGGTCAGCTCTGGTAGCTGGTAAGCCCGTTGTAGCAGCTGCAGCTCAAAGCACTGCGGGGTTTGCACCAACCGGAGGCGGGAACGATCGAGGGCAAAGGAGCCCTGCTGGCTTACGCTTCGCACGGAGTCTTTGGGGGCTACGGCTGCCACGGCGGCGCCATAGGCCTCTGCTGCGGCATATGTGGCCTCAATAACGGAAATCGTCACTAGGGGGCGTACCCCATCATGAACCGCTACTGTACCCGCTGTATGGCTCTTCAAGTGAGCAAGGCCGTTACGTACCGATGCCCACCGGGAGTGGCCGCCCGCTACTACGGTGTGCGCAATGGCTACGTGGTGCTGAGCACAGAGCTGCTGCCAGCTGTCGAACTGATCCGGGGGGAGTACCACCACGCATTCCTGCACGCGCAGGGAGGCTTCTGTGAACCGCCGGAGAGTATGCAGTAACACGGGCTCACCCAGCAACTCCAGAAACTGCTTGGGCCGCCCGGCCCCCATGCGGGTACCGCTGCCACCGGCTACCAGAATAGCAAAGCGTGGAGTTACTGAAGAAGCAGGGCCGGGGGAAGCAGGCGAGTCAGGCATGGCGGCGGATAGATAGAGCTGTAAAGTACGCATGCCCGCAAATACAAAACGCCGAATACCCACAGGATATTCGGCGTTTTTGCTGCAGCCACGCCTGGTTAAGGCTAGGCCACTGCGGCATTCCTTACAGAATCAGCATGGCGTCGCCGTAGCTGAAGAATTTGTATTTCTCTTTGATAGCCAGCTGATAAGCCTCTATCAGGAGTTCGTGGCCAGCAAAAGCCGAGGCCATCATCATCAACGTGCTCTCCGGAGTATGGAAGTTGGTGAGCAGCGCATTTGAGATTTTGAAGTCATACGGAGGGAAGATAAACTTATCTGTCCAGCCTTCCGTGGGCTTCAGGCGGGAGTGCGCTGATACCGATGACTCCATGGCGCGCATAGAGGTAGTGCCAATGGCGCAAACGCGCTTCTTAGCGTCCAGGGCCCGGTTTACTACCGCCGCCGAGTCTGCCGGTACGATAAAGTTTTCCGAGTCCATCTTGTGCTTGGTCAGGTCTTCCACATCTACGGGGCGGAAGGTGCCCAGACCTACGTGCAGGGTTACCGGCACCACATCTACTCCTTTGATTTCCAGGCGCTTCATTACCTCGCGGGTAAAGTGCAGGCCCGCTGAAGGAGCGGCCACGGCACCTGTATGCTTGGCATAAATAGTCTGGTAGCGCTCTTTGTCGGCGGCTTCCGTTTCGCGGGGGATGAACTCCTTGGGAATGGGCGTTTCGCCCAGGTCGTGCAGCGCCTTATAGAACTCCTCATCAGAGCCATCAAACAGGAATTTAATGGTCCGGCCGCGCGAAGTGGTGTTGTCAATAACTTCAGCTACCATGTCGCTTTCGCCGAAGTAGAGCTTGTTGCCTACCCGAATTTTTCGGGCCGGGTCAACCAGCACATCCCACAAGTGGATTTCTTTGTTCAGCTCACGCAGGAGGAAAACCTCGATTTTGGCGCCGGTTTTCTCTTTGTTACCATACAGGCGGGCCGGGAATACTTTCGTGTCGTTTACCACGAAAACATCGCCTTCGCCGAAGTACTCGATGATATCTTTGAATACGCGGTGTTCAATCTTGCCGCTGTCGCGGTGCAACACCATCAGGCGAGATTCGTCTCGGTTTTTGGCCGGGTGCTGTGCCAGTAAGTTTTCAGGCAGGTCAAATTTGAACTCGGACAGTTTCATGGGCCAGACAGGGCAATAGGTGGGGAACCTAATGAAAAAATTGAGCCGCAAAAGTAGTCATTCGAGCCGGATTAATCGTTACTTTTCGCCCGAAAAGGTGAGGCCCCGCTCCACTGAGCTACTGCTTAATCGGTTATACTGATACGTTTACGGTTCCGGCTACTACTCCGGCCTCATCCCGGCCCCTCATGAAAGCACTCCGCCTGACCTTTGAAAGCTTCCGCTTCGCGTGGCAAGCCCTCAAGTCCAATTTGCTTCGCACTATCCTGTCCTTGCTCGGGGTAACGGTGGGCATTTTTGCCATTATTGCCGTTTTCACGGTCGTCGACTCGCTGGAAACCAACATCCGGCAGAGTATGAATTTTGTGGGCGACAAGGTAATTTACGTGAACAAGTGGCCTTGGGTATTCGAGTCTAACTTTGCCTGGTGGAAGTATTTTAACCGACCCGTACCCACGGTGCGAGAGTTTCGGGAGTTGCAGCGCCGCCTGGGGCCCAACAATAATGGCATAGCCATTTTCGCCAATACCAGCGGCAACCTGTTTAAAGCAGGCAGCAATAGTATGGAGGGCTGCAACCTGCAAGGCGTTAGCCTGGAGTTTAACAAGGTGTCGGAAGTGCCTATTGCTGAAGGACGCTACTTCACGCCTCAGGAGGTTGAATCGGCCCGCAACGTGGCCATTGTGGGCGCTGAAATAGCCGAGAGCCTGTTCCCTAACAGCTCGGCACTGGGGAAGGAATTTAAAACCCGCGGCCAGAAGTTTGTCATTATTGGCGTAATGCAGAAGGAAGGCAAGAAGCTGCTGGATACCCCCAGCAACGATACTAACTGCCTGATTCCCTTTGGGATGTTTACCAAGATGTTCGCCCTGAATGCTAACGGCCAGGGCGGCGTGTCGCCCAGCATTGGCATCAAAGGCACCGATGACGACCCGGGCTTGCTGGACCTGGAGTACGAGCTGAAAGGCGTGATGCGCAACATCAGGGGCCTAAAGCCGCAGGAAGAAGACAACTTTGCCCTGAACCGGCCTGAAATGCTGGCCAATGCTATTACCAAGCTCTTTTCTGTTATTGGTATTGCGGGGGCTGTTATTGGCTCCTTTGCCATGCTGGTGGGCGGGTTTGGTATTGCCAACATCATGTTTGTGTCGGTGAAGGAGCGCACCAATATCATTGGCATTCAGAAGTCATTAGGAGCTAAGAATTATTTCATCCTGTTCCAGTTTCTGTTCGAGGCCGTGTTCCTGTGCCTGTTGGGCGGGGCGGCTGGTATTCTGCTGGTGTGGTTAATTACCCTGGTGCCGCAGGAAGGCCTACCATTGTTCCTGACGCCCGGTAATATCTCGCTCGGTCTCACCGTATCGGTGGTTATTGGCGTGCTGGCGGGCATTATTCCGGCCGTACTGGCATCAAACCTCGATCCGGTTATTGCCATCAGGGCGCAGTAACTTTGCGCTGGCTACGCGGTTATAGAAACTGCGTTTGCGGAATACAAAGGCACAGCCCATGGGTGGGTTAAATGACCTGAACTGGCCTAGCCGTCACCTAACAATTTCATGATGCAGGCTAGCGTAATGTTAACAAATTGTTAACTTGCCGGTCGCTACTTTTGGTCGCCTTCCTTCCGTGAGGCGGCCTTCTTTTTGCCTTTTTCCTAATTTTTTACCTGGCGCAGGCCCATCCCCACCGCCGTCGGCTTGTGCAGTCGCCGGCTGTCTGTGCCTTTTTACCCGTGTAGCTCCTATGTCGAAGCTAAAAAAAACCAGCCGTACTAAAGTGGCCGATGAAGTGCTGAATGCTGGCAGCGGCCAGACCATCGTGCAGCCCAACATCAACGACAATAAGGTTAAGACCATTAGTGATATCCGTGAGCAAACGCATGGCCAGCGTACCGTGCAGGTGGATGATGAGCAGCGCATTCGGCAAGCCTTTGTTGACAAGGACTGGAACGAGATAAAGATTGCCGACTCCTGGCAGATCTTTAAAGTAATGGCTGAGTTTGTGGAGGGCTTCGAGAAGATGAGCAAGATTGGACCCTGCGTGTCCATCTTTGGCTCGGCTCGTACCAAGCCAGAGAACCCTTACTACCAAATGGCCGAGGAAATTGCGGCTAAGCTGGTGCGCCACGGTTACGGCGTTATCACGGGCGGTGGCCCTGGTATTATGGAGGCCGGTAACAAAGGTGCCCATAAGGAGGGTGGCCGGTCTGTAGGCCTCAACATTGAGCTGCCCTTCGAGCAGTTCAATAACATTTACATCGACCCTGACAAAATCATCAACTTCGACTACTTCTTTGTGCGTAAGGTGATGTTTGTGAAGTACGCGCAGGGCTTCATTGGCATGCCCGGCGGCTTTGGCACGCTGGATGAGCTATTTGAAGCAATTACCCTGATTCAGACCAAGAAAATTGGTCGTTTCCCCATTGTGCTGGTAGGCTCCGCCTATTGGAATGGCCTGTTCAAGTGGATTGAGGATGTAATGCTGCACGAAGAGCACAACATCTCGCCCGAAGACATGGAGCTGGTGCAGATTGTAGATGACGCAGAAGCCGCCGTGAAAATTATCGACGAGTTCTACAGCCGTTACCTGCTCTCGCCAAACTTCTAAGCCGTTTGGCTGAGCCTAGCCATCTAAAAAGCCGCCGCTTTTCTCTCTTCAGAGAAGCGGCGGCTTTTTCGTTTAAGCTCCTAAATGAGGGGTGAGTGCTCGTAGAGTATAAAGCACAGCTGCTAATGGCTTATTGCCCTAGTTATACAGCATCACTTTCCGTACTCACCACAACTGCCACTCTGAAAAGTTGCGAAGTAGCTCTTGCGTTACGCTGGGCGGGCGCTTCGCCCAGCAACTGCGAAGCTCTTTCCGCGCCAGCTGTTCCGTGAGCCAAGTCTGGCGTACTGTCTTAACTTGCAGCGGCGGCCCTTTCGGTCGTTGTTTCTCATGGCCGCATCCGTTGATTTCGACTACCTGATTGTGGGCGGTGGGGCCGCTGGCCTCAGCCTGGCCTACCACATAAGCCAGGAGCCGCGGCTGCGCCAGAAGCGCGTGTTGCTGCTGGAGCCCGAGGCCAAAGACACCAACGACCGTACCTGGTCGTTCTGGGCCGATGAGCCAAGCCTGTTCGACGAGATAGTGGCCTACGAATGGGCCAACATTGCTTTCCGAAGCCCTGATTTTGAACAGATATTTGAGCTGAAGCGCCACCGGTACAAGATGATCCGGGGGCTTGATTTTTACCGGTTTGTGCGGAACGCTTTGGCTAGCAGCCCACAGTTCACGCTCCTGCAAACCACCGTAGGCCACCTGCAAGACTTGCCGGGTACTGGCGTGCGCGCCACCACCCCCAACGGGGAGTTTACTGCCCACTACGGCTTTGATAGCCGCCCGCCGCAACTGGAACGCCGCCCTGAGAAGCACCGGTATCTGTTGCAGCACTTTGTAGGGTGGGAGGTAGAAACCGATGTGGATGCGTTTGACCCGGCCACGGCGGAGTTTATGGACTTCCGGGGCGCGCAATACCAGGAGGCGCGGTTTATGTACGTGTTGCCTTTCAGCAAACGCACGGCGCTGGTAGAGTACACCCTGTTTTCGGCGGAGCTACTACCCAAACAGGCCTACGAAGAGGCCATGCGCACCTACCTGCGCGACACTCTGGGTGTAACTAATTTCAGAATTAAGGCGGAAGAAGTGGGTGCTATTCCCATGACCGACCATCCGTTCCCGGCCTCGGCCGGAGAGCGAGTTATACACCTGGGTACTCGTGCGGGGCGGGCCAAGCCCAGCACAGGTTACGCCTTTAAGCGTATTCAGGCCCACTCGGCACGGTTGGTGGCCGCACTGGCCAGCACTGGCCAGCCACCCCAGCACCCAACCGGCGACCAGTGGCAGTTCCATCTTTTCGATACCCTGCTGCTCGACATTATGCAGCGCTGCGGAGAGCACACCCGCGACATCTTCGCGCAGCTATTCAGCCGCAACCCTCCCGAACGCATTTTTGACTTTCTGGATGAGCGCACTTCCTGGCTGGAGAATCTGCAGGTGATGAACTCCGTTACTCCCTGGCCCTTCCTGCAATCCATCTGGCACGTAATCAGAGGCCGGCCTGGGAAGCGGTGATGAGGTAATGAGGTGAGGGAGTGACGAGGTGAAGAAAGGAAGTGGCCTAGACTGTCACTTTTACCGCACCTCATTTTGATGCAACAGCAAGGGCCTTCCTACAGCATAGAACGCACTGGTTGCTAGGCCACTCGCTCACATGTGTAAAGCTCCTGCCTAGCTTTAAGAAGCCGTTTAACTTTTTATGCTCCACTGCACTTAGTCACCTAATAACCTCGTCACCCTCTTACTTCCTTACCTCATTACCGATAAGCTTTCCTCACTTTCCAGGTACTCACGGGCGGCCCGGACGGTATCAGGGGTTAGGGACTCTAGCTGCGGGGTGGGAGCGGAGAGGTTGAGCAGGTAACCGCCAGCAGGTAGAGCCAGCAGGTTGTCGAGGTCGTGAGTGATGCAGAGAACGGTTTTTTGCTGCTCCTGCACCCAGGACTGGAGCAGATCAAATACGCGGCGCCGGTAGTACACATCAAGCTGCTGCGTGGGCTCATCGAGCAAGTACAGGGCGGCATCTTGCAGGCTGAGCTGGGCCAGCCACACCAGTTGCTGCTCGCCGCCGGAGAGTTGAGTGAAGTCGCGGGCGGCAAGGTGAGCGGCGCCCACGCGGGTTAGCGCCGCATTGGCCAGAGCGTAGTCGGTAGGAGAATAGGCACTCAGGAAGCGGTGGTGGCGGAACCGGCCCATGACCACCAACTCCCGCACCGAGATAGAAAACTCTACACTGCCTCGCTGGGGTAAATAGGCCAGTAGGCCACTGTTGGCCGGCTGGCGCACGGTACGCAGATCCTGGCCTAGCACCCTAATGGTGCCCTCATACGGAATACGCCCCGTAAGCGCCCGAAACAGAGTGGTTTTGCCGCAGCCATTGTGGCCTACAATAGCTACAAAGGCAGGCTCAGGCACGGCCAAAAAAAGATTGCGGAGCAGGACACGCTGTCCATACCCCGCAATCAATTGTTCAATATGCAGAACTGAGATATCAGCCATAAGAATTGAGACTCTAACGGCCTGTTCGTGACCTGAAAAGAAGCTCAGTTCTAGGCGCTCACTTCTAAGTTCTCCTATTAATACTCGTCTTCGTTGAACATGAAGTCTTCTTTGGTCGGATAATCCGGCCAAACTTCTTCAATATTCTCGTAGGGCTGACCGTCGTCCTCCAGGGCCTGCAGGTTTTCCACTACTTCCATCGGGGCACCCGAGCGGATAGAGTAATCAATAAGCTCGTCCTTGGTGGCAGGCCAGGGTGCATCTTCCAGATACGAAGCAAGTTCCAGAGTCCAGTACATAGTCGTGTGTGCTACTAAAAAAGGTTGGCAAAGTGTAGAGGGGCATCAGCAAAAATCTAGCCGAGGCAATGGGCATGACACCATTACCGGCCTAGGGTTGCTTTTGCTGACGACAACGTAAAATACAAACGAAGGTTGAGTTACTTACTAACTCGCTGACGCAACATTTCAATCAAGTCGTTTTTCGTGCGGATTTTCCGCTCAAACGCTCTGATCTTACCCTGTAGCATAGTCCGGAAGGCCTCGTTTCCGGGCGAGTCGTTGAGCTTGCCCAGGTTTTCTTCCAGCACTTCCTGCTCCTGCTTGTCGTATTTGATGAAGTCTCGTAGGGCTTGTACCCGAATGGTAACCTGCTCCTCCGGCGAGCCAGCTTCTGGGCCAGCTGGCTGGCGCTTCCGGATAAAATGCTCCAGGGCACTCATCTCAAATACCTTATCACAGGCTAGGATAAACTGCTCCCACACCCGGTCAGATTCCTCACCGCGTACGGGGCCCACCTTTTTCCAGGCCGCCTGCAGCTCCTTGGCGCGGGCCACCGCCTGCGACATGGGCTGGCTCAGCAACGCCTGTGCTTCGGCCACCAACGCCCGTTTGCGGCTCAGGTTATCGTCGGTGGAGGTGCCCTGGCCCTCGGTGCGCTTGCTTTCAATGTGCACCTTCAGGCGCTCAAAGAAATGGTTGTGCGCCGCTCGGAACCGCGTCCAGAGGTCGTTGGCTTGCTTGCGAGGCAAGGAGCCGCCTACTTCCTTCCAGTCTTGCTGCAACTGCTTGAGCTTGCGGGTGGTTTCCTCAAAGTCGTTGGAGTTTTGCAGGGCTTCCGACTTGTGGATGAGCTCCTTGTAACGGTCATACACGCGGTTGACCATGGCCTTTTTCTCGGCCAGAAACTCCTTCTTGTTCGCAAAAAACTTATCAACGGCGGCCTGAAAACGGGTTTCCAGCTCGTCGGTGAGGTGCTTTTCCACAGGGCCGGTTTTAATCCAGCCCTGGCGCAGGTCTTTTACTTTCTCGGTGCCGGCCTGCCAGTCAATGGTGTTGGCCAGCTCTTCGGTTTCCTGAATCAGACCAATTTTGGTGGCCAGATTCTTCTCGCGGTTGCGAACAATGGTAACCTTGATGGACTCTTCCGCTTCGGTGAGGCGGCGGTGCAGGCTTTCAAAATCCCCTAGGGCATCGTAGTTGCCTACCTGCTCCTTAAGGTGCAGGGCTTTCATCAGGAAAGAGCCTTTATTTTCCGATTCCTCAATTTTCTGGAGCAGGTCTTCCACCTTATTGCGGAAGAGCTCGAAGCGCTGAGCGAAGTAGATCAGGGATGCGTCGCCGGACTCTTTGACCTGACCCACCTGCCGGGCGGGCAGGTCCAGCAGCGGGCGGAGCCACACCTGGTCGCCCTCGATGTAGCCATAACGGCGGGCTTCGGCCAGTAGGTGGTCTTGTTGTTCCATAAGTAAAATAGCGGGGGAGCGGAATAGGTGGAAAGGTCGGTATTCAGGCCAAAAAGCTGTACAAGTTTACGGGTTACGGGCCAAATCCTTGATGAAAGCAAACCGTGGAATCTTTATCCGGGCTGCCTACCTTTGGCCTGCCCGACAAAATCAGGCACTCGTCACTTGCCAGCTAGTTGGGTGTTTCCGTGTGCAAAGAGCTACGCACGGAAAGTCAATGCGGTTATTTTCAGAACACAGGACACATACAATATCGGGTTAAATAAGTAGACTCACCGCCCGACTCGTGGTGCAGGGAATCGACCCGCAAAATAGAAACCTAATTTGTACGCGCAACTTTTAGTTGCTGCTCCCGGCCTTGGCATTGCTTGCTAGGCCACCTTCTCAGTCATTATTTGCCCTTTCTTCCTCCAGTAAACTATGAGCGACCAACCCACCATTATCTTCTCCATGGAGAGGGTAAGCAAGATTTTCCCCCCCCAGAAGCAAGTTCTCAAGAACATCTACCTCTCGTTTTTCTACGGCGCTAAAATCGGCGTGCTAGGACTTAACGGCTCGGGTAAGTCTTCGCTGCTAAAGATTATTGCCGGCGTAGACAAGCAGATTCAGGGCGACGTGGTATGGTCGCCGGGCTACTCGGTGGGCTACCTGGAGCAGGAGCCCCAGCTAGATCCTACCAAAACCGTACTGGAAGTAGTGCAGGAAGGCACCGCCGAAACCGTAGCCCTACTGAAGGAGTTCGACGAAATCAATGAGGCCTTCGGGGCCGAGGATGCTGACTTTGACAAGCTGCTGGAGCGCCAGGGCACCGTGCAGGAACGCCTCGACCAGCTTGATGCTTGGAACCTCGATAGCAAGCTGGAGCGCGCCATGGACGCCCTGCGCACGCCCGCCCCGGATGCCATTATTGGCAACCTCTCGGGCGGCGAGAAGCGCCGCGTAGCCCTGTGCCGCCTGCTGCTGCAAGAGCCCGACGTGCTGCTGCTCGACGAACCTACCAACCACCTCGACGCCGAAAGCGTGCTGTGGCTGGAGCAGCACCTACAGCAGTACAAAGGCACCGTAATTGCCGTAACCCACGACCGGTACTTCCTCGACAACGTGGCCGGCTGGATTCTAGAGCTGGACCGCGGCGAAGGTATTCCGTGGAAGGGCAACTACTCCTCATGGCTGGAGCAGAAGTCGAACCGCCTGGCTCAGGAGGAAAAGACCGAGAGTAAGCGCCAGAAAACCCTGCAGCGCGAGCTGGAGTGGGTGCGCATGGCCCCGAAAGCGCGCCAAGCCAAGAGCAAGGCCCGCCTCGCTGGCTACGATAAAATGGTGAACGAAGACGCGAAGGAGAAAGAACAGAAGCTGGAGCTGTTCATTCCGGACGGTCCGCGCCTGGGTGCTCAGGTAATTGAGGCCGAAGGACTAACTAAGGCCTTTGGCGACAAGCTCCTGTTCGAGAACCTTTCCTTCAACCTGCCCCAGGGCGGCATTGTAGGCATCATCGGCCCGAACGGCGCCGGTAAAACCACCCTGTTCCGCCTCATTACGGGGCAGTTGGAGCCCGATGCGGGTACGTTTGTGGTGGGCCCCACGGTGCAGACGGCATACGTAGATCAGCAGCACGACACCCTGGAGCCCAACAAGTCGGTGTTCGAGACGATTTCGGGCGGTACCGAAACCATGTTGCTGGCCGGCCGGCAGGTGAACTCGCGCGCCTTTGTGAGCAATTTCAACTTCCGCGGCGGCGACCAGGAGAAGAAAGTAGGCAGTCTGTCGGGTGGTGAGCGGAACCGCGTGCACCTGGCCACTACCCTCAAGCAGGGCGCTAACCTGCTCCTGCTCGACGAACCCACCAACGACCTGGACGTGAATGCCATCCGAGCCCTGGAAGATGCGCTGGAGAACTTCGCCGGTTGCGCCGTTATCATCAGCCACGACCGCTGGTTCCTGGACCGCCTCGCCACCCACATCCTGGCCTTCGAGGGCGACTCGCAGGTCGTGTGGTTCGAGGGCAACTTCTCCGATTACGAAGAAGCCAAGAAGAAGCGCCTCGGCGATGTAGAGCCCAAGCGCGTGCGATACCGGAGCTTGAACTAAGTGACAAGTTAAAAGCTCTGTTTCTTACGATAGAAGATCCCCACCAGTTTGCAGGTGGGGATTTTTTTTGCGCTTCTTGCCTTCCGTATTGTCTTATAAGTAAATCGTCATATTGCTAGGCTCTCCGTGTCCAAACCTGTTCATATCGCTTATTCCCATCGCTTCACCCACCTACGCGTGGCCCGCAGCCGCCAGTATGGTGAGGCGCCGTATAAGCCCGCGCTGCTACTAGCCGTGCTCGATGGTATTGAAGACGGTAACATTCAGGAGAATCGAATCTACATCACCCCGGAGCTGCTGGCCGCTTTTCGCAGTCTCTGCCGCGACCTGAGCACCTCGGCGCTGTTTCGGGCTAACGACTTTTCGCTGCCCTTTTACCACCTCACCGGCGACGGGTTTTGGCACTTGCGCACTCTGCCCGGCATGGAACTGCTGCTGACGGCTTCGCGCTCGGTCAAGAGCCTACGGAGTCTGCGCGATACAGTGGCCCACGCCTATTTAGATGCGGAATTGTGGGCGCTGGTGCAGGAGCCGGTGGCCCGCGAGGAACTGCGCCAGGCCCTACTGCGTCGTTACTTTCCGCAGACGCGCTTCCGTTACCAGCCCCGCGCTGGCACCGAGGCCGTGCAACAGCTGCGTCGCCAGATGCTGGAGGAACCTGCCGCCACGTATGCGCTCCGGGCCGTTGCTACCGATGAGCTGGATGCGGCCGTGCGGAGCGGACTGTTTAAGCGCGTGGTGCTAGAGGCCTACGACCATACCTGCGCCATATCAGGCCTGAAGCTGGTGAGCACAAGCACGGCGGCTCTGAACCCTCTGCTCGATGCCTGCCACATTGTGCCCTGGGCCCTCAGCCACGATGATACCATTGGCAATGGGCTGGCCCTGTGCCCTAACCTGCACCGGGCCTTTGACCGCCAGTTGTTCTGGATAGACGAGGACTACACCGTGCGGTGCAGCGCGGCCTTCGCGGAAGTGGCCGGGGCCACCCATGGTATTCGGCAGTTTGAGGGGCAGCGCCTGCAGTTGCCCGCGAAGCCGGCTTGGTGGCCTAGGCCGGAAAACTTGCGCGTAAAGCGGGTGGCCTGTTAAGGGATAAGAAAATTCAATGCGGCATATGGCTGATCTTGGCCTCGTCTAGGTCTAACTGAGCTTCCTGGTGGCGCAGCATTTCTTCCTCAAATACATCCTCGTGGCGCAGCACAAACAGCTCCTCCCGCTGCACGCGTAGTACATCGAGCAGCACTTGGTGGTAGCGCTGCAGAGCCTGGCGTTTTGTGTCGTCGTAGTCCAGAGCTTCCAGCAGGTTGCCGGTGCGCTGAGCTTCGGCCTGCATACGCTGCTGTAGGGCTTTAATAAGCTCATTTTCCTGCATGTCGCTCACGTAATGCTGGTGCATGTGGGTGAGGGCCACCTGGCGCAGCCGCAGCCGAATGCCGGCCTCCTGGGCATCGGTGGGCATGCGCTCTTCGGCCTCAGAAATACCCAGCAGGCGAATAATGGTGGGCAGCGTAAGGCCTTGGAACACCAGTGTAATGAGAATCACGACAAAGGTGATAAACAGAATAAGGTTGCGCTGCGGAAAGGCTTGGCCATTTGTGAGCAGCAGGGGCACCGATAACGCCGAAGCCAGTGAGACCACCCCACGCATACCGGCCCAGCCAATAACAAAGGGGCCCTGCCAGCCGGGGCTGGTTTCCTGAGTGCGAATGTGATGGCTGAGCCAGCGCGGCACGAAAGCCGCCGGGTACATCCAGAGCAACCGAATCAGGATGATAACCACGCTGATAATGAGCCCATAGGTAATGGCCTGGCGGAGCGAGTAGGAGCCCAGGCCCTCTACGGCCACGGGTAGCTCTAGGCCTATCAGAATAAACACTAGGCCATTGAGCACAAACCCCACGCTCGCCCACACGCTATTGGCCTGTAAACGGGTATTAGCATCAAATACCCGGTGGGAGAGATGGGAGAGGAGCAGGCCACCGCTTACCACGGCCAATACGCCCGAAAAGTGAAACTCCTCGGCCAGCAGGTACATCACGTAGGGCGCAACAAACGTGAGCACCGTATTGATGCTGGGCGTGGTAGGGAAGTAACGATGAATCAGGTAAAACCCGTAGGCCACCACCAGTCCCACCACTAGCCCCATACTGCTTACCAGCACAAAGCTAGTGGCCGCCTGATGCAGCGAGAAGGCCCCCGATAACACGGCCGCCAAGGCAAACCGAAACACAATCAGACTGCTGGCATCATTAATAAGGCTTTCTCCTTCCAGTATGCTGGTAACCCGGCGCGGTACTTTCACGCCTTTAAGCACGGAGGTAGCCGCTACGGCATCGGGTGGGGAGATGATGCCGCCCAGCAGGAACCCCAGCGGCAATGTGAACCCCGGAATCATGGCCCGGGAGATGTAGGCCACTATAGTGGAGGTAAAGAATACCAGCCCAAAGGCCAGCAGCATAATGGGGCGTTTCCAGCGCCAGAAATCCTGCCACGATGTTTCCCAGGCGGCTTGGTACAGCAGGGGCGGCAGGAAAATCAGGAAGATAAGGTCGGGGTCGATGACGATGCGGGGCAGCCCGGGCACGAAGCTGAGCGCCAGACCGGCCAGCACCAAAAAAATGGGGTACGACATCCGCAGCTTCTGGCTCAGCATCACGAGCAGCAGCATGGCAAACAATAGGCCTAGAACCAGTAGAATGTTCTCGTGGAGAGTAGTAGCGGACATCGGCAGAAGCAGCTTAAGAGCAAAGTGCTGGCCGGAAGGTAGCCGCTACCACACGAAAACGCTACTGCTGGCCGCGCTTAACTGCCGCACTTGCACCGGCGGCCGGGCCTGAGTTGTAAGGGCCGCAAGAGCCGGGCGGGTGGGGGTACTGGCCTACTCGGGCAATACCTCCGCCTGAAAACCCGCTTCTTGTAGCAGCTGAATAAGACCCAGGGGCTGAATAACCGCCTGCCGGCTTTCAACCCGCAGAATCTGGTCGCAGTCCTCCAGGTCGAAGGTGGCCCGGTACTCCCTAAAGTTTGCATGAATCTGGGCCAGAAGCAGCCGGGCGTGGCGCCGGGCCCTCACGTTGGTTTTGAAAACTTCTACCATGATGCAGACGGGTTAAACTGGCTTTGCACAATTGATAGGATGTAGTATATAAGCGCACCGTTGGCCGGCGCTGGCTTCTGGGCCTGTCTGCTGCGCACCAGCGGGGCCCGCACCAGACAGGCCCAGAAGCTAGAGTAAGCATTTGGCCCGCTACGGTTAAGCGGGTACACCGGCTACAGCCGCAGGGAAGGCAGTGGCCTCCGTCTGCCGTTGGTTGAGCCGGTAGGATATAGCAATCAGGAGAAAGCCTAGGCTAATGGGCAGCCACGTACCAGCAGAATCACCTACGGCAATGCTGGAATACATAGCCCCGGCCAAGTCAAACACAAAACCCGCGTAGGCCCATTCCCGGAGCCGCGGGAAGCCCGGCACTACCAGGGCTATAACGCCCAGTAATTTGGCTACGCCCAGAAAGGGTGAGAGGTAGGCCGGGTAACCCAAGTGCGCAAAAGCCGCCACCGACTCCGGCGTACTCATGCTATTCATGAGGCCCGACATTGTCATGAGAGCCACCAGCAAGCCAGTGGAAAGCCAGTACAAAAGGGTAGTCTTTTTCATGATGTGCAGGAGGGGCAAAGCCTCGGGGTAAGTGAATGAACAAGGAAAAGAGGAGTCTACGGCTGAGGCTCCTTGTCGTAGTTGAGCATCCAGTTAATGCCAAACTGGTCAGTGAACATGCCGAAAGTGGCACCCCAAAACGTGTCTTCCAGGGCCATGGTAACGGTGCCGCCCGCCGACATTTGGCTGAAGAGTTGTTGGATTTGCTCGGCGCTGTGGCAGTTGATGGATAAGGAAATAGTGTTGCCCTGCGTGATTTTCTGCATTCCCGCGTCAGAGGCCATCAGCGTAAAGGCCTCGTTCTTCAAAATGGCGTGCATCACGCCCTGCCGGGCTTCTTCGGGCATGTGCTCCGCGGCAGGGGTACCCTCAAAGGCCTGGATCATCAACTCGCCACCCAGGCATTGCTGATAAAAAGTCATGGCCTCGCGGCAGGTGCCATTGAAAGAGAGGTAAGGAATGAGTTCAAGTGCGTTCATGGAATGTATGAGATGAGGGTGAAGAAGGAGGCGCAAATATAGTGTTCTGTTTATGCTAATTTATGTAGTAATATTGTCTATCTTGAATTGTTTGATGCTAGCAAAATTAGCAATTGGCGCCGCTTGGCTGCGGGGCCAATTGCGACTAATTCAGGGCGTATTGCGACACTTTTCCTACACTTGGCTAACTACCCCACCTTACTATGAAGCAAATATCCATCCTGGTTCCTGAGGGAGCTATTCTGGGCAGCATCGAAGGGCCGCGCCTGGTTTTTGCCGAGGTAAACGCCCTGCTGCGCCGCATGGGCAAGCCAGCCCTCTTTAGCATTCAGCTCGTAGGCCTGCACCAGACCACTGCCGTATGTGGCGGCCTCTACACGGTAACTACCAATGTGCTGCTACCCCATGTGGCCAAGACGGATCTGGTCATCATCCCGGCCATTGACGGTGACCTGGACCAGGCGCTGGAAAATAACAAAGCCTTTTTGCCCTGGATTGTGCAGCAGTATCAGGGCGGGGCTGAGGTAGCCAGCCTGTGCCTGGGTGCGTTTCTGCTGGCGGCTACTGGCCTACTTACTGGTCGGCAGTGCACTACGCATTGGGCTGCCGCCAATGATTTTCGGCGCATGTTTCCGGAGGTGGAACTACGCGAAGACCAGCTCATTACCGACGAGCACGGCATTTACTCCAGCGGCGGGGCTTTCTCCTACCTCAACCTGGTGCTCTATCTGATTGAGAAGTATGCGAGTCGGGAAATAGCCGTGATCTGTGCTAAGGTGTTCCAGATTGACATTGAGCGGGTTAGTCAGTCGGCCTTCGTGGTGTTCAATGGACAGAAGGAGCACGAAGACGAGCCCATCAAAAAAGCCCAGGCCTACATTGAGGCTAACTATCAGGAGAAAATCACCGTCGATCAGCTGGCTTCCATGCTAGCCCTGGGCCGGCGCAATCTGGAGCGCCGGTTCAAGAAGGCCACCTCTAACTCCGTGGTTGAGTACATTCAGCGGGTGAAGATGGAGGTAGCCAAAAACAGCCTGGAGTCGTCGCGGGAAAATGTAAACGAGGTGATGTATAACGTGGGCTACACCGACCCTAAATCCTTCCGGATGACATTTAAGCGCGTGACGGGCCTCTCGCCTAAGCAGTACCGCAGCAAGTACAACCGTGAGGCAGTAGGGGTAAGGTAGGCCAAGTGGTGAGGCCTCGAAGGAGGGCAGCTGCAAGCGGCGTGTGAGTAAGGAGTAGAGGGTAAGAATCCTACTCTGGGGTAACCAAGCCGCCGAAACCTAAGGGCTGGAGTCGCGTTGCTAAGCATATGCTGGCCCTGCTGAGCTGGCTTATGCTCTCCCACTCACATATCCAACCCTATGAAAAGTCTTGTTTCAGCTGTCTCCGGCCTGGGGACAGCACTATTGCTGTTGCATTCCGGTTGTTCCACCAACCCCGTCAGTGGCAAGCGTGAAGTGAGTTTGGTATCAGAGGAGCAGGAGCTAGCCATGGGCAAAGAGGCTGATCCGCAGGTAATAGCGCAGTATGGGCTATATGAGAATGAGGCGTTGCAGCGCTTTGTACAGGAAAAAGGCAAGCAGATGGGCGCCATTTCGCACCGCCCTGGGCTTACGTATCAGTTTCGGGTGGTAGACTCGCCGGTAATCAACGCCTTTGCCATTCCGGGCGGCTACATTTACCTGACGCGCGGCATTATGGCCCACTTCAACAATGAAGCGCAGTTTGCCGGTGTGCTGGGCCACGAGATAGGCCACGTTACGGCCCGCCACTCGGCTCAGCAGCAAACGAAAAGTACACTGGCGCAGGTAGGCCTGATAGCGGGCATGATTGCCTCCCCGCAATTTGGGCAGTATGCTGAGCAAGCCCAGCAAGGACTAGGCCTGTTGTTCCTCAAATTTGGGCGCGATGATGAGCGGGAAGCTGATCAGCTGGGGGTGGAGTATTCTTCTAAAATAGGGTATGATGCTCACCAGATGGCCGACTTTTTCCAGACCCTGCAGCGGGAGCAGCAAAAGAGTACGGCCGAAGCGCTGCCCCCCTTCCTCTCTACCCACCCCGACCCCGGTGACCGGTACAACACGGTACATCAGTTGGCGACCCAGTGGCAGCAGAAAATGCCGGCCACTAACCTGCAGGTAAACCGCAACTCTTACCTGCAAATGATTGACGGTATTGTGTACGGCGAAGACCCAAAGCAGGGCTTTTTGGAGAAAGGCGTGTTTTATCACCCCGTGTTGAAGTTCCAGTTCCCGGTACCCACCAGCTGGAAATTTCAGAACTCACCGCAGCAAGTGCAAATGGCTCCGCAAGATGGTAAGGCCCTCATGATCCTCACGCTGGCCCCCGGTGAGACCCTGGAAGCCGCTGCACAACAGATGATAAAGCAGTATCAGCTGCAGGTAGTAGAGTCGAAATCCATAACCATTAACGGGCTGCCTGCCTTGGCAGTAGTAGCCGACCAGGTAGCTCAGCAACAGCAGCAACCCCAGCAGCAACAGCAACAACAACAGGCCGCTCAGGTAAGCGCCCGCACCCTGATTCATTTTATTCGCTACGGCAACGCCAACTACGTGCTACTGGGCGCCAGCAGCCCGCAAGACTTTGCCACGTACGCCCCGCAGTTCAGCAGCACCGCCCAAGGTTTCCGGCAACTCACTGACCCCGATAAGCTGAATAGAAAGCCCGAGCGGGTACGAGTGAAAACCCTGAAGCTGCGCAGCAACCTCAGCCAGGCCTTACGCTCTAACGGTGTGCCCGAAGCACGACTTGAGGAAATGGCTATCCTGAACGGTATGCAGCTTAACGAGCAGGTGAATGCCGGTAGCCTGATAAAAGTGGTGGAACAATAGCCTGGGTTGGCCTAGGCCAGTCTGGTAGAGGCCAGGCGATAAGTGCAGTAGCCTAGCCAGACGTCATTTACCGGGTAAAAGCCACCAACGGCACGGAAATTAGGCACACTGATCTAGTAAGCCAGCACAGCACCTGAGCCCTGCCTTACCTTTGACTCAATAAAAACAGCGCGAGTAGGGTTAATGGAAAGGAAGGCTCATACCGCGAAGTGTTAGTGTGCGGCGAACGGAGTAGGTGGAAGGATGAAGTTTACCCGCTAATACGAAAGAAAAGGCCACTGCCTCAGGCAGTGGCCTTTTTATTTGCCCTGAGTGGCCAGTGCCTACACCATTACCCAGCCATGTTGTACGGCGCGCACGGCTAGGCCTACCAGCGTTTTGGCGCCCGCTTTTTGCAGCAACGCGCGGCGGTGGCTTTCTACCGTGCGTACGCTCAGGCACAGTTGGTTGGCAATTTCCTGGTTGCAATGGTCTTGCACTACCAGCCGCAGCACTTCTAGCTCACGCCGGCTAAAAGGAGTTGGGGGCAGCAAGCGCGGCGCCGGCTTGGGCCGCGCTCTTTCAGGAGCCTCTGCTGGCAGATGAGCCGCAAACAAAGCCGCCACCGCAGCCGGGGTCGCGTGGTAGGGGAGCCAAGACCAGGCAGAAGTACGATGCGTCTCTAAGTACTGGCGTACATCGGCGGAAAGTCGGTTGCTGGTGAGTAACAACACCGGCAACGTGCTCCTGACCTTGCGGAGCTGTTCCAGAAAGTGGCAGGCCGGGCCAGCTAGTACCGCACAGTCTAGCACCACCAGGTCATACAACTGCTGAGAAAGGATGGGTAGCAGCCCAGACGCATCAGCGTGGAGCGTGATACCCACCGCCGGCCAGGCTTCTTGCAGAAGGGTAACTATTCCCGCGCGGTGCAGGGTTGGCTGAGCCACAATGAGGGCCGCATTGGCAGAGGCATACATATAACAGGCGCAAAGATGTGCAACAAGCACTGAACCAGTAACAATAGGCTAGCCCAGAAGGGACAGTAGGCGGTAGATCAGATATATTGAAATGAATTTAATAATATTTATTATACAAATAATTACTTTACAGGTGGGGATAACAAAGATTATCTATAAACCTTTACCTTCTCGCTTTAACTGCCTAACTACTGGCCTATGGCTTCCCCAGAAATTACCGACTTCCTGAGCCTTACGCATCGGCCTGATCTGGGTGTTCTGGTAGCGCGTTGGCAGCGGCAGCCCCTCCCCGATGAGTTACACCAAGGCTACTGGCAAATCCTGGAAGTAGCCCTGGCCCAGCAATGCCGGTTTTGGCTTATAGATGCGCGCCGCCGCGACAATGCCAACCAGCAGAACACGCCCTGGATGATGGAAACCTTCTTTCCGGCGGTGGGGGCCCAGCTAGGCCACTCTGTATACGTGGCATTTCTCTTTGCCCCCGCCCACCTCACCGAAATAGAAGCGGATACCTCCGTGCCGCCGCTCACCTACTTTGATGGCCGGCCATACCACGTGCAGCGCTTCACGGATGAGCACCACGCCATGGAGTGGCTGGCGGCTTGTCAGCAGGCAAAGCAGGTCGGGTAAATGGCAATGGGGTAAGCACTTGATACGTGCAGGACTTGTACCTTTGAGGCCGAATTTTCGACTCAATCACTCACAATGCTGTTACGGTCCCTGCTGGATACGCCCGAAATCACCATTAGCTATGATGCCGACAATCAGTGGCTGTATGCAGATTGGAAGGGTGAGCATGATCAGGAGTCGTCGCAGCGGTGCTGTATGCTGCTGCTGGATAGCCTGCGCCAGTGGCCCTGCCATAAACTCCTGAACGATAACTCCAGCATCAGCAAAACCACCGTGCAAATATCGGTGTGGGGGGCGTGGTGGCTGGAGGAAATGATGCGGGCCGGCCTGCAGTATGTGGCCTGGATATACCCCCGCGATTTTGCTGCCCGGCAGGCAACGGAGGCCACGCTGCAGCTGATTCAGCGCCCCGTGGTTATGAGCTTTGATGATGTAGCTACGGCCTATTTTTGGTTGCAAAAGCAACCAGTACTGGCCCAGTAGGCCTAGTTACTGCACGCCTTTCACCCGCATGGGCAGCACGTACACCGCCTCCGAGGCTGTGATGAAGAGCGTTTTGCGGTCGGGGCCGGCAAAGCAGACGTTGCCAGTCCATTCCGCTGGCACATCAATGTGCTCAATCCGCTGGCCCGCCGCGTTGTATACCGTAACGCCCTTACCGGTCAGGTACACGTTGCCTTCCTGGTCGAGGGTCATGCCATCAGAGCCCTGACCCGCGAAAACCTGCCGGTTGCTCAGGGTGCCGTCAGGCCTAATCTGGTACTGGTACGTTTTGTTTGCCTCAATATCGGCCACGTAAAGCACTTTCCCATTGGGCGTGCCCACAATACCGTTGGGTTTCTGCAGCTGATCATCAGCAACTACGGCCGTTTTAGCGCCAGCTGCCAGGTAATAAAGCTTCTGGCCGCCGAGGGCTGGGTCGGGGGCCTGGCGGGTCCAGTAGTTGCGCTGGTAATAAGGGTCAGTGAAGTAAATGCCTTCGGTTTTAGGATGAATCCAGAGGTCGTTGGGGCCATTGAGGCGGTGCCCAGCCACTTCCGTTAGCAGCACCGTAGGCCGGCCCTGCTTGTCGATAGACCACAACTGGTTCTGCTCATCGGCGCAGGCCACCAGGTTGCCACGCTTATCAAAGTACAAGCCGTTAGCGCGGCCGGCTTTATCCAGGAATACGGAGAGCTTACCGTCGGTGCTATATTTCCAGATCTTGTCGTTGGGCTGGTCGGTAAAAAATACATTGCCGGCCTTATCTACGGCGGGGCCCTCCGTGAACTTGAACTGCTCGGCTACCAGGGTAAGCTGTGCCCCGTTGGCCACCACCGAACCGGAGCCATTGGTAGATGCCTCTTGTTGCCCCATAACGGCAGCCGGAAAAGCACTGGCCAACAAACCCGTGGCCAAGAGGGCGAGGTACAGAGACTGAGCAGTTTCCATAGAGTGAGATAGTAACGCGAGGAGCCAGTAGGCCTGCAACATAAAGCCTTTTGGCTAATTAAGCCCTGTATACGGTAGGCCCGGTACTGCCAGCCATATACAAGAAGCGCTTGAGCACAATGTATTTAACTGGCGGGCGGGGCGCTGCCATCTAATAGCTTAGCACAGGAGCACGGCGCCTATCTTACGGGAGTGCACATAGGTAGTGGCCTGAGGGAGAGGTGAACTGGATTGCGGCAAGAAAAAGCCCGTGTGTAGTAGCCTTGTATTCTGGGGGGCCGTATTAGTTGGCACCAGGTTACTACCCTCTTTAATCAGCCTTTACTCATCAGTGAGCACGGAGCCAACCACTACGGCAAGCGAGAAGCCCTCATCCAAAGTTGCCATTATGGCGGCATTAGGCGCGAACTTGGCTATTGCCATCATCAAGTTTGTGGCGGCAGGCTTTACGGGTAGCTCAGCTATGCTGGCCGAGGGCATTCACTCCGTGGTAGACACCGCCAATGAGTGGCTGCTCCTGCTGGGTTTGCGCAGCAGCCAGCGGCCCGCCTCCGACAAACGGCCCTTTGGCTACGGCAAGGAGCTCTACTTCTGGTCGTTTATTGTGGCCATCTGCATATTCGCCATTGGGGGCGGCATCTCTATCTATGAAGGAATTCAGCACCTGCGCCATCCTGAGCCCATGGGTGAGCCGTTCTGGAACTACGTAGTGCTGGGTGTAGCATTCCTTTTTGACGGAGCGTCTTTTCTGGTCGCCCGGCGCACGTTTAACGCTCAGCGAGGAGGCAGGTCGTTTTGGCGGGCCTTCCATGGCAGCAAGGACCCCTCCATTTTTGTGGTGCTGTTTGAGGATGCAGCCGACCTGCTAGGCCTGCTCGTGGCTTTCCTGGGCGTGTTGCTGAGCCACCAGCTGCAAAACCCCTACCTCGATGGCGTAGCCTCCCTGCTCATTGGCGTGATTCTGCTGGTGGTGGCTGGCTTGCTGCTCCGCGAAAATAAAAGCCTGCTGCTGGGCGAGCCCGCCGATCTGGCGCTGCTACAAGGCATTACCGAACTGGCGCGCACTGATGCAGCCGTGCAGGATACTGCCACGCCTATGTCATCGTACTTGAGTCCACATGAAATTCTGATAGTCTTGCGCGTGCAGTTTGAGCCGCAGCTGCGTACTGCTGAGCTAACCCAGGCAGTGCAACGACTCCAGAGCAGTATCCGGCAACAGTACCCCGATGTTCAGCACCTGTTTATTGAGCCCACTGCCCAGGTAATGCTTGCGCCAGAACCACCTGTAATGGAATAGCCATGAGCATATTGCCTCACTGGAGCGCGCCACAAACGGATTCGTAACGCCTGGCTTTTTTGGGCCGTATGCTAAGCGTAATATATACTTAATGTAATGCTTGATTTTGCCACTTTATTCCGTCCGCTAGCTGAGCGTGGTCAGCAGCTGTATTTTGTGTATCACCTAGAGGGTAAGCGGATAGAATACGCAAGTGCTTCGGCGCAGACGGTGTTGGGGGTGGCGCCCGAAAATCTGCTGGAGGCCCTGCCTGCTATACTGGCCCGCCTGCATCCCGATGACCGGAGCTATGCTCAAACCCGGCTAGGCCACTTGCTGCAAGGGCGTTTTGTGGAAGATGTGGAGCTCCGGCTCCTCGACCCCGAAAACCCAGATGGACCTATTCAGTGGGTGTGCGTAACGGCCGCGCGCGTAGAGCAGGGCCCTGGCCGTACCTACCTGAGTGGCACAGTGCAAGACGTGACCCGCAACCGCGAGTACATTGAAAACGCCGACCGTTTCAACACCAAAAAGAACACCACTCTCGAAATTCTCTCGCACGATCTGGCAGGACCCTTTATCATGATCAAGCAGGTGGCGGGGTTTGTAAGTGAGAAGGTGGAAGACCTGAACGACAGCACGGTGAACGAGCTGCTGTCAGTGATGCAGACCACCTGCCAGGACAGCATTAACATGATCCGGGACTTCGTGGACACGGAGTTTCTGGAGTCAGTGAATGTGCAGATGAAGCCTGAGCGCACCAATCTGGCGCACGACCTGCAGCAGCTGATAGGGCAGTTTCAGTCTTCGCAAGAAGACCTGAACAAGCACTTCATTTACGAGGGCCCGGAGCAGCTGTACTACTCACTGGATAAGAACAAGTTCATGCAGGTTATCAACAACCTGCTCAGCAACTCCATCAAATTTACCCCCGACGGGGGGCGCATCAGCGTAGTACTGCAGCCTAGCGCTGAGGAGGTGCTTATCAAAGTGATAGATACGGGTATTGGCATTCCGGCAGCCGTGCAACCCGTACTGTTTGAGCGGTTTACACCTGCTCGCCGCCCTGGCCTGCGCGGCGAAAAAACCAATGGCTTGGGTATGTCCATCATCAAGGCCATTGTGGAGCTGCACGGTGGCCGCATTTGGGTGGAAAGCACCGAGCAGCAGGGCTCCACATTTTTTATCTCGCTCCCCCGCAAAGAAGCTGACTAGCCAGCCATGCAATAAGTGGCCTAGAGCCAGCCTGGCATGTGGTAGTACGCGGCCGGCTGCCCCCGGTAAAGGATGCCCTTTGGTGGTGTGCTCCACCGTTGCCGGGTAAATATTCGTAGGTAGAATAGCGCCGGAAGAACCCCGCCGCCTAATTATACGCCGTATGAAGAAAGTTCTGCTTGCTTATCTCTGCCTCTTTGCCTTAACTGTATCTGCGCAAAATACAGCGCTACGCACCCCCCGGCAGCTATTCCCGGGGTTGTTTGAGGCCGTGCAGATGCAGCGGATATTTCCTGACAACAAAACCTTTGTTGACGCTATTCCGCGCGAAACGCCGGCCGTAATACTACAGGCCTACAACGAGCAGCGCCAACTCCCGGGCTTCGACCTGAACCGGTTTGTGCTGGCCTACTTCCGGCTCCCTACCTCCGCCGAAACTGCCTACCACACCAACATTGAGCGGGGACTTCGGGCCCACCTCGATACTCTCTGGACGGTGCTGCAGCGCCCACCCACCGACTCCGTAGCGCCTTATTCGTCTCTGCTGCCCTTGCCGCGCCCCTATGTGGTGCCGGGGGGGCGCTTTCGGGAGGTGTACTACTGGGATTCGTATTTCACCATGCTGGGCCTGCAGGTCAGCCACCGCCCCGCTCTTATCCGGGGTATGGTCGATAATTTCGCCTTCTTAATTAACCAGTACGGCTTTATTCCGAACGGTAACCGCACCTATTACCTTACTCGCTCACAGCCCCCATTCTTCAGCCGTATGGTAGAGCTGCTGGCCTCTGAGCAGGGCGATACTGTGCTTAGCCGCTACCATGCTCCTTTGCTGCGGGAGTACCAGTTCTGGATGGCCGGCGCCGATTCACTGGCTCCGGGCCAGGCCCACCGCTCGGTGGTGCGCATGCCCGGCGGGGAGTTGCTGAACCGCTACTGGGACCAGAGTGCCGAGCCGCGGGAAGAGTCGTACCAGGAGGATGTGCTGGCCGCGCAGCGTGGTAGCCGCCCGGTGGCCCAGTTCTACCGGGATGTGCGGGCCGCGGCGGCGTCGGGCTGGGACTTCAGCAGCCGCTGGTTTGTGCCAGGCGCCGGTCTGGAGTCCATCCGTACCACCAGCCTGGTGGCCGTTGATTTAAATAGCCTGCTGTATGAGCTGGAACTAACACTGGCCCGCAGTAGTCAGATACGCGGCGACGCCGCCGCGGCCAAAAGCTTCCGGGCTAAAGCCGCCGCCCGCAGTAAAGCCCTGCAGCGCTACTGCTGGGATAAGCAAGCCAAGTGGTTTGTAGATTATGACTGGGAGCAGCGCAAGCCTTCTCCCGTCCGGACGCTGGCCGGGGTGTTCCCTCTGGAAAGTGGCCTGGCTACTCCCTCTCAGGCCAAGCACGTAGCCCAGGGCCTCCGCCGCGACTTTTTGCAGCCGGGCGGACTGGTTACTACGCTAGCCACTACCGGGCAGCAGTGGGATGCGCCCAATGCCTGGGCGCCCTTGCAGTGGATGGCCATTCAGGGACTGCGGCGCTACAAGCAAAATGAGCTGGCCAGCACTGTGGCGCACCGCTGGATAAGTCTCAACCAGCGCGTGTTTCAGCAAACCGGTAAGCTCATGGAGAAGTATAACGCCATGCAAAGCAACGCATTAGGCGGGGGCGGGGAGTATCCACTGCAGGATGGCTTTGGCTGGACCAATGGCGTGCTGCTGAACCTACTGCAGGAGTACCCCGATGCGGTGCGCTAGTTTGCCCGCTACCAGCCGCCCCAGTAGGTGGGTTGGAGTGGCCTAGGCACTACTGCGCCGGTTAGCGCTCAAGGAGGGCATGAGTACATAGTCTGGCCACCCATAAATTACGTAAGAGGCAGAAACATAACTCACTCCTGCCATGTGCGGTCGTTATACTCTCACGCCTCCCCCCAGCATTCTCGAAGACCGTTTCGACGCTGCTTTCGCGGCAGGTCTTACGGACCCAACCTACAATGCAGCGCCCTCCCAAACGTTGCCTATCATTCTGAATACCGATCCGGGCCGGATTCAGCTCGCCCGTTGGGGCTTGGTGCCCGGCTGGGTAAAGGACCTGAAAGCCGCGCCTAAGCCTATCAACGCCCGCGCCGAAACCTTAACTGAAAAGCCCTCGTTCCGGACCCTGCTCCAACGCAAACGGGCGCTGGTGCTGGCCGATAGTTTTTATGAATGGCAGGCCAGCACACACGGCAAAACCCCCTACCGGATTTTGCTGAAAGACGAGCAGCCCTTTGCCTTTGCGGGCCTCTGGGATGAGTGGCTGGATCGGCAAACCGGAGAAGTAGTACCTTCTTTCACCATCGTTACCACGGAGCCAAACGAGCTGATGGCAAGCATTCATAACCGGATGCCCGTGATTTTACCCGGCCGCGACGCTGAACTGGCGTGGCTGGATGATACTACTGGCCCGGCAGAGCACCAGCAGCTACTCCAGCCTTACCCCGCCGATGGTATGCAGGCCTACGCCATTAGCACCTTGGTCAACTCCCCGGCCCATAACTCCCCCGAGGTAATGGCACCTGTGTAACAGGCCACGTTCCCTTCACTCAAAACAAGTAAAAGCCTCTTCCCACTACGTGAGAAGAGGCTTTTGTATGGCCTGGAAACCGTCAAGGTTATTCGTACGAAGGCTCTGAGTCAGACTCGGAAGTTTTGGCAACCGCAATAATAGCAATGCTGGCAATAACGGCTACACCAATAATGAGCTGAGTAGTAGTGAAGCGCTGCGACGCTTTGCGCAACAGCTGTCCGCCGTGCTTGAGGAAGTCTTCCAGGTGTTCTGAGTCGCCATTGAACACCTTGTAACCGCTCTGAAGCGTGTTGATGATGTCTTCGGGTACGATTTTCTCAATGTTTTTTTCCAGTTGAGTGCTTGGGGTGCTCATAGCGGAGAGTAAAAGGACGAATGAATGAAGTCGAAGTTTATATGGATGGTGATGCCACCGGAAAACGTGTACGCAAACCCGCTTTGTTTTGATATAGTTGACTTGCCTATTCGCACACCAGTAGGCCACTGCCAGGCACTAAGCTCAGAAAATGATGCCTGAATATTTCACCGGTATAAGCCACAAAAAAAGGCCCGTTAGCAATACTAGCGGGCCTTTTCTATAGGGAGAGAGGTGTGGATCTATTCGTATACTTTCACCACAAAAACATAGTCGCGCAGCTTGCGGATCTGCTGAGGGCGAGAGTTACCGGCCAGTTGGTTGGCCCGTGGCATGTTGTAGGCCTGCCCCGTTTTGGCGGCGCTGAGCGAGTCAACCAAGCGCATCAGGTACGACGATTTAGTGGCGAAAGCAGCGCTTTGCACATCCATCTGCCGGCCGCTGATAATACCAATCAGGTTTCCTCTATCATCGAGCAGGGGGCCGCCGGAGTTACCGGGGTTCACAGGAATGCTGATCTGATAGAAACCCGTATCACCTTCAAACCCAGAGCGGGCGCTCAAAGAGCCATCGTTAAACACCAGGTCTTCGCGCGGATAGCCAAGCGTATATACCCGCTCGCCTAGCTCTGACTGGCCACGCTTAAAGGAATAAGGCAGGCGGCCAAAACCGTTAAACGACTTGTCCTTAATCTGCAGAATAGCCAGATCGTGGGCTACGTCCGTGAAAACGGGCTCGGCCCGGAAGCGCTGCCGGTCGCGGCTCTCAATCAGCAACGAGTCGGCCCCTTGAATAACGTGGTAGCTGGTAACCAGGTAGCCATCGGCGGTTAAGGCGAAGCCAGTGCCACTGAACTTGCCCTGGTTAACGGCGGGAGTGGCGGGGGTGCCAATCTGGTTGATGGCCTTGTTCATCACGCGCTGGGTGCGCTTAATGCGGTCTACCTCACGGCGCAGCGTGGCGTAGCCGTATAAAGAGGGCTGCTGACGAGCCTTCCACCACTCCATACCCAGCAGCGTGGCAAACACCGCCAGTACAGCTACGGAAGCGGCCACCATCATGGTAGCGCGGTGAGAGCCCCAAAACTGGCGTAGCTTCTCCTCGGTACGAGAGATGCGCAATGCAGGGCGAGGGGCCTCAGGAGTAGAGAAGAGGTGAGGGGCGGGCAACTCCTCAGAAGAAAGGCGTACCGCTTTTTCGGCGTTCATATCTGCCTGAATAGCGTTCAGCTTACGCCGCAACGCCAGGCGCTGACCGTAGGCCGTGAGCGTGCCAGTCAGCGTTTCGTACTCATTGAGGCGCTGGGCCAGATCGGGGTCGGCGGCCAGGCGCCGCTCCAAGTCGGCACGCTGCGGCACTGCCAGCTCTCCGGAGCGGTAGGCATCAAATAAAGCGTAATAATCAGCTTCGGTTTTCATCTCGGTAAGGCGGGTGGGTGGTCCCGCGTAATCCTATGCAGCAAGAACAGTAGGTGTATAACGTGAGCGTAAGGAGCACAAAGTGGCCTACGGGGCCCTACTGTTTACAACCTAGTTCTTAGGTTTCAAATTCCTGGTATTGATTGAAAAACAGCTTTTTGAGCCGCACCAGGCATTTGTATTTCTGATTCTTGGCGTTGTCGGCGTTAGTATAGCCAAACTCCGCCGTAAGCTGTTGCATTGACTTGTCGAGCAGGTAAAAGCCCTCCAAGAGTGAGCGGCAAGGCTCTCCAATGCGCTCGAGCGCCTCGGCCATGGTGGCAAAGCGTCGGTCGCGCTCCTCCGCCAACTCCAGGTCAGCTTCGGCACCGGTTTCGAGGTAGGGCTCATGGTCATCGAGGCGCCCGCCAAAGCGGGTTTTCTCGGTGAGCCGCTTGAGCCATAAGCGGCGGCACACAGCGTAGAGGTAGGTTTTGATCTGGCAGCTGAGTTCCAAAGAACCATCGCGGACCTTCTCATAGAATACCATCACGCCCTCCTGGTACACATCCTGGGCTTCATCATCGGTACCGCTGTTCTGCAGCACATAATGAGAAACCATGGGGAAATGCAGCCGGTAGAGCTGTGCCAGCGCCCGGTCGTCGCCGTGGCGGATGGCCGCCACAAACTCCTCATCGGTGTAGGAAGGTTGTCCCTTACCCATTCGCATCATTGATTAATACATGAGCCCCCCGTTGGTAACCCACCGAAAAAATATTTTCTGCGGCTGGGTTACCATTCAGTAATGACGGTATAAAGGGCGTTTTTCGGACTAAATTTTCCAAACCTACTACCAAAAATGAAGAACCTCCTGAAGGTATCCGCTCTGGCCGTTGTATTCGCTGCTACCCTCGCTTCTTGCGGCGAGAACAAGACTGCTGAAACTACTACTGCTACTGAAACCAGCACTGTAGAGTCTACGACCATGGACACCACGGCTGCTGCTACCAGCACCGACACTACTGCTATGGCTGCTCCTGCTACCACTGAGGCTCCTGCCACTACGGAAGCTACCACCACCACTACCACTACTGCTGAGCAGAAGTAATTGTGGCTGGCGTAGGCCAGTTAGCTAAGTTATCAACAAAAAGCCCGAATTGCTGACTGTAGCAATTCGGGCTTTTTGCTTTGTTGACAAGGAGCCCAGCCAAAATGTTCAACTCCAGTCACAAGGCCACTGCCCCTGTAGTCAACCAGCGAAGAGTAAGGAGCTGATTGGCAAACCATAAGCGGCCAAGTAAGAAAGAAGTGGCCTAGAGCTTTTCTTCCAGCCAGAGCAACCCGCTGCCCAATACGAACAAGCCAAATCCCCACCAGCGCGACCAGGGTTCCGACCCAGTAGTGGCGGCCACCGCAGGTAGGGTAGCGGGTTGGTGCTGCGCAATCCATTGGGTGGCCGCCTGCTGCCGAAGCTGAGCTTCGAGCCCTCGCCACTGCTGGCTACTGAAAACATAAAACCACGAGCTAGTCTGTGGCCCGGAAGCCTGGTGCCAACCGCTGGTGCCCGGCCAGAACGTGCCCCGGACCCAGTCAGGCATTTGCTCGTCTTGCTGCAGGGCTACGCGCACAGCTTTGCCCGCCGTGGCTTTAACCGTGATAGGGCCCGGTGCCAGCGCCGTGGCCCGTATGGTAAGGGGAGCATTGAGGCGAGGCCAAGAATTTTCGGGCCGAATGGTGGCTGCCGGAGCATTGGGGGGCGTTGCTGCCGTGAGCAGCTGGCTCCAATAAGAAGCGTAGGAGGTAGTCTGGCCCTGTAGCACCCATGGGAAGGTTTCAGTAACGGTAGTTACCACCACCTGGCCTAGGCCAATGCGGCGGGCAGCCGCAATGGGTTGCCGCCCCTGAGTAGTAACCAATACCCGAAGCGCTGGCGCGGGGCGAAGCGTAGCAGGCACCAGAGCCTTAGCCGAACCTGCCGCGGCCCAATACACGGCCTGGGGCTCTTGCGCTGCCCGGGCCGCCTGCAGTTGCAGAACAAAATCGGAGCGGGCAGGAAGGGCCCGTGGCAGGGCGACAGCGGGGTCGGTGAGCAGGATCAGGCCACTTTGCCCGTTGCGGAGCGCAGCTTGCAATGCACCGGCCTCCGTCCCGGAAAGTGCCGTCAGGCTGGCCGCATCAGCAACAAGTACATCTGTTTTGTGAAGCAGGGCAGGAGTAAGCTGTCCAATAGCAGCTGCCGATTGGTTTAGAAACTCAGTTTGCGTGAGGCCCCGGCTCACGCCTACGCGCAGCGCTACCGCGTGCCCTTGCCGGGCCAGGTGGTCTTTCAGAAAGCGAAACTCAAAGGAGGGAGTTGCCGCCAGGAGCAGAAGCCGGAGTGGGCGGGCAGGTACTACCTCCAGCGGCAACGGCTCGGGTGCTAGGCGCAGGCCATTGGCTGTAGCAGCGCGGGCATCAAGCTGATACACAGCGCGCCCCTCCGCTTTTGGGGTGAACTGCAGGCGAAAAGCACCCCAACCATTAGGCAGCTTAACGGAGTCGCGGAGGCCACCTGCCGCCCGTAAGCGTACCCACACGGGCGCCGCAGAATTGTGGTTATTGAGGTAGCCCTCTACCACCCAAGGCTGGCCTACCTGCGTGCTACGTGCCCAGCTAGCCATCCGGAAGCCGGTGTGGGCAGCGCCTGAGTGCCGTACCAGCCCCACGGTGTTTAACTCGGGGAGGTCGGCGGCGGGCAGCCCCTGGCCCAGCACGTGCAAACGCCGCAGGCCCGGCAAGCGCTGACGTAGGGCCGCCAGGTTACTTAAGGTAGGAGTGTCAGGAGAGGCAGCAAGGGAGGCATAGCGCCAGAAATGAGTGCCAGGTCCTAACTGGCGCAGCAACTGACGCAGAGTGTCAGGAGAGTAGCCATCAGTGAGCAACAGGGCCTCGGTGGTAGTGGAGCGCAAGGGCTGACTGGGTGGGAAGGCCAACAACCACAGGCCCGCAGATGCCAGCAGGCCCGCCCCAACCCGCCAGCCCCGGCGTGAATGATTGACTCGGCGCCACGCTGCCACACTCAGGCCAAATGCCAGTAATACGCACAGCATCAGCACCAGCAAAAACGGCAGCAAAGGAGTAGGGAGCGAATAGGTCATGCGAAAAATAGGAGGCTTACTGGCCGAGTTCCTGGAAATAGCGCCTGGCTAGCCGGGTAGTGCCGGCAGTGCGTTGAGGAGTAGGTGCCGCCAGGGGCAGTAGGTCCGTCAGGCCCCGCTCCGCGAGAGGCAGCGCAGCCGTGGGCAGTGGGCGCCCGGCCCGCACTGCCGCACTGGTTTCGCGCAGGGCCCGCAATGCTACGAGGTAACGGCCAGGCTGCTGCAAGGCTGCCCGGGCCAGCTCAGACCCTGCCTGGTCAAGCGCAGCTGCCGTACCAGCACCCGCCGGCTGACCCAGGCGCAACTGGCCAAGCACACGCAAGGCAGCCCGCACGGTGGGGTAGGAGGGCGGAATGGCGGCCTGTTGTTGCCGGCGGGGGGCTTCGGCTCCGGCCAGGTCTCCGGTAAGGCGGGTAGTAGCCTCGGGCATGGGTGGGGGTGTAAAGCCGGCTTTCTTTACGTAGGCGCGGGTTTGCTGCTGCACTTGTTTGAGTAGGCGCAAGGCGCGGTACTCATACGGCAGGGCTTCTTTGGGGCGTCCGGTGCGGAGGCGGAGCTCGGCATCCCACATCTGGCTGAGCACTGCTTGCAGCTTAGCCTTCACGGCGGGCTCCAGAAAATCGGCCGTTTCTGAGTCGTCGTGGCGGTGCATGTAGGGCTCCATCAGTTCCGCCGTGCGGGCTTCGCTGGCCGTGGCGTTGGGGTTGGCGGGGGCATGACCGTGGTCGTGGCCGTCCTGGTCGTGGTGTTCCTCGGTGGTGGCTGCGGCGGGCTTCTCTTGCGGCGTGTGGTCCTCGGCTACTACTGAGCCCAGGCCAAGTTCTTCCTCTGGCTCTGCCGTGGGAGCGTGGGCGGTTGCACCGATGTTGCCCTCAGCCTCTTCGCCCAGAAACTTACCGTAGCGCATGCGCAGAATCTTCTGGTCGAAACCAATGGCGTTGCTGCGCTCCAGCAGCGTGGCGGCCGACAGGCGGGGCTGCTCAGCCAGGAGCTTTTCGGTGTCAATGATAATCTGGCGCTGGCTGCGGAAGTAAGCTGGCGCGCTTTTCACGCCCATTGATACATCTAGGGTGCTTTCCTGCACGGTGGTGTCTTCCCACTGCACCAGGTACGTATCGGTGCGGGTCATGTGCTGGTGGTTGTCCCAAGCCTGCACGTAGAAGTACACTTCGTCGCCGTAGGTGAGGCCTAAGTTGGGCAGCCGCAGCTGGTGGCGTAACGTGGCCTGAGTTGGCTGCCCTTTCAGGGCGGCGCTGAGGTCAGAAACTACCTCTTTGAACTTTACGGCCTCGCCCTGGCCCTGTGCCACGGTAGCCACTAAGCGGGCCCGAGTCAGGCCGTAGTCATCACGCGCGGCTACCTCCACGGCTACCTGTGGCGGGCGGCCAAACTCCACCAGCGTATAGGCTTTGGGGCGCACTACGCGCAGCACCGGGGCCTGATCCGGCTGCACCTCAATGGCATAGTCATCAGACGGGCGACCCGCGAAGCGGATGCGGTACAGCACGGAGGCCGGCACGGGTAGCTCCGCAAAAAACACTGTAGGCCGGCCCGTAGCAGCTTGCATAGGCACCCGCCGCGTTCCGAGTTCCAGCACAGGTGGTGCGTCTGCGGCCCGGCTCACGCGCACCTCCCACCGCACCCGGCTATCCTGCGGGCACTGGAATGATGGCTGAGCTGCCGCATAGGCTGCCCTGCGCGTATAGGCTGGGGGCGTAATTTTAATCTGGGTAGAAACTACCCGGGCAGGAGCTGGCTGAGCTGGGGCAGCGGGAGCTTCGTCGAAATGCAGTTGAAGAGCTGGGGCGGCCACGGGAATGGCGCTGGTGGCCGCTGGCCTGTACCACCACAGGCCAGCGGCCACCAGCCCCAGGGCTGCTGCCAGCAACGCCGGCCGCCGGAAACCCACGGGCAGTAGGGGCCCTTCTGTGGTTGTGCGCAGTGCCTGTAAGCGGTCAGCTACGCGCTGCTGCTGGAAGCCGGCCAGCAGGTTAAGCTCTGAGCTTGGTTGCAGGAGCAGGCCCGCACTGTCTTCCAGTTCCAAAAACCGGCGGTCGAGGTGGCGGGTAACGGCCGGAAGGTCTGTCTGAAAAAGTCGGAATAGTTGCCATACCAGCCAGCCAAAAAGCAGCAAGATGCCCGCGCCAGCAGGCCAGCGGAGGCCAGGCCAGTAGGCCACCAGTACGCCCAAGACCAGCAAACTCATTACCGCTGGCAGAAGGAGCGCCAGGGCGCGGCGCAGCAGCCACCCTTGGCGTAGGTTGCGGAGCAAGGCTGGGGCTTCAGAAACCGAGGAGGTAGCTACGGTATTCATACTGAGGCGGGTGAAGAATGAGCACTCCGGCGGGCGGCCAGCCACCGTTCCAGGCCAAACAGCATTCCGGCTGCCAAAACCAGCCAGGGCGTGTACGAGTGTGCCGGAGCCCGATCAGTGGCCAGACCAGCACCTGCGGCTGGTGCGGTTGAATTGCGGGCCATTGCTGGTTGAAACAGCGCCTGGGCGGGGTCCAGTACGCGCATATCCGTTAGGGCAGGGCCGCTGGGAGTAGGCCACAGGTAAGGTAACAGCAGGGCCGGCAGCTCCGGAGAATCGGCCAGCTCACTCCACGGTTGCGTGAAGCGGGTATGTAAGTAATAACGTTGCCCGTTGCCTTGCTGCTGCGCAGAAAGCAACGGCTTCCCTTGGGCATCGTGCCACAGCACCCAGGCAGCGCGGGGTACGGGCAGCGTGTCGTGACGAAGGATACGTACTGGCGATTCTGAGGCAATGGCGAGGCTGGTGCTCACGGGCGTTCCGGGGGCCGGGGCTTCCTGCCATAGCCGCAGGCCCTGCCGCACCCGCTGTTGCAGCTGCGCTGGTACCGGGCCGTTTTGCAGCCAGAACACCCCGCTACTGAATCAGCGGAGGTAGGAAGGCTAGAGGACAGAATGATTTCGGGGGTAACGGGAGCAACTGAGCCGGCGGCGCGCAGAGCGGCCTTCCATACCCGGGCTTCGGCCGCGTGCGGAGCATCAGCGCTGATCCAGAAGCGCGGGCGGGTGGTCTGCACCGGAATAGTGGCCGTTTGCGCGGGCCCCGTAACCTGCAAAACGGGCTGGGCATTGGCAGCTACATACCTTACCTCACTCGGGGCAGGCAGCAAGCGCGGTAGCAAACCAGCACTTGGGCGCCCCAGGCGCACCCGCCGAAATGTGGTGCCCGTTTCGGTGCTGTGGGCCAGTAGCACCAGCAAGCTATCGGGGCGAGGCTGCCAGGCGGCGGCTACCTGCACCACCGAGTCGGGGGTGGCGGGCGTGGGGCGCCAGGTAACGCTGGCAGGCAACATAGGCCGCGTACCCCGGAAATTGCGCAATGCAAGCGGTGCTACTACCACCAGGGGGCGGTTAGGGAAAGAGTCGGCGGCTTGCTGCACTTGGGCCCACACATTTTCTGGGGTTAAGTGGCCTACGGAGGCCTGAGCACTGCCTGGGCCAGGAGCGGAGCGGCCGGTTAATTTGCTGTTCTGGGAGTCAGGAGCAACCAGCGGCAAGCCGGGGCGCAGCTCCCGCAGCTGGTAGCCCTGGCGAAGTAGAGAGTCGAGGGTGGGGCGGAGGCTGCTCACCGCTTCGGCGGATGCGGCCGGGCTTAGCAGAATCTGGCCGCGCCGGGGGGGTACCTGGCCTAGCCAACCCGGTTCTGCCAGCGCCAGGGCCAACAGGCCCAGAGTAGCGGCCCGTACCAGCAGCAGAAGTAACCCCTCAGGCTTCAGACTGCGCAGGCGGCGGTTGGCAGCCGTTTCCAACCAGCGCAGGCTACCTATCTGTACTACCCGCCCCGGCCGCCGGTTCCAGAGGTAAATAGCCACCGGCACAAGTACGCTCAGCAGAGCGAGTAAACCGGCGGTAGGGTGCTGAAGGTTGAAGGCGGGCAAGCTGTAAAGCGTTAGAAGGAAAGGCAGTAGGTAGGAGAAGGTCGGGGGCAGATGGGAAAAGGCTGCTTAGCTGACTACTTTGGCCCGGAGGCGCAGAAATTCCCGCATGGCTTGGTCGAGGGGCGCGGCAGTGGAGAGTTGGTAATAGTCGAAGCCCTGGCGGCGCGCTTGTGAGGCCGTAGTGCGAAGCCACTCCTGGTAGTGCTGCTGCCACGCCTGGCGCTGTTGGTCGGCGTCGAGTTGCAGGGTTTGGCCGGTCTCCAGGTCTTCAAAGGTGACGGCCCCGCGGTACGTGAACTCCACTTCATTACGGGCCAGCACGTGCAAGAGCAGTACCTCGCCACCCGCTGCCCGCAGGCGCGTGAGCAGCCGCCCAATTTCATCAGCCTCCTCATACAAATCACTCACGCAGATAAGCAAAGCGGGCTGCCTTCGTGCCGTGAGGGGGGCCAGGGTAGCCGCATCCGGAAACTTACCGGCGGCCTGCACATTTTCCAGCGCGTGATATAAGCGCGACTGTTGGCGGGCATCGGCGCGAGCCGGCAGGTGCTGTAGGCCACTTGGGTGCAGTATGGTTAGGGCCACGGCGTCGCCCTGCTGGGTGGCTACGTAGGCCAAGGCGGCGCACAGCAGGCGGGCATACTCCAGCTTGCTCAAGCCATTGTCGTCGCGGTGGTTCATGCTGGCGGTGGCATCCAGCACCAAGTGCACCGTCAGGCTGGTTTCTACCTCTGATTCGCGCAGGTAGTAGCGGTCGGATCGGGCGGCCAGGCGCCAGTCGAGGCGGCGCAGGTCGTCGCCGGGCTGGTAGGGGCGGTACTGGCTGAACTCCATGCCGGCCCCGCGGCGCCGGCTCACATGGTGGCCGTGCAACAACCCCTCCGCCGCCTGGCGGGCCGCCAGCGACAGATTCTGCAGCGCATGTAAGTACTCAGGAGTCAGCATAAACAAGGCGAGGTAGTGAACTTGTGCGATGGTGAGTTTTTAGGTTCGACTGGCCTGGAGGTGCAAGCAGCACATCTCGCGCAGCCTGCGCGTCAACTCAGTAGTTCATCAGTTCACACTTTTACCGCCGCAAGCAAGGCTGCTACGGCGTCGTCGGGAGTTAGATTTTCAGCTTCGGCGTTGAAGTTCAACAGCACCCGGTGGCGCAATACGGCTGGGGCCAGGGCCCGCAGGTCTTCCAGGGTGGCAGCAAACCGGCCCTGTAACAGGGCTCGTGCTTTGGCGCACAAAATCAGGGCTTGCCCGGCCCGGGGGCCTGCGCCCCATCGACCATACTCCTTAATAAACGGCACCTCCGACGTAGCCGGCCTAGTGGCGCGCACCAGTCGGTTCACGAAGCTCAGCAGCTCCGGGCTGATGCTGACCTGGCGCGTGAGTAACTGCAGCTGCCGGACATCTTCGCCGCTCAGAATGGGGCGTACTTCGGCTCGCACGGCACCGGTGGTACCACTCAATACGGCCAGTTCTTCCTGCTCCGTGGGGTAGCCAATGCGCACGTAGAGCAGGAACCGGTCGAGCTGGGCTTCGGGCAGCGGATACGTACCCGACTGCTCAATGGGGTTTTGGGTGGCCAGCAAAAAGAATGGCTTGGGCAGGGCGTGTTCCTGGCCGGCGTAGGTCACGTGGCCTTCCTGCATGGCCTCCAGCAGGGCCGCCTGCGTTTTGGGCGGTGTCCGGTTGATTTCGTCAGCCAGCACGAGGCTGGCGAAGATGGGCCCCTCGTTGAACTTGAAAGAGCGGTGGCCGGTGCCGTGGTCTTCCTCGAGTACCTCCGTGCCCAAAATATCAGTGGGCATCAGGTCAGGCGTGAACTGAATGCGGCGGAACGGTAAGTCAGTGGCCTGGGCCAGGGTGCGTACCAGCAGGGTCTTAGCCAGGCCAGGTACTCCTTCCAGCAACGCATGGCCACCGGCCAGCAGCGCGACCAGCACTTCATCCAGCACCTCCTGCTGGCCTACAATGACTTTCCCAATTTCCTGTTTGAGCTGCGGTATTTTCTGGAGGAGGCGAGTTACGTCTTGTTCGGTCAACGGAGTGAAACAGTTAAGAGAAAAGAGAACCAAGCTGGCAGAGCCCTACCTGCTGGACTAGTTATTGGCAAAGAAATACGTGGCATCTAACATGAAGCCCCGGTTCTTGGATTGCGGATTATAGCCGATATAAGGGCTTGGATAGACGTTCTTAACGCCGTGGCTATAGGTGGCTTGCGCCTGCCAAGAGCCAAGCTTGTATCCGATGCCTACCTGATAGCCCGCATCAAGCCGCCGAAAAGCATTGACAGCATACGGATCAACCTTCCCAAACGTCACCTCCGAATCCCTCTTGAAACTGGTGGCGGCATAGGTTTGGTAATATTCCGAAGTGCGCATCGGTTTATCGAACTCGTCATGGTAGTGCCCACTCAGGCCTACGCCGAGATATGGACCAGCCAGCAGCTGCACGCCATGTACTGTAGCAACCATATTTACTGGCACCACTAAGTAGTTGAGCCGCAGATAGGTGAGGCTGTTGTTTTTGTAGGTTACTCCCTGCAGTTCAATAGTGCCGGTTTGCTTTTCACGGTAGCCTTTCTGAGTGAAAACAATGGCTGGCTGCAAGCTCAGCCACCCCAAGGCTGCCTCAAATACCAGCCCAGCCTGGCCGCCCCAATAGTTGTTACGCGTTTCCAGAGCGCGAAAATCAGGGGCAGCGGCGGTCATGCCAGTAAGTTGCCCACCCACGCGCACACCGTAGCTGAGCTTTAATGGGCCAAGAGGCTCCACCTGTATGTGCACCTGCGCGGTAGTGGCCCGTGGTAGCCAGAAGAGTAACAAAGAGCTGATGGATAGAAGTTTGCGCATATAAAGCGGCCAGTGAAGGTGGTAGAAATAGTATATATAATTAAGCCGTTAGGGCATAGAGCAAGATATTCACACCAAACTTGGTGTTGTCTTCGGCCAGGAAGCGCTTATTGCGGAAGTCGTAGTCCCACTCGCAGCCGTAGTCTTTGTTGGAGTAGAGCACGCCCAAGCGGCCGTTGATTTCAATGCCTTTGAGGTAATCGTGCACCAGGTCGTCGCCCCAGCCGTTGAGCTCGAAGCCAGTGTTGGGTGGGCCCTCCGGAAACTTGAAAAACTGCGAGTAGATGGGGTGAGTTTTGGGTAGCTTTTTCAGGGCGGAGGCGCCGAAGCACACACGCATTTGCTCTTCAAAGCTGCGGGCAAATAGCCCGTCGATGTCGTGGTTGCAGTCATCCACAAACACAAAGCCTCCCCCCCGCACGTACTGCTCAAAGTTCTTGCGTTCAGCGGCGGAAAACTGCACCAGCCGATGCCCCGAGAGGTAGCAGAACGGGTAGCGGAAGAGCTCAGGCGAGTCAAGCGCCACTACTTTCTCTTTAGGGTTAACCGGTACCTTGGTGTATTGCACCAGGGAGTGGAGCAGGTTGGCGGGCATCCGCTCATCCACGGCATCCCAGTCGCCGGAGTGGTATTGCAGACGCACGAAAGTGAAGGAAGCAGGCACAGAAATGATGTAGTAACCAGGCAAGGACGCAGGTCGAAACCCTAAGGTGGCTTAAGAAGGCAAGGAACTCTTGAATTTCAGGTGCCAGCAGGATAAAAATCCTTCTCGCGAGAAGCCAAACAGTATACACTCGCCCACTAGTTTTGCGTTAGATCCAAAAAAATCTTCCTTTCCTACTCTTTACCTGCCTACTGCTATGAAACACACCTTGCTCCTCATTCTGGCATTCATGCTGGCTGTTACCGCGGCACATGCGCAGTTTGGAGTAAAAGCCGGGATTAACGCCGCCGTGCTGGATGGTCAGGATCTGGGCGCTACTTCAACCAAATACAAGACTTATTACCACGCCGGCGTTTTCTATGAAGCCAAACTAATAGGCCCCATTTCTATTCAGCCCGAGGTACTGTATTCACTGCAGGGGGCATCCTTTAAAGACAATTTCAGTAGTTATGATGCCAAGCTGCATTACCTGAATGTACCTGTTCTGGCGAAGGTTACCGTAGGGCCCATATTTGTAGAAGCCGGGCCGCAGTTTGGGGTGTTGCTACGGCAGGAAGCAGATGGCCAGATTAGCACGTCTGCCTCGGGTAACGGGCCTTACAGCAGC
Source organism: Hymenobacter taeanensis (assembly GCF_013137895.1). Taxonomy (NCBI): domain Bacteria; kingdom Pseudomonadati; phylum Bacteroidota; class Cytophagia; order Cytophagales; family Hymenobacteraceae; genus Hymenobacter; species Hymenobacter taeanensis. The sequence goes on from NZ_CP053538.1 coordinate 2,011,693, forward strand.
TACAAGCGTGGCGACCTGAGCCTGTGCGCTGGTGGCGGCCTTAAGCTGGGTAATTTGTTGTTAGGCGGCCGGTTTAATGCGGGCGTCAATGACATCAACGACGTCAGGAACCTGAGCGGCACCAACGACCCCCGCCTCAGAAACCGCGTGATACAGGCCTACGCGGCGCTGCAGTTCGGGAAGTAGCCTAGCGGGCAGTAGAGGTGGTAGTGAGCCAGGAATTGTACTCCTGAATAATACGAATCATGTCTTGGTACCGGTAGTCGGGGTGGCCGGCTATGATTTTAGCTGCCAGGTCCGGCGCATCATGCATATAGGCCACCAGCTGCTCCTTGAACTTGCCGCGGCTGACCTGCACTAAAGGTTGCCCCTCGCGCCGCAGATACCAGCGGTTGTTAACGTAGGTAGCACCAGGGAGCATGGCAATGGCTGCACCCCCTATCGGAATTGGGATAGGTATGCTATTAGTTTCTGAGAGAGTAAAAAGCTCTACCGGGCCATCAAGCAGGCGGGGCGCCAATACCCGTTCACTCTTGCCATTCAGATATAGGGTTTCAGAGTAAAGCCCTTGCACCCGCATATGCTTTACTTTATCAACACTAATGAACTTTGTAGCGGGACGCGGGCGCGAATCGGGTGGGACATCATAAAAGGGTAAGACTTTATGAAAGCCCTCCCAGCTTACTGGCACATACACCCGCACAGTACGGCCTTCAGGTGTTAAAACCTTACCAAGCGCGTAGCCATTAAAATTTTGGGTGGTGTCAGCGGAAACAGGAATTTCCTGCGCATAGGCTGCAGAGGTGGCCGTTAGCCAAAAGCAAAGGCCCAAAGTGCGTTGCAGAAAAATATTCACGACGAGTAACTAATAATAAACTAGTAGCAGTGCCAGACCTCCTGCAACTGTTGCGCGGTGCGTAAATAACTGTCATTCCGAGTCTGCAGAGAAGGGATACCATCACCAAGCGAGTGATAATTCTCCCAGCAGTCGGAATGACAGTTCTGTTTACACGGCGTCGGAAAGACTGGTGAAGGTGAAGTCCCGGATTTTGAGCGGAGGTACCAGGTTGCCACCCAGGCGTACGGGCCGCCCAATGGCCTCAATGTTGTTGAGCATAATCACGGGGCTCTCATTGAAGCGGAAGTTCTTCACCGGGAACTTGATCTTGCCGTTCTCGATGTAAAACGTTCCGTCGCGGGTCAGGCCAGTGAACAGCAGCGTCTGCGGGTCCACGTCGCGGATGTACCACAGGCGCGTCACCAGAATGCCTTTCTCGGTGCTCTTAATCAGGTCCTGCACACTTTGGGTACCGCCCTCCATGATGAAGTTGCCGGAAAAGGCCGTAGGCTCGGCGCCGCTTTTCTGGGCCCAGTAGCGGGAGTAGTAAAGATTCTTCACCACGCCCTTTTCCACCCAGTTCATGCGCTTCACAGGCAGGCCTTCGCCATCAAATACCGAGCTGGGAGCCTGGGCGTTAAGCGGATCGGAATAGATGCTGATGCGCGAATCAAACAGCTTTTCGCCCTTGCGGTTGCCGCCGCCCTTTTTGCTAAGGAAGGAGCGACCTTCATCGGCTTCTCGTGCTCCGAAGGAGTAAATCAGGTTATTCAGCAACCCCTCATCCGAAACCAGGGCGGCAGGTTCCAGAATCACGGTGTACTTGCCGGGCTCCAGGGCCTTGGCGTTGCGCGAGCCGGCCGCCTTGTCTACCGCAATCTGGGTCAGGGCTTTGGCGTTGAACTTCGATACGTCGGTGAAATCGGCCACAGCATAGCCGGAGCCAGTGCCATCGGGCGTGCGCACCGTTACCGAGAAGTCTAGGCCAGTGCTTTGCTGGTAGGCCTCCAGGCCTTTGCTGTTGCGCAGGGCCTGAAAGTAGGCCCCGTCTTCGAGGTAGCCGGCGGCCGTAAGTTGCTTGTCAACGGCCAGAGCAATGCTATCTGCGGCCACCTGGGCCCGGAAGTCGGGCTTGATGGCGGCGGTGCTGGCGGCGTAGCTTACGGGCGTGAGGTACTGCTGTGGCCCCAGCATAGGCATATACTCGGGGTCTTCGGGCGCAAGGCGGGCAATTTCCTCGGCGCGCTGCACGCAGCGGCGCAGGGTGGCATCGTCGAACTGGTTGCAGGTAGCCACGCCACTGCGCTTACCAAACCGCGACTCCACCACCATCGAGATATTGTCGGACAGGCCGGCCGTGCTCACGTTGTTGCGGGCGTAGCGGATGTTGCCCACCGTGCGCCCGTTCAGGTTGGCCTGGCACTCATCGGCGGTGCTGAAGCTCAGCACCTTCTTAAGAATAGCTTGAGCTTCGTCTTTGGAAAGTATAGCCATAAAGGAAAGGCAGATTTCTAATGGGAGAGTGGCCTAGAGTGTCTAACTCCAGACCGTCCTGCTGAGCGCAGCCGAAGCATCTCTACCTCTGGCTAACTACTGGCCTAGAGAAGCGGTAGAGATGCTTCGGCTGCGCTCAGCATGACGGTTCTTTATATGGAGTAGTGGCCTAGCTGAGTTTGCGGGCCGTGTTAATCACGTTCACGGCGTTGAAGCGCGTAGTGGCCGAGCCGTGGCTTACCGCCGAGCTTTGCGAAGGCTGGCCTTTGCCATCGTTAAAGAAGCCCGCAAACCGGTAGTCCGACTGGTCGCAGCTACCGGCGCAGCTGTTCCAGAACTCCAGCGTATTAGTTTGGTAGGCCACATCCTCCAGCATGCCGGTAATCTTGCCTTTCTCGATGGCGTAGAACACCTGCCCACCAAACTGGGAGTTGTAGCGCTGCTGGTCAATGGAAAAGGAACCGTTGCCAGCAATGTAAATGCCTTTATCGACGCCTTTTACCAGCTCATCCACACTCATTTTGGTGGTGCTGGGCTTCAGGCTCACGTTGGGCATGCGCTGGAATTGCACATCACTCCACGACTGCGCGTAGCAGCACCCGTCAGATTCCGTCTGACCCACAATGTGGGCCTGATCCCGGATCTTCTCGTAGTTCACGAGCTTGCCCTGCTCAATCAGGTTCCACTCTTTGGTCTTTACACCTTCGTCGTCGTAGCCTACGGCGCCCAGTGAACCGGGCTGCAGCTTATCGGCCACAATATTTACTTGCTTAGAGCCGTAGGGCTGGCCTTTGGCCTTCCACTCCAGCGTGGCAAAGGAGGTGCCGGCGTAGTTGGCCTCGTAGCCCAGCACGCGGTCGAGCTCTAAGGGGTGGCCTACCGACTCGTGGATGGTCAGGCCCAGGTGGTGCGGGTCCAGTACGAGGTCGTACTTGCCAGGCGTTACTGATTTGGCCGTCAGCTTTTCCTTGGCTTGCTTGGCGGCGCGGGCAGCGTCCTCCAGCATGTCGTAGCTGTACTTGTAGCCAATAACATCGGAGCCGGCGGGGCCTGCTACTTTGTCCTCGGCTTTGGGCGTGAGGTACTCGTAACCCAAGCCCATGGGAGAGCTTAACGACTGCCGGCTGCGGAACTTGCCCGAAGCACGGTCAACCACCGTTACGCCAAACGTGGGGTAAATGCGGTGAATGTCCTGATCGATGTAAGAACCGTCGGTAGAGGCAAAGTACTTCTGCTCGTTTACCTGAAACAGCACCGAGTTTACGAAGCTCGCGCCGTTATCGAGGGCCTTGGCATTGGCCGCTAGCAACAAATCAACTTTATCCTTAATCGGCACCTCGAAGGCGTTCTGCTTGATGGGCGCTTTCCAGGAAACTTCGCCGTAGCCCTTTTGCGGGGCCAGCTGCACCTTCTCCTTCTGTACTTTGGAGTTGGCTTTGGCAATTTCTACGGCCAGCTGAGCGGCCTTGGCCATTCCGGCCTCCGTGACAATGTTGGTGGCGGCAAAGCCCCAGGTACCATTGGCAATTACCCGAATACCGGCGCCGTAACTCTCCGTGCTGGCAATGTTCTGCACCTGCTTCTCGCGGGTGAAAATGCCTTGGTTGAGGTAGCGCCCAATTCGTACATCGGTATAAGTGGCGCCAGCGGCTTTGGCAGCGTTTAGCGCGGCATCGGCTAGGCGCTTCTTCACGGCTACATCCACACCGTCGGCCAATAGTTGGGCCGGATCAACCAGCGTTCCGCTGAAACCCGGAATAGAAGGCAGCCACAGCGCCCCGGTCGCTAGGCCAGTCAGGCCCACAAAATCACGTCTTTTCAAAAGAGTACAGGTTTGGAAGTGTGGAAGGGTAAATTGTCATTCCGAGCGAAGCGAGGAACCTGGGAGATGGCCCAGGGGCTAACTTAAATTCCTCATTTCGCATGGAATGACATCACGCCATTATTTCATTAGTTAAGTCTCGCCAATCAGGATTGGTACTGGCAATCAACGCGTCTTTCTTCTGGCGTCTCCAGCCTTTCAACTCTTTTTCACGGGCAATAGCTTGATTGATATCACCAAACTCTTCCCAGTGCACAAAGTGGTTGCAGAAATAGCGTCCGGCGAATGTCTGGCGTTGGCCTTCGTTATCCGCGCGCTCCTCAAGGCGGCGTTGCAGATCATTGGTTACGCCGATATATAAGGTAGTGCGTTTAGGATTGGTCACGAGGTACACATAGTAATGATGATAGCGCATAAAATTGATTTAACTCTGGTTATCAATCCGAGCACAGTGAAGATCTGGCTCATGCAGTAAAAGGAACCCCCAGATTCCTCGCTGCGCTCGGAATGACAATTCTACTTACACGGCGTCGGAAAGGCTGGTGAAGGTGAAGTCCCGAATTTTGAGCGGGGGCACCAGGTTACCGCCTACGCGCACCGGCTTACCAATAGCTTCCAGGTTGTTAAGCATAATAATCGGCGACTCGTTGAAGCGGAAGTTCTTCACGGGATGCTTGATCTTGCCGTTTTCGATGTAGAAGGTTCCGTCGCGGGTGAGGCCGGTGTACAGCAACGTTTGCGGGTCAACGGGGCGGATATACCACAGGCGCGTTACCAGAATACCGCGCTGAGTGCCTTTGATAAGGTCAGCGGTGCTTTGGGTGCCGCCTTCCATTATCCAACCACCGGGGCGGGGTAGGTCCGGAATGCTGTTCTTTTGGGCCCAGTAGCGCGTAGAGTAGAGGTTTTTCACTACTCCCTTTTCAATCCAGGTTACCTTTTGCTGGGGCCGACCGTCGCCGGAGAAAGTGAGGTCCGCAATTTCCGGGTTGGTAGGGTCGGAGTAGATGGTTACGCGCTCATCGAAAAGCTTTTCGCCCTTACGGTTGCCACCGCCCTTTTTGCTCAAAAACGAGCGGCCTTCGTCGGCGTTGCGCGCGTCAAGAGCACTCATCAAAGCCTGCATCAGCGACGCGTCGGTGTTGGCAACGAGGGCAGCGGGCTCCAGAATTACGGTGTACTTGCCGGGCTCCAGGGCCTTGGCATTGCGCGAGCCGGCCGCTTTATCGGCGGCAATGCGGGTCAGCAGAGCCGCGTCAAACTTGCTGGCGTCGTTGTAGTCGGCGGTGGCGTAGCCGGAGCCGGTGCCGTCGGGCGTGCGCACCGTGATGCTGAACTCCAGGCCACTGCGCTGCTGGTAGGCCTCCAGGCCCTTGTTGTTGCGCTTGGCCACAAATCCGGCCGAGTCGTTGAGGAAGGCCGCAGAGGTCAGCTTTTTCTCGTCGCAGATTTTCATGCTGGCGCCTACCTGCTCAGCGCGGTAAGCGGGCGTGATGTTGGCCGTGCTCTTGGCAAACGCCTGCGGCGACTCCAGGTATTTCTGGGGGCCGAGCAGGGGCATATATTCGGGGCTCTCGGGCGCGAGGCGGGCAATTTCCTCAGCGCGCTGCACGCAGCGGCGCAGGGTGGCGTCGTCAAACTCATTGCAGGTGGCCACGCCACTGCGCTTGCCGAAGCGGGCCTCCACGGACAGGGCTACGTTATCAATGCCGCCGCTGGTGCTGATGGAGTTGCGGGCCGAGCGTACGTTGCCGCCCGTTGAGCCAGTTAGAGTGGCTTCGCACTCATCGGCGGTGCTAAAGCTCAGAACCTTCTTAAGGATGGCCTGAGATTCGTCTTTGGAAAGTATTGCCATTGCGTATTGTGCTGATTTCTGATGGGGAGAGATGCTGTTCTAGCTGTCATTCCGACCGCAGGGAGGAATCTGGGTCAGCGTAATGCTGGTTTGTCACCCAGGTTCCTCGCTTTCGCTCGGAATGGCAGCCAGGAGTGGCCTAGCTGAGTTTACGGGCCGTGTTAATCACGTTCACGGCGTTGAAGCGCGTGGTGGCGGAGCCATGGCTCACGGCCGAAACCTGTGAAGGCTGACCCTTGCCGTCGAAGAACGAGCCGAACAAGCGGTAGTCCGACTGGTCGCAGCTGCCGGCGCAGCTGTTCCAGAACTCCTGGGTGTTGGCCTGGTAGGCCACGTCTTCGAGCTGGCCCGCAATCTTGCCTTTCTCGATGGCGTAGAACACGGTGCCCCCAAACTGGAAGTTGTAGCGCTGCTGGTCAATGGAGAAAGAGCCGCGGCCGGCAATGTAAATGCCCTTGTCCACGCCCTTAATCATATCATCAACGCTCATTTTCTCCTTGCCGGGGCGCAGGCTCACGTTGGGCATGCGCTGGAACTGCACCGTGCTCCAGGAGTCGGCGTAAGAGCAGCCATCGGATTCTTTCTGACCCACAATGTGGGCCTGATCGCGCGTTTTCTGGTAGTCTACCAGCTTGCCCTGCTCAATCAGGTCCCACTCCTTGGTTTTTACGCCCTCATCGTCGTAGCCCACCGCACCCAGCGAGCCGGGCTGCAGTTTATCGGCCACAATGTTCACGTATTTGGAGCCGTAAGGAATGTTCTTCGCCTTCCACTCCATGGTAGCGAACGAGGTACCGGCGTAGTTGGCTTCGTAACCCAGCACACGGTCGAGCTCCAAGGGGTGGCCTACCGACTCGTGGATGGTCAGGCCCAGGTGGTTGGGGTCGAGCACCAGGTCGTACTTACCGGGCGTTACGCTTTTAGCAGTGAGCTTGGCTTTAGCCTGCTGGGCGGCCAGAGTGGCATCTTCCAGAATATCGTAGCTCTGCTTGTAGCCGATAAGGCCAGTGCCCTGCGGACCGGCAATTTTGTCGGCGGCTTTGGGCGTGAGGTACTCGTAGCCCAGGCCCATGGGAGAGCTCAGGGCATCGCGCGAGCGGAACTTGCCGGTAGTGCGGTCAATGGCCGTTACGCTGAACGTAGGCCAGATGCGGTGTACATCCTGATCGATATAGGAGCCATCGGTGCTGGCAAAGTACTTCTGCTCGTTTACCTGAAAGAGGCTGGAGTTTACGAAGTTGGCGCCATTGTCGAGGGCTTTGGCGTTGGCGGCCAGCAGCAGTTCTACTTTCTCCTTTACTGGCACTTCGAAGGCGTTGCGCTGGATGGGAGTTTTCCAGGAAACTTCGCCGTAGCCCTTTTGCGGGGCCAGCTGCACCTTCTCTTTCTGCACTTTGGAGTTGGCCTTGGCAATTTCTACGGCCAGCTGGGCCGTTTTAGCCAAGCTGGCTTCCGTGACAATGTTGGTGGCGGCAAAACCCCAGGTGCCGTTGGCAATAACCCTGATGCCAGCACCGTAGCTTTCGCCGCTGGCAATGTTTTGTACCTGCTTTTCGCGGGTGAAGATGCTCTGGTTGAGGTAGCGCCCAATCCGTACATCGGCGTAAGTAGCGCCAGCAGATTTAGCTGCATTAAGCGCCGCATCAGCCAGCCGCTTTTTCACGGCGGGGTCTACGGTTTCGAGCAGGCGGGCCGGGTCCACTAGAATTGATTCGCCAAAGCCTGGCAGCGAAGGGAGCCACAAAGTCCCGGTCGCCAGCCCGGTCAGGCCTACGAAGTCGCGTCGTTTCAAGAGGGTAATATTTTGGTGATGGAGAGGATATGCGTGGTGAAGTTTAGCCAGAAGCCCGGCCAATTGCAACCAAACGACGCAAATGCCGTTACAGGGCTGCATTTTTTCAAAAAAGTAGCCGAAAAGATGAAAAAATTACCAGTAAAACGGCTTCTGCTATTCCAGTTGAAGAGAGGAATCTAGGTTATCCTCTTGGCCACTTCCCGCATTTCTTGTCTCTGGCTTGATGCACCACATGCCCGGAGTGGCTGGTTTTACTTCACCAAACTCAGCAAATCGGCCGCAATCTGCTCCCAGGGTTGCTCCAGATTAATAGTTACAATGCGCACCGGGTGGCCGCCGAGAGTGTAGCGCACATCAACAGTTTGTGCCGCTGCCGGGTACAATAAAATGCCTTCCAGTTGCTGCTCGGGTAGCTTAGGCTGGTTCTGGAGGTAAGCGTAGAGCTGGTAGAGGTGGGGCGAAATCAGCTTCTGCTGATCATAGCGGGTGCGCAGCGCGGCGGTGTAGTACTTGGTGTCGAGGATGATTTTGCGGTCGGGGGCCTCCAGCGTAGTGTCTGTTATCATGGCCGGCAAGAGGCCTAGCGCCGCTTCATCCGGTGCCTCCGCCTGCCAGGCAATGGTTTCAGAAAGCACCCGAAACCGCCGCTGCTCCAGGCGGTAGAAGTTGCGCACAAATTGCTCAAACAGGCGCGCCATCAGCACCTCATCGCGGCGGAAGTCGCGGAAACGGGCCGGACCCTCGGCATCGGGGGCGGGTAAGGCACTTTGGTATACCAGCTCGCACACATTCAGCAGAAAGCCACTGGCCCCAGTGGGGCGCAGGCGGCGCACTGCTCGCAGGTTCTCAGCCGTTAAGGTAGCAGGGGGGATATTGGCCGGGAAACGCCGTTGCGCCAGGCGCAGCTCATGCCGCAACGGGGCGGGCAAACTGCGGGAGCGGCTGAGGTGGCCTAGCGTACCTAGTAGCAAACGGATAAAAGGCGTATCCGGCCCCAGCTCATCGAACTCACAGACGGCCCGGCCCCGGGACAGCAGGTTGCGCGCCACCGTAGGCGCCAGCTGCACCCGGCCTCTAATCTCCGTCAGCTCCTCCTCGCGGGTGCTGTAGGCCACTGCCAGCCCTTGCCGGAGCAGGCGGCGCGTACCCCGCAGCAACACATGCGCCAATAGCTCCAGCGGCCGGTGAAACGCGTCGGCATCCGTAGCCAGTAGCTCCTCCTGCTCCGGCAAGCGGTTCCAGGCATAGCAGAGCAGGTAGTACAGATTTTGAATGGGAATCATGCGCGGAGAGTAGCTGCACCGGGGAAGTAGATAGTTTGCTCTGGCGGGGGGCCCCACCCCTCGGCAGAGGGGCTTAGATTAGTACTACAACGGCATCTCTAGCGGACGTTGTAATAGTAACTCAAGCCCTTCTCCCGAGGGGAAGGGGCTCCCGCCAGAGCAAATTGACCATTCATTTACTTCCTCAGCAGCTTTTTCTTATGGGCCAGTGCTTTAGCGGGCTGATCAAGCCAGTAGTCATCCAGTAGCGGCGCAATTTCCTGTTCCAGAATTAATGTAAGCCACTGCTCGGCCTCGGCCGGCTTGGTGGGGGGCTGGCAGAAATAGCTATGCCCGATGCGGAAGTCTGGGCCCAATTCGGGGTCATCGGCAATGGCTAGGTTGAGCTCCGTGAGGCGAGTCAGGAGGCGATGCACTACGGTAGGAGGTACGCCTTGCTGGGCTAAAAACGCCTGTAGCGCCGGTCCAAACTCTGGCTCCATCTCCACAAACGCGAAGCGGCGGCGCAGGGCGTAATCAAGTGGCGCCAGGCTGCGGTCGGCCAGGTTCATGGTGCCAATGAAGAACACGTTGGCTGGCACGTAGAAACGAGGCGCCTCAGCGGGCAAGTAGGGGAGGCGCACGGCGTGTTCGGGGCCGCGCTTGTCGGCTTCCAACAGCAGGAGCAGCTCCCCGAAAATGCGGCTTAGGTTGCCCCGATTCAGCTCATCAATCAGCAGAAAATACGGCTGATCAGGTTCCTGAGCGGCGCGGCGGCAGAAGTTTAATAGTACGCCCTCCTGCAACCGAAAAGTGCCCTGCGCATCGGGCCGGAAACCCTGCACAAAGTCCTCGTAGCTGTAGCTAGGATGAAACTGCACGAGTTCGACTCGCTGCGCATCCGTAGCCCCCAGCTGCAGCCAGGCCAGGCGGCGGGCCAGGAACGTTTTGCCCGTACCCGGCGGGCCTTGCAGCACCAGATTACGCCGCCTGTCTAAAGCGGCCAGGGTAGCCTCAAGCTTATCCTCCGTAATAAACAGCTCCTGTAGTGCCTGTTCGCGGCTGTAGGGTACGGCAGCGGGCAGCGCGTAGGCCAGCGTGGGCTCCTGGGCCGTGGCTTCCGGAGCCGGAGTAGGCCCCTTTTCCGCCGGAGCTGGCTTCGTAGCCTTGGGTGGGTACAGCTCCTGCATGGCCTCCTGCGCCGCCACGTCGCCATCCAGCGCCGAGTTTTCGAGGGTGGGGCGCTTGGTGGCAATCGTAAAATCAAGCTGCTCCAGTACGCGGTTGGTGGGGGCACCGGCCGCCAGCGGCCAGTTCGCTTCGGGCTCTTGGCAGGCTAGCCGCCAGGCCAGGCGGGCTACCGTGCGCGGCGCGTAGCGGCGGCCCTTATACACCAGGTCGTAGACGGTGCTGAGGGGCATGCGCTGCCCTTCACGGTCTAGCTGGCGCAAGGCACGCAGCACATGGTCGCGGGTGAGTTGAGTGGGGTCGAAGTCGAGAACAGGCATCCGGATCTAAAGTACGGGCAAAACACTGTTGGCGCTACGTTTAGCTCCCTTCTGCTGCGCTAGGCCACTAAAAAGCCCGGCTGCGTAGGGCGGCCGGGCTTACCAGGGGGCAAATTGCTTACCCTTTTTGGGTGGTCTTCTTTTTGCCATCAGGCTTATCCTTGATGGTTTCCTCGTTCTTTTTCTCCTGATTCTTGGTGGCAGGGTCAGTATGCTGGGGTGTGGTGGTGGGCTGGGCCATAGTAGGTAAGGCTACGTGAGTTAATAGTATGGCCTACGGCTGAGATTTTTGGAAGGCGGCAAAAGCCCTAATATTATGGGCCTGCCAGGGCTGGTATAGAGCAGCCTCACCCCGCCGTGATGGTGCGCTGAATGCCCAGCTTCTTCATGCGGGCCTCCAGGGTTTTGGGGTTGATATCGAGCAGCACGGCGGCCCCGGTAGGACCACTTACCCGGCCGCCCGTGCGGCGCAGGGCCGCTAATATGTGGTCGCGCTCCTGATCTTTCAGGGTTTTGATGGGTCCGCCAGCCTCTGGGGTGGCCGTAGGTGCCTGCGCCGCCTGGGCTACCGCCGAGAAGCCCGCAAATTCCAAGAAAGGGCCCTGGCTCACAATTACGGCCTGCTCCAGCACGTGCTCCAGCTCGCGCACGTTGCCGGGCCAGCCGTATTGCTGCATGGCCCGCAGGTCCCGCTCACGTAGGCCACGTACAGGCTTGCCCATCTGCTTGGTGAAGCGCTCCAGAAAGTGGCGCATCAGCGGCTCAATATCCTCGGGCCGCTCACGCAGGGCAGGCAGCCGAATAGGGAACACGTTGAGGCGATAGTAGAGGTCGGCGCGGAAACGACCAGCCGCTACCTCCTCCTCCAGCACGCGGTTGGTGGCTGCAATAACCCGCACGTTGCTGGAAATAACGCGCCGCCCGCCAATGCGTTCAAATTCCTTCTCCTGCAGCACCCGCAGCAGCTTGGCCTGCAAATCCAAGGGCAGTTCGCCCACCTCATCCAGGAAAATGGTGCCCCCATCAGCCAGCTCAAATTTGCCAATGCGCCGGTCGTGGGCCCCGGTGAAGGCGCCCTTCTCGTGGCCAAACAGCTCGCTCTCAATGAGCTGAGCCGGCAGCGCAGCACAGTTTAGCTTAATCAGGGCCCGCTCGGCCCTGGGCGACAGGTTGTGCAGGGCCCTGGCTACCAGCTCCTTACCGGTACCCGTTTCACCTTCAATCAGCACGGTGGTATCGGTGGGGGCTACCTGGGCCAGCCGGGTGTATACCTGCTGCATCACGGCGCTGCCGCCCACAAAGTCATCGAGGCGGGCCGCGGCCGTGGTGTTGATTTCGTCGATGAGATAGGTGCGCTCCCGCTCCAGCTGAGTGCGGAGCAAGTCAATTTGCTCGAAGGCTAGCACGTTCTGAATGGCCAGCCGGATCTGAGGCACCAGGGTTAGGAGCAGTTGCAATGTTTCTTCCCTGAAGGCAAGCGGCTGATAGCTAGCCAGAATAACTACCGCCGATGATTCGTCGCCGGAGTCAAGGGGCGCGCAGAGGATGGATTGCGTGCCACGCTGCTCACGGATATAGCGCAGCATGTCGTAACGGCGGGCCAGGGCCTCAAAATCAGCCCCTACATACACTCCTGGTTTGGAGAAAAGGTCCAGAACGGCCTGCTTGCTGGCCTCTGATTGTGGCAGGTCATCAAAACGGTTTTCATCCAGGGCGAGAAAGGAGCCGTCTGGCTGCTTGCTGAACTCTGCCAGTGCCCGCACCGGCGAATCGGGCTGACGGATCCGCACCCCGAAATAGTCATAGGATACCACTTGGTTGATTTCCGTGGCAATAGCCCGAAACAGCTCGCCTCGCTCTTTAATGCTAAGCAGCGCATTATTAAGGGCCAGCTGCATGGTTTTTTCCTGCTCGCGGCGGGCAATATCCTCAAAGGCCAGCGCATTGGTAACGGCTACGGCCACCAGGCTTCCTATCTTCTCCAGCAAATCAGCATCCTGCTCTGAGAGGTCTGGCTGGCGCCGAGCCACCAAGGAAAGCAACCCAATCAGGCGGCCACCCGTGCGCAGCGGCACCACCGTGAGGTAGCGCATACCCTGGTTCAGCAGCGCGTGAAAGGGCTGAAAGCTACCGTATTCTTGCAGCAGCTGTTCCAGATTGTAATGCTGGATATGGGTCTGACGAACAAACCCTTCAATTGGCGTCCTTTCAATTGCAGCACGGTGGTATTTATGGTTTGATATGTCCGGGATGATGACATCCCCGAGGTAATCACGCAGAAACACGCGCCGGTACTGGTGCTCCATATCCAGCGACAGAATGGTAATGGCATCAAAAGGAAAAATCAGCCGCAATTTCTCGGTCACGTTCCTAAACAAGTCCTCCTTATTGCGGGTAGTGGCAATAGCGTCGTTGAGGTATAGGAGTAAAGAGTCGTCCTGATCAGGCATAACAAACACTGAGAAGTGGGCGTGAATCCAGTGACTGCCGTCGGCCGGGTAATCACCAAAAGATGTATACGCCTAGTAATATTTTTTAGAACCGAAAGAGCGGACCTGTTTTTGACAGAACAACCGCTAGCCAGATAACAGCAGCGGATGCAAAACTCCTTAAATATCAGGATTTATTTTCAGGCATTCCTCAAATATAAGGAAAAATCATCTTGCCAGCCTGTAGTTGGGCTATTGTATTATACAATGTTTTTATGCCAATAGAGACTGTTATGGGCGATTTGATTAGACATTAAAATGATTTTAATGGGTTGGCACAGGATTGGGTAATAGGCGGGCACTACCAAGTCGTACATCCGTATGCTTTCCCGACCAACATTAGCCGTCCCCCTGGTAGCCTTAGGGCTCCTGACCGTCGGCGCGGCCCACGCACAGCAAGGGCCTATCATTTCTGATTCCTTGTCGCTGGACGGTACCATCCGTTCGGTCTTGGATGCCAACCCAGCTATTACGTCGTTGGAGGAGGAGGTTAACGCCGCCACTAGCCGCGTTACCCAGTCGCGCGGGGGCTTTTTGCCTCAGATATCAGGCACCGCCACCTATACTCGCATCGACCCCGTGGTGAAGCTGCAGCTCAGCCCCGATGCGCCGGTTTTCCAGCTGGCTCCCAACAACAACTACGATGCCCACATCACGCTGCAGTATGGCCTGCTAGACTTCGGCAAGAAGGATGCTACCTACAACCTGGCGGAAAGCCGCCGCCTGACGGCTACCGACCAGATCAACGTGACGCGCCGCGACCTAGCCTACTCGGCCGTGCAGGTGTACTACAATATTCTGTTTGTGCGCGAGAGCATTAAGGTGCAGGATGCCCAGATAGCTTCTCTGCAGCAGCACCAGCGCGAGATGGAAAAGCGCGTGGAAGGGGGCGTTAGTACCCGCTTCGACGTGACCACCACGCAGGTGCGCATTACGCAGGCTCAGAACACCAAGATTGACTTGCAGAACCAGCTCAACAACCAGCAAGCCCAGCTGGCTCGCCTGCTGCACCGCCCCGAGTATGTAAACGTGCCCGTGCGTGGGGCCTTTGCCTATCAGCCGCAAGCCATTGATGTAAACGCTGCGCTGGCCACTGCCGAGGCTAACCGCCCCGAAATCAAGCTGGCCCGCGACGCTGAGCAAACTGCCAATCTGAACTTAAAGCTGATTGAGCGCAGTAACATGCCCGTGCTGGGTATTGGGGGGCAGCTAGGTGCCAAGAACGGCTACCTGCCTAACCTCGACCGTATTCGTCCGAACTCAGTGGGCGTGGTGCAGCTTTCGGTGCCCATCTACGATGGTAACCGCAACAAAAACCAACGGGTAGAAGCCGCTGCCAATATCCGGGGGGCCCAAGCCCGCATTCTGGACACCCAGGAGCAGGTGCGTGCCGATGTGCGCCAGGCGGCCAACAACATCCAGTCGAGCACGGCCCGCTACGATAACGCACTGCAGCAGATTAACCAGGCCAGTGATGCTCTCACCCGGGCGCAAGCCCGCTACCGCTACGGCGTAGGCAACAACCTCGACGTGCTCGATGCAGAGACTTCGCTGGCGCAGGCTCGCCTGGCTCGTTTGCAGGCTATCTACAATTACACCCTAGGCCAGTACCAGCTCAAGCGCGCCACCGGCGAGCAGATTTGGTAAGCGGTGGAGTTGTGAAAGGTGAAGTTGCGAACGGCTGATCCCACAGGATAGCTCACGGCCTTTGCTTATACACTCTTCACAACTTCACCTCTCACAATTTCACCAACTGACATGACCATCCTGTGTCCGATTGATTTTTCTGCCGCAACGGAGGCGCTGGTGACCTACTCAGCGGCTTTGGCGGCGGGTACGGGGGCTGAGTTGCGGCTACTGCACGTGCTGGAGCCCGGACCAGCGGCTCCTACGGCACCTCTGAATGACATGGAAATTGCTCATCAGCTGGCCCAGCACCGCGAAGCAGCCTTAGCTACAGGTGCTCAGGTAACTACGGCAATTGTGTACGGCAATGCGGCGCAGGAAATCGTAGAAGAAGCGCGCCGCCACCCAGCCGACATCATTGTTATTGGAGCGCACGGCCAAACGGGCCTGACGCGCTTTTTAATGGGCAGCACCGCCGAAACCGTAGTGCGCACCGCCTCATGCGTGACGCTGCTGGTGAAGCCCGGCTGCCCCAAAGCATACCGCCAATCGGCGTAAGTATTTGTTGGCTGGCCTAGGCCACTCGGTCAGCCTCTCCTCAACAACCGACAACGAACAACCAAGTACCCATATGGCAACCCCCGTTCAACACGATTCGGCCGTAGCGCCTACTCAATCCGCGGCTTACGAGCCAGTACTGGACGAGCAACCTGCAGGCCGCTCCAAGCGCCCCATTATACTAATCGTACTGGCTCTGGTACTGCTTGTTGGCGGCTACTTCGGCTGGCAGCGTTACCAGTTTGGCAAAACGCACGAAGAAACCGATGACGCTCAGGTAGAAGGCGACGTGTACCCCGTGCTGCCCCGCGTTGGTGGCCCCGTACTGGAGGTGAAAGTAGATGACAACATGCCGGTGAAGAAGGGCGACGTACTGGTAGTGCTTGACCCCTCTGACTACCAGCAGCGCGTGAATGCTGCCCAGGCCGCTTTGGCTGCCGCCCAGGCGAATGTTGTTGCTGCCCGCGCCGCCGTAGGCACGGCTTCGGCTAATGTGCGCACCGCCCAGGCCAGCATTGGCGTGAGTGATGCTAACCGCGCCCGTTTGCAGAAAGATCTGAAGCGTAGCGAGTTTCTGCGCAAGGAGGACATTATTCCGCAGAGCGACTACGACGCCGTGCAAGCCAACTTGCGCTCCACTACTGCTCAGCGGGCTACGGCTCAGGAGCAGGTAGCCGTAGCACGCCAGCAGGTAACGGCTGCCCAGCAGCAGGTAGCCGTGGCGGAGGCCGTAGTAAAGCAGCGCCAGGCCGACCTCGACAACGCCCAGCTGCAGCTGAGCTACACCACCATTAAGGCCCCGGCCGATGGTACGGTAAGCAAGAAAGGTGTGCAGCCCGGCCAGGTAGTTGGCCCTGGCCAGCAACTGTTCGGTATTGTGGCCAGCGGCCGCACTTGGGTTATTGCTAACTTCAAGGAGACTCAGCTGGAAAACATGCGCGTAGGCCAGCCCGTGAGCGTGGAGGTAGATGCTTACCCTCATGAAGAATTCACGGGCAAAATTGAGTCGCTGTCGGCTGCTACGGGCGCCCGTTTCGCCCTGCTGCCCCCCGATAACGCTTCCGGTAACTTTGTGAAAGTAACCCAGCGCGTACCCGTGAAAATCGTCCTCGACAAAGTGGACCCTGAGCACCCCCTGCGCGCCGGTATGAGCGTAACCGCCACAGTGACGACCAAGTAGTGAAATTGCGAAAGGTGAAGTTGTGACTTCTATGTCAGCTAGCTTCACCTTTCATAGCTTGGTTTTGGCCTTTTTCCGGATAGAAGCTAGGATGGATACAATCTCTTTATATTCTATCTCTAGGCCTGTTAGCCGGGAAAATACTGGCCTCTCCGATTAGTTCGAGCCAGAAGAGAGTTGCATCCGCCTCTTCAACACAGATACACAGCTTAGCATACCATTCAGCAGATGAACGGCCCCTACATGCCGCACGAAAGTTAGCCGCTACCGATGTGGCGGACCGTAACAACTGCTTTCCAAGGATATCCGCCTCACCTGTGCGGGGCAACTGCTGAAACAATCTGATAACGCGAAGCAAAGCTTGTTTTGTCCGTGTCCTAATGTCTTCATTGAAAGATAGGGGGTTGGTTGGTAGCTCTTCATTCATATAACACAGAAGTAATGTGAGAGATAAAGCTCCGTTGCACCAAGAACGGACAACTTCATCACTTCACAACTTCACAACTTCACCGTATGGAAACCGGATTTACCAAGTGGATCATCGTCATTACGGTGGTGATGTGCTGCTTGCTGGAACTCATTGATACCAGCATTGTAAACGTGGCCCTTACCCAGATGATGGGTAACCTCTCGGCCACGCAGCAGGAGGTTAGCTGGGTAGTGGCCTCATACGCCATTGCCAACGTTATCGTGATTCCGATGACGGGCTTCCTGGCCGAGCAATTCGGTCGCAAGAATTATTACCTGTTCTCCGTGATCCTCTTCACGCTGGCCTCTATGGCTTGCGGCCAGAGCACCAACATCTGGGAGCTGGTAGCCTTCCGCTTCATTCAGGGCGTGGGCGGTGGTGCCCTTATGGCAACTTCCCAAGCCATTCTCATTGATACCTTCCCGCCCCAGCAGCTGGCCCTAGGCCAGGCCCTGTTCGGCATGGGCGTTATTATTGGCCCCACCATTGGCCCCACCCTGGGCGGCTGGATTGTGGACAACTACGACTGGCCCTGGATTTTCTACGTGAACGTGCCAGTGGGCGTCATGGCCTCTATTTTCACCATATTATTCATCCGTGACCCTGAGCGAATTAAAAATGCCATCCGAAGGCCACTTGGACAGATTGACTGGCTGGGCATTTTCCTGCTGATACTTGGGGTGGGCTCGTTGCAGTACGTGCTGGAGCAGGGCGAAAGCAACGACTGGTTCGAAGACCAGAGCATTCTGCTGTTTACGGCCCTTACCGTTGTTGGTATGGTAGGCTTTATCTGGCGCGAGCTAACCGCCAAGCAGCCGGTAGTAGACCTGCGGGTGCTGGGCAAGAGCCGCAACCTGGCGGTGGGCTCGTTCCTTTCCTTCATTCTAGGCTTCGGGCTGTTTGCCTCCGTGTTCGTATTCCCAATTTTCTGTCAGCGGATTCTAGGCTTCACCGCTGAGCAAACGGGGTATCTGCTACTGCCGGGCGCGCTAATGTCGGGCTTCATGATGCCGGTTGTGGGTAAATCCATTCAGGCGGGGGTATCACAGAAGTATATGCTGCCCGTAGGCTTTGGCATCTTCTTCGTCTTCTCCTACTGGATGAGCACGCAAATTTCGCCTACTGCCGGTGAGAGCGACTTCTTTTGGCCCCTCATGCTGCGGGGCGTCGGGTTGGCTCTGCTGTTCCTGCCCATTACCACCATGTCGTTGGCTGGGTTGAGCGGCAAGGATGCCGGCCAAGCTGCAGGCCTCACCGGCATGATCCGTCAGTTGGGCGGCTCGTTTGGGGTGGCTCTGGTAGGTACCTACCTGGAGCGCACTACCATGCAGAACCGCGTAGGCCTGTTGCCTAATATTTCGCTCTACGACCCCGAAACGCAGCAACGTATGCAGGGCCTGATTGCCAACTTCATGGCCAAAGGCGCCGACATAGTGCAGGCCCAGCGCCAGGCCTACGCCGCCCTGGAAGGCATGCTCATGAAGCAGACGGCCCTGATTACCTACTCACAGACTTTCCTGATGATCGGGACCTTCTTCCTGCTGTGCGTACCGCTGATCTTCCTGATTAAGCGTGCCCGGCCCGGCGAGAAGGTAGACCTGAACGCCGCGCACTAACCGCACGGGGTGTAGTAACATAAAAAAGCCGCCGGCCCACTGGGTTGGCGGCTTTTTGCCTTTAAGGTTTCTGAGTGGGCAGAAGCAGCCGAAACAAGGTGCCTTTGTCTACCTCGCTTTCCACCTCCAGGCTGCCTCCCATCTGCTGCACAATACGGTTTACGAGATACAGGCCCATGCCGGAGCCATTTACGTGGTGGTGGAAGCGCCTGAACATCTGAAACAGCTGCCGCTCATGGCGTTCCAGGTCAATACCCAGGCCGTTATCTTGCACCATCAGCAGCAGCAGGTTGGGCTCAGGCCAGCTGCTGGTTACCGTTATCTGGGGGGGGCGTTGGGGGGCGGCGTACTTCAGGGCGTTGCTGAGCAGGTTAAAGAGAATACTCTGCAGGTTGGGGCGCACAAAAAGCAGCAGCGGGGCGGCGGCGAAATCCAGCGTAACCTGGGCGTGGAGCTCGTCTATCTGGTCTTGCAGGCTGTGCAGAATTTCCTGCGTGAACGGCAGCAGCTCAATTACCTCCGTTGGCAGCTGCTCGTGCTGGCGCTGCACCTGCACTACCGCCGACAGGTCATGAATAGTGGTATTGATTTGCTGCAAGGCCCCCTCAAACATGCTTACTAGCTGGCCCGCCGCTTCATCATGAAAGGTGGCCGTGCGCTTGAGCTCCTCAAAAATGCCGGCCATGTTGGTAATGGGCTGCTTCAGGTCATGAGAGGCCGTGTACACGAAGTTATCCAGGGCCTGATTGATCTGAGTGAGCTGAGCGTTCTGCCGATGCAGCAGCTGCTGCGTTTGCTTTACATCGTCGATGTCGGTGCAGGAGCCAAACCACCGAACAATTTCTCCCTGCTCGTTGCGCAGGGGCTCGGCGCGGCCCAAAAACCAGCGGTAGCCACCCGTACGGGAGACGAAGCGGTACTCATTTTCATAGGCAGCGCCTGCCTGCGCGGCCGTCTGCCATGCCTCCAGGCTGCGCTGTTGATCATCGGGGTGCAGAATTGCGGCCCACGCAGAGCGGCCCAGGCAATCGGCGGGGCGTAGGCCAGTTACCTCAAATAAGCGGTCATTAAAGTAGTCTACCTGCCCGTCTGCCTCGGCCGTCCAGATAACCTGTGGCACACTCTCCGAGAGGAAGCGGAAGTACTGCTCACTCTGCTGCAGGGCTTCGGTCAGCTCTTTTTGCGCGTTTATGTTGGTGTCGGAGCCGTACCAGCGCACTATGTTGCCCTGATCGTCGTATTCAGGCTGCGCTTGGTTCAAGAACCAGCAGTATTGGCCGTCGTGGCGGCGGAAGCGCACCTCAAAGCTCCAGCCACGCTTCTGCTCCCGCGCTAGGCGGTATTCTTCATTAACTCGGGTTAGGTCATCGGGGTGTACTATTTCCCGCCAGTGGTTACTGATAGAGGATCCTTCCGGTAGGCCAGTAAAAGCGTACCACTGGGGGCTCACGTAGTGGCCTACTCCCGAGGCCTCGTTGATGAAGGTAATATTGGGCAATGCCTCCGTCATGCGGCGCAAGCGCTCATCGCTGCGGCGCACCTCAGTGGCTAGTGCTTCAGCGCGCTGGCGGGCATATACCTGCTCCGTTACATCTACCCCAAAGGCCAATATGCCCTGCACCTGCGCCTCAGCACCATACAGGGGCTGATACACGAAGTTGAGATAATACTCCTGAGTGCCGCCCGTAGCTGGGTCCAGCAACTCAATGCGGTTCTCGTGGCCTATATAGGGCTTTTGAGTGCGGTACACGGTATCCAGCAGTTCCACAAAACCCTGAGCGGCCACTTCGGGCAGGAGCTCAGCGGCGGGCTGGCCTAAACGCACCCGCCCGCCCATAAGGCGGTTGTAATTGGGCGTGGCAAACACAAACCGGTGGTCGGGCCCAGTAACCGTGGCAATATAAGCTGGTACCTGGCTCAGAATCTGCAGCAGCTCCTGGTCTTTTGCTTCCAGTTGCTGCTGAAACATCTTGGCATCGTGAATGTCTGTGGTAGAGCCATACCAGCGGCTGATGGTGCCCGTAGAGAGCCGCAGGGGCACGGCATGGGTGAGGTGCCAGCGGTACTGCCCGTCGTGGCGGCGCAGCCTGAACTCTCCCGACCAGGGTAAGCCAGTCCTCCGTCCTTCCGCAAACAACCCTCTGATGCGCTCTAAATCATTGGGGTGGATGGCTGCTTCCCAATCATACACAGCAGAATCCTGACCCGTATAGGCGTGGCGCTGCGGATTGAAATACACAACCTTGCCCTCGGCATCGGCAATGTACACGAACAATGGGAGCGACTCAACCAACGTGCGGAACTGCGCATCCTGCTGCCGTATTTCCTCCATCAACTCCGCTGTGCGCTGCCGGGCCAGTACTCGCTCGGTTACATCAAGCCCGAAAACCAGAATCCCCTGGGTTTGGCCCTCTTCATTGGTAAGAGGCTGGAAAGCCCCGTCGAAATAAAGCGTTGGCGTGGTCCCGTCGGGGCCGGGCGGCTGGGCCATGGGCATCTCGGTGAGCAGGAAAGGCTCCGCCGTGCGGTATACCTTATCAATAAGATGCAGGTAGCCATTGCTGATAAACTCCGGCCGGGCTTTGGCGGCTGGGACGCCCAGCTCCACGGTGCCGCCAAATAATTGCTTGCTCCGCTCATTCAGGAAGGTATAGATGTGCTCTGGCCCCTCAAGCGTGGCAACGTGCGCCGGAATCTGCTGCAGAATCTGGTGCAGCTGCCGGTCTTTGGCCGCTAGCTGCTGCTGCACCTGCTTCTGGTCGTGCACCTCTAACCCCACGCCAACCCAGGCCAAGAGGGTGCCGTTGGCATCCCGCTGCGCAACTCCTTGGCTGTGTATCCAGCGGTACTGACCATCGTGGCGGCGCAGGCGGTACTCTACCTCATAAAAGCGGCCGTTTGCCTGGGCCTCCCTCCAGGCCTGCTGCGCCCGCACTCGGTCGTCGGGGTGAATGTCTTCCAGCCAGCTGGTGGCTTCTAGCTTCTCGGGCTGGCGCCCCGTAAACTGCAGCCAGCGTGGGTTCTGGTAATCGGTCAGGCCATCGGGGGTGGTAGACCACATCATTACCGGCAACGCCTCCAGCAGAAAGTGGGCCCGCTCCTGGTCTGTTAGCAGAGTGGTATGTGTCTTGGCCGGTTGCTCCGCCTGGTACTGAGCCGTCACGTCTTCCGTCTTCTGCAGAATAAAGCGCAGCGTGCCCTCCTCCGTCAGAATGAGGTAGTGGGTAGCTTGCCAATAGTGCACTGCTGGGGCGCCTTCCGGTTCTGCTGGGCAGGTCAGATCATACCGGAGGCCGGAGGCCGTATGCTCTTGGTGGTGCTGCCGCACGTGCATGAGAGAGGCTTGCAGCCGCTGATGACTGGCTGGGGTAGCAGGAGCGCAGACCTCAAAAAAAGGACGCCCTACCAGTTGCTCCCGGTTTTTACGGGCCGCCGTGCTGTACCCCTCCGAGCTATCCACAACAGTGAAATCAGCATCGGGAGTCAGCAGCAGCAGGTTACCGGGCAGGTGCCGAAATAAAAGCAAATAATCAGATAGGGAAGCGCTAAAAGCCATGGCAGAGACAAACGGAGAATAAGCGGCTGGTATCCTGTTACTCCGCACGTGCCTCTCCTACTGATTAAAGATACTAACTGGCTGCCATCCGGAAAGGGGCGGCCGGCAAGATATATCTGGCGCGTAAAATTACCGGGGTAGAGTAAAGCTTGCATGAAGCCGGGCTGCCCGCCTGATAGAGGGTGGCCTACGGACAAACAAAAAGCCCCACCCAGAAAGGGCGGGGCTTCAGGCGCAAGCCGCAGGAGCTTACTGGTATTGAATGTAAAGCGGCTTAGGAGTCAGCTCGGTCAGCACTTCTTTGGGCGTCATGATGTGGTGGGGCTTAGGCCGGGCATCGTACTCATAGAACAGCTTGAAACCAGTGTACTGCACGGGCTCAGTCTGAATGTAGTCGTGGTATGAGTCCTTCTTGAGGGTAGGCTCGCCGTGACCGTCCATGTGCATCACTACCTGCACCCGGGGGTCGAGCTTGATGTTTTTGTAGTTGGTAATCATCTTCCGGGTGAAGCGGTGCACCGTCAGCACTTTGGGCGGCAGGTGGTTTTCGCTGACAATGCGGGCCAGAAAGTTGATGGTGAAGTTCACGTCCTTGGCATCCAGCGTACCAATGCGCTGATTGGGCCGCACGCCGGGCATGGTGGACAGCGAAAACTCAGGGTCGATGCCCAGGTGAATATCGGGCTGCTTCAGGTATTGCTCCAGCTTCGGCAGCTCAGCCTCTAGCGTGCTGTGGCCTGGCTGCACATCCAGAAACAGGATGCACTTATGCTCCCGGGCCCAGGAAATAACCTCCTCAATAGTGGCTTTGGAGTTCATCAGGCGCCATTTGCCATCCTTGCCGGGGGTACCCTGGGCCGTAATGGTCACGTTGTGCAGGGCAGGCTGTACCGGAATAGAAGGGTCAGCGGCCTGCCACTCTTTCAACACGCCTTCAAACTTGCGGAACATCTGCTCCTTGGGCTCACGCCCCAAGATGCCCATGCCCTTCGAGCGGATGTTGCCATAGAAAGCAATAATGCGGTGGCCGGGCAAGATGGCGCCGGGCAGCTGTCCGCTTTTCCGCACAATAGAGTCGGCCTTCAGCGAGTCGCGGCGCATAGCAGCCATTTTCAACGCCGCACTATCCACTACCACAGGCTTGGTGGTGTCAGCTACTGCCGTGGGGTTCTCAGCATCGGTGCCAGAGCGCGACCCACAGCTAGGCAGGGTAGTGAGAGTAAAGGCGAGGCCCAAAGAAGCCAGCGCGGGGGCCGTCAGGCGGGTGATGGTCCGGAAATAAGACACTGAAGAGAAACAGGTTGAATGCGAATGGAGCCTCTAAGTTAGAGGGTTTTCTGGGTAAAGTCGGAATGCGGTGCTAGTGCTTCTCTCAGAAAGAAGTGGTTTTAATGTGCTTTTAATCCGCTAGGCCACTAGCATAGCGCCACCACCCGGTACTACCCAAGTGGCGGCGCTGCTTTCAGGTAAACTCATGACTAGCAACTAAATATAGGTGCTCGACTGGCCTGGCAGATAGAAGAAGCTATAGGGGGGATAAGCTGAAACGTGAAATGCCTGATCAATAATGGTGGTTAAAGGGGGGCGCCAGCTTTGGGCTTATTCATTTGCTCGTGCGTGCTGTTCATCCTGTCGAGGTAGCTTTTCAGCGGCTCCATGCCAATGGTGGCCCGGCGCTTGTCCACGTTCTTCGGGTCGCGCAAGGATTTAGGAACGGCTTTACCGAGGCCCGGCCCCTCGTACACCACCTGCGTGCCGTATTCTTCTAGCTGGCCGGAGTTGATGGCCACGCGGTCGGTGAGGTATGCGTAGTTTACGGGGTTGGCATTCTTCCTTTTCACCTCCGGGAGCATCAGCGCTAAAACCTGGCGTTGAAATGCTGGGTGGGCATCGGCGTGCTGTACCAGCAGCCAGAAGTTATTGGCGCTTTTCTCGCCCACCTGCCGGAAGCCGGGGTAGCCCACTTGGCGCACAATTTTTTCGAGTAGGGGCTGATGACGCGCATAGTTGTCGGCCTCTACCTGCACCAAGTTGCGGCCGGCACTATCGGGCAGCTGCTTGAAGAGTTGCTGCATGGGCCACTGATCAACATAGGCCAGGCTGTCGAGCGTTTTGCTGAGCTTAGGATACAGAATGGGGGTGGTTTGGGCCGCAACAGTAATCGTGGCCCAGCACCAGAGGGCCCCTGTGCAAGCAAGTAGTTTCATAAGTGAGGTGGCTAAACTATCGGTTAGTGTACGTAGGCCAGTCTGGGTGCGTACCAAACTGGCCGGGGGGTTACTTCAAGGAGAAGGTGATGGGCACGGTATACATAACATCAACAGCTTTCCCGTCTTGGCGGCCGGGGGCCCATTTGCCGGGCAGGTTGCGCACGGCATTCAGGGCTGATTCGTTGAGGGCCTGCGCTGCCGGGGTAATGATTTTTGTAGTCATCTGCTTCCCCCCTTCACCCGGATAAGTGACGTTGTACTCAACTCCTTTAGTGACCTCAGCTGCCTGGATGCTGCCATTGGAGGTTACAATGAAGCGCACGAATACGCGCCCTTCCAGCTTCTCGGCTTTGGCAATAGCCGGATAAACTACGGTTTTGCCTATATCAGCCAATAACTGGCTCTGCCCGCCCTGGTATTCGGGCATCTGCTCTACATAGGTGTAAGCGGGCGGGGGTGGTGGGGGCGGAGTGAGGGCTTCCTCGGGGGCAGAAGGTGGGGGTGGGGGCGGAGGGGTATCCTCCGCAGAAGCAGAAGCTTGTGAGGTGGGCCCCGCAGGCTCCATTGATTTTTCACAGGCTACCAGCAGCACTAGTGTTATGGTTAAGGGGGCCAGCAGCCATTGCTTCCAGCGCCGAACGGGAGATGATGAGGTAAGCATACGGATACGGGTAAGGGTGAAAGATTGGGTGAAGGATAGCGCCAGCGGTAGGTTAGGATGAAGCTGCCGCAGCGCCAACCGGGCCAGCAGGGTAGTGTAGGCTTCCGCTGCTGTAGTCGGCGACTGGCCTAGCGCGGCCTCGTCGGCCAGCAGCTCGTGAGTAAGCTCCAGCGCCTTTGGGTAGAAGTGCACAAAGGGGTTAAACCAGAGCAGTACTCGCGCCAGCTCCAGGCTCAGCCGCTCCAGGGAGTGCCGCTGTTGCACGTGCGCTACCTCATGGCGCAGGATTTGGGCGGCCTCAGCAGGGGAAAGTGCCAGCGTTTCGTCCCAGAAAATAAGGCGGCCGAAAGAGCTAACGGGGCGCCGCCCACCCGTGTAGGCCAGGGTGTAGCCCGCGCCAGCTTCTCTGGGCCAGGTGCGCGCCAGGCGCCAAAGCTGCAGGAGTTGCCAGGCGCGGTGGCCCAGCAGCGCCAGCACTCCGGCTGCGTACACCAGTACCAGCCAGTACCCCCCGGCAGCAGTGCTGAGCGGGCCAGTAGCCTGAATAGTGATACCGGGAAGCACACCACCTGTCAACAAGCCCGTGGCGCCAGGTGTGGCCGTTGCCCATATTTGCCGCCAGCTTGCCAGCCAAGGGCCAGCTGCCCCCAGCAGTAGCGGCACCACCAGCACCAGCCAGGGAGTGTACAGCAGGAAGCGCCGGTTGAACTGAAAGCAGCGCTCCTGGCGCAGCAGCAACTTATAGAACAGCCAGCAGGCCCCGAGTAGTATGGTGTTTAGCAACAGCCAATTAACCAGGCTGCCCAGGTTCAGAAGTGGGAGGGAGAGAGTCATCGGCTGATGGGGTTGCGGGTGGGTGCTGTTGAGCATGACGAAGCAGCTCTTCTAGCTGCTGGGCATCCAGGTCTTCTTCCTTGGCGAAGAAGGACACGAGCCGGGAGAAGGAGCCCCCGAAGTAGCCCCCTAGCAACTTGCGCAGCGAGAAACGCCGGTAGTCGTCTTGGGCTACCAGGGCGTGGTAGCGGTGCGTGCGCCCGAAGGCCTCATGGCCCACAAACCCTTTCTGCTCCAGAATGCGGATGATGGTAGAAACGGTGTTGTAGGCTGGGGTAGGGGCAGGTAGCTCGGGCAGTACATCTTTCACGTAAGAAGGACCGCGGCGCCAGAGTACCTGCATCACCTGCTCCTCGGCGCGGGTTAGTTCAGGAAAGGTCTGTGACATGGAAAGTGAATGAAGTACCTCAAGGTATAACTAATTAATACGTTATGCAACTAATAATTTAGTTAAACATAAAACAAACTTGGGTAGCTCAGCTACAACGCTTTTTTCAGGAAGCAAAAAAGGAGATGGAACCAGCGCCAGATGAATTATTTGCCGGGCCTGATGTTGAGGATAATAGAAGTACTCAGCTCGAAAAATATCTTTGTGAAGCCCCCTATGTTCAGTAAACGCCCTGTGCGCGTACCTGCCGCGCTGCTTGCGTGGCTCTTTGTTTTTCTGGCAGCATCTACGGGTTGCAAAAGCGAGTCGCCCACGCCCGATGCTACCACAGCCCCAGCCGCTCCAACGCCACCCGTAACTCCCCCGGCCAGCGTACTGGTAGGCAGCACCCTTATTGGGGAATACAGCCAGGCCACGCTAGCCAGCCGCGTAGGAGATGTACCGCTGGTAGGGGCTTTGGCCCGCTTGCCCATTAAAGTGTACCGGCTCACCTATACCACCCAGAACACTGATGGCCGCAGTATTACGGCCTCGGGGGCGGTGCTGGTGCCCGTAACAACCCAGCCAGTGCCGGTTATCAGCTACCAGCACGGCACCATTCGGCCCGATGATGAAGACCGGGCCCCCTCACACTATAGCCAGAGCAGCGAGCTATGGTCGGCGGTGTCGGTGCTGGCCTCTACCGGCTACGTGGTGTCGGCACCCGACTACATCGGCTACGGGGCCTCCAAAGATTTGCCGCACCCATATGAGCACGCGGCCTCGCTGGCTTCGGCCTCCGCCGACATGCTGCGTGCCACCCGCGAGTTCTGTAAGCAGCAAAACGTGAAGCTGCTGGAGAAGAACTTTCTGCTCGGGTACTCTGAGGGTGGTTATGCTACCATGGCCCTGCACAAGCTGCTGGAAGAAAAGTATGCGTCGGTGCTGCCCGTAACGGCCAGTGCCCCCGGGGCCGGAGCTTACCATAAAACGGCTTTTGCCAAGTACATTATTAGTTCTGACCAGCCCTTGAATTTCCTGAGCACCTACGTGTGGGTGCTGGATACATACAACCGCGTATACAAGCTCAACCGCCCGCTATCAGCGTATTTCAAAGAGCCTCACGCTACGCAGTTGCAGGCTAACCCGTTCAGCTCCGTACCCAGTCTGCCCAAGCAGCTGTTCACCGATGCTTTCCGCCAGAGCGTGCTCACGGACTCTGACCCGGCTCTTCTGGCTGCCTTCCGCGACAACGACATTTACGATTGGCAGCCCAAGGCGCCCACGGCCCTCTTCCACGGCACCGCCGATGATTACGTGCCCTACTTCAACTCTCAGGATGCCTATAAGGCCATGCAGGCCCGGGGCGCCAAGCAGGTAGAGCTGCGCCCCATTCAGGGCGGCAACCACTTCACGTCGGTAGCTACTTATACGTTGTCGGCCTACGCCTTCATCTCGCAGTTCTAAACTAGCTTAGGGCAGTACTCAGCAACAAAAAAGCCGTTTCCTGCCTCGGGAACGGCTTTTTTGTTGCTGAGTACTTCAGTGGAGTTAGCGCGTACCTACAGGCGTGGCCTTGGGCGCCCGGACCTGCCGGAACCACGCGCCGCTTAAAGCCGCTAGGCCACCCACTAAGCCGGCAATCAGCCCGGATAGTAGCACCAGCAGCGCAGCATTGCCTCCCAGAGGCAGCAAAGTAGCCAGCCGCTGCGCCAGCCGTTCCACGCCGTGCATGTTTAGCCACACCGCCGGAATCCACCAGCTCAGGCCAGCCCCCAGCAGCCCCGCCAGGAACGCTAGGCCACCCGAAGCTCCGCGCCAGGCAGCCAGCAGAAAGCAGATGGGCACAATGCACCACCATGGCAGCAGTAACTGGCCTAGCGCACAAACAATCAGCATCAGAAGCGTAAGAAGAGCAGAGGATTTCATTGATAGAAGTTGATAAGAAGCACCGTTACTCCGAGAAAGTAACCTGCGAAATCAGGAGTGGACGCCGTAGGGCGGTAACAACAAGTAGGTAGATGCCGCATCTGGCTACTGGGCAGACTCCATTCGCCAGGCGGCCTGCAGCCGTGGGTGGTTTTCATCGGCGGCGCGCAGGAACACCAGCTCGTCCAGCTGTCCTTGGCGCCACTTCTCAATCATATCATCATAATACGCCGAAGCAGGGTTGCCGCTTTGCCCGCCGGGGAAGATACCATACGCCTTCACCTGCGGCCCCAGCGCCACCACCATCCGCCAGGAGGGGCCGTTGCGCGGGCCGGTGGCATTCACGCTGCCGCGGCTGCCAGGGCAGTCAATATCCATACGCCCAAATCCGGGCAGGTTAGCTAAGTGGTTGATGTCAGTGCTCTTCTGGTTGGCCCAACCCCATTTAGGGCCTATCGGCCCAAACTTGCGCGTGAGAGAATCAACCGCAAAGTGTAAAGAAGCCGCGAGCAACTCACGCGCGTTCTCACGCCTAGGAGTAGTGCGGTCGTCAATCCAGGGGCTGGCCGGAGCAGTTCCAAAGCGGGCCCCCATAGATTGACTTAGCAACAAACGATTGGTACGGTCTTGCGATGGGTAACGCATTTCTAGGCCAGTCGCCTTTGCTCCAAAATCATCTTGCCACAGCCGGTCAACTAGGTTAGTGTACCACAACTCAAAAACAGACGCAGCCACGGCATCAGACCGATACTCGTAGTCCCAATCAGCCAGCACCAGTATGGCCGCCCCTTCGGGGGAAGTAGGCGCAGGAAAAGGATATGCCCCGTCAGTTAGCTTAGTACCCACCATTGTTTCCAGCATCCAGGGCACCATTGTGCGGGCATTTACCCCCAGGTTGTCGTTTTGGAGTTGTCGCAGGCTGTCGGGGGTAGCTTTATGCATCTTCGCCAGGCGCTCATTAATGCGGTGGCCCCGGTCAGAGGGGGCGTAGTCCCAGCCCAGGTAGTAGGGGTAGTCTAGGCCTGCTGAGGGCTGGTTGGCCGACGACACAAAGCCACGCGCGGGGTTCTCTACGTGCGGGTTCTGCTCCATCGGAATCCAGCCCTGCCAGTCGTAGGCCTTATCAGTCCCATCCAGAATAAACTTGCCTTGATCTGGCCATTTCAGCGGAAAGTGGCCATTGGGCCGAATGGCAAGCTCGTTTTGGTTGCTGGCGAAGATGAAGTTCTGGGCCGGGGAGCCGTAGGTTTTCAGGGCCGCGCTGTAGTCTTGGTAAGAGCGGGCACGGTTGAGGCGGTAGAATGCCAGTACTTCGTTGGCGCCATCGTGGGCGGTCCAGCGCATGGCGTGCCGGATGGGTGTCTGCTTGTTGAATACCTTCTCTTCCCGGTCGTACACAATGGGGCCATGGTGAGTGTAGAGCACCGTGTCGAGGCGGTCGGGCTGCCCGCGCACCACAATGCGCTCCACCACGCGCCGGATGGGTTTCCAGCGACCATCGTGCCAGTACTCGTGCATGGTGTTGTCCTTGAACTTGAGTTGATACCAGTCGAGCACGTCGCCGCCCACGTTGGTCACGCCCCAGGCCACGTTCTCATTAAAGCCAATAATCACGGCCGGCGCGCCCGGTATGGTTACGCCATACACGTTCACGCCGGGCGCCACCATTTGCACCTGATACCAGATGCTGGGCAGGTTGAGCTGCAAGTGCGGGTCGTTGGCCAGAATGGGCAGGCCCGAGGCCGTACGGCTGCCTGCCACCGCAAAATTGTTGGAGCCCAACTCAGCATCCGGCTCCCGCGCCGGCACCTTGTCTGATAGCGCCGCCTGAAACGACGGGGGCACTACGGGCACCGGCAGGGGCTTAAAGTTCAGCGGCGAGCCGGTGGGTACAATGGCGTCGGTACGGTTGGGGTAGTCGGGGAACAGGTCGTTTACTACCGCGGGGCCGTACTTGCTCAGGATGTTGCTTAGGCGCAGGTCGTCGGAGCGGCCGCTCAGGTCCCAGGCCATCAGCTTCAGCAGCAACGCACACTTTAGCGGCTGCCAGGGCTCGGGGGCATAATCCAGGAGCTTATATTCAAAGGGGTAATCTTTGGGGGCGAGGCTGCTGATGTAGGCATTCACGCCTTCGGAGTATGATTCCAGCACCACCCGCGTAATAGAATCCTGCAGCATGCTGCGCACGGAGTTTTCGGCCCCGTAGGCCAGTCCCATTCGCCGCTGAAATCTATCGTACTCCAGCGCCTTCGGGCCCACCACTTCTGAGATGCGCCCGGCGGCCACGTGGGTCATAAACTCCATCTGCCAGAGCCGGTCGTGGGCCGTGAGGTAGCCCTGGGCGTAGTACAGGTCGTGCTCGTTCTCAGCGAAGATGTGCGGCACCCGCCGGTCGTCGAAGCGCACCCGCACTGGCGCGTGTAGGCCAGGTAGCTTGAGGGTGAGAGGCTTTTCAATTGCCTCAGCCGTTTCCCCGTTCTGCCAGAAGCCCCGGTAGGGGCTCAGCAGCTTGCCAATGGGCGGCACATCGCCCTGTTTGGTGTTCAAAACCCAAGTAAGGGTAAGCGTAATGAGCAGCGCGAGGCCAGCCTTGAGAATACGAAGCATAAACTACCAGATAGCAGGAGCTGGGAAGGTAGTAAATGCATTGTATTGTGCGGTAATTTGCCCTGCTCTACCGCTGTTCAAACGGCGCCGTAGCAGCGCCGCCCTTGGCCGGATATTCCTGAAAGCCCAGGGGCAGGCTAAAAGAGCCTCGACCGAACCACTTTAAGTACTCATCTAAGTCTACTATATTTTTAGGAGTTCCTAGATAGCCTGCGCAAAACGCAACAAGCCGTTCCTGATGAAGGAACGGCTTATTTATGAGGAGCTTCTGCCTGGAAGTGGCCTACAGGTTCTCACCCTGCCGGACCAGCCCGGCAATACCAATGCGCTGTAGTCGGAGCCGTGCTTGTTCAGCGTCGGCTTGCGTGGCAAAACGGCCCACTACCACCCGATTGAGTGGCTTGCCTGCGGGCGAGTTGGTGGCTACCGCAGTTACTATCAGCTTAGGCTCTAGGTGCTGAATTTTCTCCATCAGAGCCTGGGCGTTGCGCAGGTCGCCGAAGGTGCCGGCCTGAATAACGTACGTAGCAGCGGGCTCGGCCAGCAGCGCAACATCAGCGGCTTCGGTTTCGCCGGCCTGAATGTTGGTATGCACGCTTACCTCGGCGGTGGTAGTATCGTTAAGTAATACGCTCAGGTTCTCGGGCGCTTCAGTAGGGCCGAGAGGGGTGTCCTCGGGCATTACTTCCGCCACTACCGATACGGCACCGTGCGTGATAATACCCAGGGGCCGGGCGGCTACTTCAGACAAGTCCAGGATGCGCTGGTGGCGGAAGGGGCCGCGGTCTGACACGCGAACTACTACTGCCTCGCCGGTTTCGGGGTTGGTAACGCGCAAGCGGGTGCCGAAAGGCAGGGTTTTGTGGGCGCAAGTGTACTTGTTGCGGTCAAACCGCTCACCGCTGCTGGTGCGGTGACCCTGATGTTCCTTTCCGTACCAGGAAGCGCGGCCCCGTAGTACGGCGGCCTTTTTGGCCGAAGCGGCCGGGGCTTTTTCATCATCACTTACCCGCATCGTACGGGCTACGGCCGAGAAGGCCGTCAGCAGCACGAGGAGCATGGCCATCATCAAGCCCGAGACATGCAGTCGTGTAGTCAACTTCATTTATTCTCTTGGTTGGTGAGTCCGACAAATCTAGGCGCAGCAACCAAACCACCTCATTCAGTACACTCGTATAAGGTCAGGCACTACTCATTAAATTTACCTTTTTCAAGAAATCTTGTATTTAAATAATTCATTGTTGCTACACCAAATAGCTGATTGTGTTTCCCCAAGACGGATTTTGTATTCTTATTAGGCTTATTCCGGGGCGACAGAAAAATTAGACTATCAACGAATAAAAAAAATTTGGTGATACAGTGGAGAATGGAGCTAGAGGCAGGTTGCAAAAGTCTCGGAATTTTTATAAGAGTTAACGGTTCAGCTTAGCACTTACTTAGGCAAGTAGCGGACAGGCAGCGTGATAGAGTAACGGCAGGTTTCAGCGTACCTTTGGGTATGGATTTTGGCCGCCTTTCTGACCTGCGTTACGTAGACTTCCGCCTGCCCCCCGACCACCCCGAAACGGCCGGGGTATTGGCTCGGTCTCTGCCCGCCCAGCCTGCCCCACCGCGAGTATATGTGGGCTGCCCCATCTGGACTAACAAGGCCTGGCTGGGCACGTACTTCCCGGCGGGCATTAAAGATGCCGACTACCTGCACCACTACGCCCGGCAGTTCAACGGCATTGAGCTCAACACTACTCACTACCGCATTCCAGATGCTACTACGGTACGCAAATGGCGCGAGGCCGTGCCGGCTACATTTCGGTTTTGCCCTAAGTTGCCCCAGAGCATCAGCCACGACCGCGCCCTCTACAACGCCGACGACCTGACTGTATCGTTCTGCCGAGCTATTGAGGGCTTGGGTGAAACGCTAGGCCACGCCTTTTTGCAGTTGCCCCCCACGTTCGGGCCCGAGCATTTACGCCGCCTGGAGCGGTACCTTCTCGACTTTCCCGACTTTGTGCCGCTGGCTGTGGAGTTGCGCCACCCCGCTTGGTTTGCCGATAAAGAGCTGCTAGCCTCAGTTTCGGCTATGCTGGAGGCTTTGGGCAAAGTGCTGGTGCTAAGTGATGTGGCAGGCCGCCGCGACGTGCTGCACATGCGCCTGACCACATCCACTGCCTTTGTGCGCCTCAACGGCCACGGCCTGGTAGACTCTGACTTCCGCCGCGCCGACGACTGGGCCGCCCGCATTGCCAGCTGGCTGGAAGGTGGCCTACATACCGCTTATATATTTATTCACCAGAAAGATATTATGCATTCCCCGCTCTGGGCGCAGCACTTCCTGGCCCGACTGCATGAGCTGACTGGCCTACAGGTAACACCACCCCGTGTAATTCCGCAGCCAGTGCAGGGGAGCTTGTTCTAAACCAAAGAGGCCTACACTCGCTGCTAGCTAAGGTGTAGGCCTCTTTGAGTTCCAGGAGAAAGTAGCTTAAGGAATTAAGCTGATTTTAACTCCTATTGCGGCTTTTATACCTAGTTGGCGCTTGTACTCGGGGTAACCGTTCCGATACGAAATGAACTGAGGGTTTTCTAGGCCGGCGCCTACGTAGGCATCAAATAGCCCATGCTTGCCTACGCGTCGCTGCGCGCCCCATAATAGGCTCAGGCTAGTATTATCATACTGGTAGCGGTAAGCCTCGTTCAAAGAATTTTGAGGGTGGTTTGAATAAAAGGAAGAGGTGGTCTGTAGAGCGAAATAATTGCCGACAAACGGACCGGTAGCGCGACCCTTTTCTTTTCGCTTTTCCTGATTGTAGTAATATCTCACTCCAGCATCGGCACCAATAGTCCGCAGCAGCGACTGATTATAGTCACTACGGCGCCCAATATTCAGACCACCAAACAGATTGCCATACAACGAGATGGCGGGAGTCAAATGATGCTCTACGCCCAGTACTACGGGTACAGCCAAGCCAGAATAGCCGCCCCACTCAAAGCCCCGGGTAAGTCCGGTGCCGAGCTTGAACAGGGTACTCTTTGTGATTTCAACTTTAGAAGGAGGTGTTTGTGTGGGTGTTATAGGCAGAGCAGGGGTAGTTTGAGCCAATACGGAAGCTGGAGCACTGGCCCCCAGAGACAGTGCTAACACCAAATAAAAAGTACGCATAGGATACGAAAAATAAGTGCGGCGAATTATGAGGAGGAGAGCAGATGCCAGCAGAAGGTTGGCAAGCCCGCAGGAAAAATTTCGGAAGCCAAGTCAGTTGACATGAATAAAATATGGGGGCTTGGCGGCAAGGTAAATCCAAGGGCGGGGCAAATCCTGTATCTTGAGCCTGCGCCGCACCTGAGGCCTGTACACTGTATGAATGCATCGGCTTTTGCTTTAGTCTCTACTCTTTCTCTGTTGCTGAGCGCTACGCGGGTAGCCGCTCAGGTTTTGCCAGTTGCAAGCCCCGAAATTCACTGCTCCCTGCTGGAACTCGACCCTGCCAAGCGCGCCGCTATCGTGCCGCTCATTGTAGAGGGGGAGGTGCTGGAAAGCCAGGGCTTCCGGGGGGCCAATGGGCGTATTTTCACTGCCAACCGGGTGCGGGTGTTTAAGCTGCTGAAAGGCAACGCCAGCTCTGAGCTAACCCTCATCACAGAGGGCGGTACCGTTGGCCTTGATCGGCAGGAGCTAACTAACACCCTAAGCCTGGAGCCCGGTGAGCAGGGGGTATTTTTTCTGGTACCGGCTGCGTTTCCGGGCACGGCTTCGGTAGGGCCAGCCTGGGCGGCGTATGCCAGCCAGCAGGGCTTTGTGCGCTATAACCTAAACGGAGTTACTGCCGCTGAGCCCTTCCGCACCTACCCCGCGCTAGAGGAGAATTTCTACCAGCAGGTGGTGCCTGGCACGCAGCCACGAGAAGTGCAGGCAAACCCTGCTCTGGAGGTGGCCCTGCGCCGCCGCAATGCGCCGCCTACGGCCGCCAAGGTGCTAGCCCCCGTAATCAGTACTCTCTCGCCGCTCACCATTACGGCGGGTACTGGTGCCATTTTAACAATTGATGGGGCCGGGTTTGGGGCCTCACGCGGCAATGGCTCGGTAGAGTTTCGCAACGCCGACGATGGGGGCGCTTCCTACACGAAAATAACGGATGCCGACTACGTCAGCTGGACCGATAACCGTATTCAGGTACTGGTGCCTTCTTATACCTCTACCGGTAATACGGCGGGCACTGGCACCGTGCGCGTTACCACCACTGATCAGCAGCAGGTAGCTAGTGTATTAGCGGTTACTATTATTTACGCGGCTACCAATGCACAGGACAAGACCTCTAAGGGGCGCTCTGTGCCCGGGGAGCTGAATCAGAATACCCGGGGCGGCTACACGTTCCGCTTCGACCCTGGCTTTGCCTCTAACGCTGCCGCTAGTGCCTCCTGGCAGCGGGCCCTGGTTAGCTGGCGTTGTCAAACCGGCGTAAACTGGGAGGTAGGCACCACCCGCACTAAAAGCGGAGTAGCCGACGATGGCGAAAACTCGGTGGGCTTTGATACGGGCTCCGATCTGCCGGCCAACGTGCTGGGCCGCACTACCAGTTATTACACTGGTTGCTACCGAGACGCTGCCCGCACAAGTGTGAGTTTCTACGTTAAAGAAATAGATACTCAGTTTGATGATGCCACCGCGTGGCAGTATGGCCCGGGTAACCCTAGCACTTCGCAGGTTGATTTTGAGTCGGTGGCGCTGCATGAGCTAGGCCACGCTCAGCAGTTGTCGCACTTGATTTTGCCCCGGGCGGTAATGCACTACGCCGTGGCGCGCGGGCAGCTAAGCCGGACGTTGAATGCCGCCAGCGATGTAGCCGGCGGCCGCTACGTGCTGCGCACCCGAAGCTTTGTAACCCCTGAGTGCGGTGGCAGCCCTATGCTACCGGCGCCCTTAACAGGGCAATTTGTGGAGTTTGTGCCGGGCGTAGGAACCGTATTGCAGTGGTCTACCCGCGATGAGTGCTTTCTGGCGGGGTTTGTGGTGGAGCGGGCTCCGGCCGATACCACTGCCGGCTGGCAACCCCTGGGCACCGTAGCCGCCGGGGTAGCTGGCGGGGCCTACCGCTTCACTGACCCAAAGCCGCTGCCAGGGCTCAGCTATTACCGCT